>JAZQIF010000180.1:0-20724 GCA_045540935.1 Erysipelotrichaceae bacterium | reverse complement strand
CTCACTTCTTCCAGCACTATTATCCCGAGGCAGCATCTGTGATGGAAGGAAGAAAATACGGCTTCAACATCAAAAGTCAACTGCTGAAGCTGGTTGTGATCTTTCCTGCAGTCTCCGCGCTGACAGCGTGGATCTGCACGCTGTTTTGATGAAAATTCTTGAAAGTCACTGAATGAGCACACGTGTCATCCCGATCGAAACGATCATCTTTGCGCTGATCCGCTGACAAAGAGGCTCACATAGCAGAATGAAGCATATGAAAAAGGAGGAGCGGATCGATGAAACTTGGAATCATAAGAAGCTTATTTCCCCTGATGTTCCGCAAGACAGTTTACGGCTACACCGCAAAGGCGCTTCCGGAACTGGACATCCGGGCGTTTGAGAAGAAACATAAAAAAGAATACGAAGCGATGGTGAGAAGAACGCCTTCCGTCGGTTCGATGAGGGACAACATGTTCGCACCGGTGATGTATCTGGCCTGCTACGGATATTCCTACTACAAGGCGGATCCGGAGCACATCACGACAGAGGTCTTTGACGGAATGATCGATGCGCTGTGCAGAAGCGACATGATGAAGCGCTTCTATCGGGGAAAGAACTGTTTCGATCCGAAAGAGATCGATAAATATGTCCGTGGCGCAAAGCGTTCGCAGAAGCGGGAATACCCGATGGACTGGGTCTTTGATTTTTCCTATGATCTCTCGGTGCCGGAATACTATGTGACGCACCGGGAATGCGGTGTCTGCAAGATCGGACAGCAGGAAGACCTCATGTTTCTGACGCCCCATATGTGCGTCATGGACTATCCGACCATCGAGTATAAAGGCGGGAAACTGCTGCGGACCAAGACGCTGGGAGCCGGCGGGGACTGCTGTGATTTCCACGTTGTGAAAAGGAGCTGATGATATGAGATATGCAGGAATGCCTATGGGCATGTGGCTTTTGTTTGCCGGATCGTTTCAAAAACAGCTGACGGCAGTTTACGGATACGATCAGAAAACCGCAGAAGCGATCACGGATAAGGCAAGACCAAAATACAAAGAGTTCATCGAACGTCTGCCGGAATTTGAAAAAGCGGACCGCTTCAAAATGAATATCGTCAACTGTGCCTTGTTATCGTCGTTTCTTTTGAATCTGCCGAAAAAAGAGACGGTGGAAAAGACGACGGAGTACTATCGGGCGTCCATGATGACAGTACCGATGAAATGGTTCTGCCGCATGAGCGGAAAAAAGAAATACAGTGATAAAGACATTCAGGCAATGAAAGCGACGGCTGCTCTTCGTGCGGCGGATCGAAATCCCTATTCCTGGAACATGGAGTATCTTCCCTATCCGGATGGCAGCGGTTATGAGGCACGATTCACGAAATGCGGCATCTGTACGCTGATGAAGGAGCTGGGACTTTATGATCTGGTACCCGCAATGTGCAGACTGGACTATACCATGAGCGAAGCAGGCGGTGTGACGGAGTTCGTCAGGGAATATACGCTTGCCTCGGGCGGTCCTTACTGCGATTGCGGATATAAGCGAAAGGACAGATAACATGAAATACCATATTGAGAAAAACACGGTCCAGGAGACGCTGGTCATTCCTCTGTTTGGAAGACTGGTGTGTTCTGAGCACTTTCCGGAGCTTTTTTCCGATCCAGAGGCGAAACGGATCTGTGAGAGCCTGGATTATGACTTTGCCGATAAACGAAAGAAAATGGAATCTGCTGCAGGCCTGTTCGGCGCTCTGGAAGTGGCACAGCGGCAGTACGACCTTCGCTGTGAGATCGAAACATACCTGAAAGATCATCCCAAAGCTGCCGTCGTGAATCTCGGCTGCGGTCTGGATGACACCTTTGCGAAGATCGATAACGGACTGTGCAAAGGCTATAACATCGATCTTCCGGATGTGATCGAAGTGCGCGATGTTCTGCTTCCGGCAGGTGAGCGGGAAGAAAACCTCGCCTTTGATCTGAATGATCACTCCTGGAAGGATCATATCGATGGCTCGGACGGAGCGGTCTTCTTTGCCGCCGGCGTTTTCTATTATTTCAGGACAGCGGAAGTGAAAAAGATGTTTCAAATGATGGCCGAGCATTTTCCGGGAGGGGTGCTGGCCTTCGATTCCTGCAATAAACGCGGTGCAAAGCTGATGCGCAAGACCTGGCTGAAAGAGGCAGGGATCAGCGATGTCAGCGCATTCTTCTCCCTGGAAGATGAGAAGCAGCTGAATGCCTGGAGCGATCGATTTGCCTCAGTGACAGCGAAAAGCTACATGCGCGGATACCGGGATATTTATGACAATGTCGGTATCTTTCACAAGCTGATGATCCGCTTTTGCGATGGATTGGTCGGGATGAAGATCATCAGGATCGATTTCAAAGGATAAGACTATGAACAGAAAAGAACAGATCAGAAACGCTTATAAACTGGCCGGCAGCAATGCGAATTTCTATGACGGGATGATGACCTATTCCACGATCTTAGGAAAAGCGATCTGCCGGATCGTCTGGAATATGGACGGGGAAAGAAATCTCCGCTACTTGGAAAAGGCACTCTCCGGGATCCCGGAGGATTTTTGCGGAAAACTGTTGGAAGTTCCTGTCGGGACCGGAGTCCTGACCATGCCGGTTTATAAGGACCTTCCGAATGCAGAGATCACCTGCCTGGATTATTCGAAAAACATGATGTCCTCGGCGCAGGAAAAAGCGAAGGCACTGGGGCTGACAAATATCAGTTTCCTGCAGGGCGACGTCGGTGCGCTGCCTTTTGAAGACGGCAGCTTTGATATCGTGCTGTCTCTCAACGGCTTTCACGCCTTCCCGGACAAAGAGGCGGCTTACCGCGAAACATACCGCGTGTTGAAACAAGGCGGGACCTTCTGCGGCTGTTTCTATGTGAAAGGCGGTCACAGACGGACCGACTGGTTCATTGAACACCTGTACCAGCCGAAGGGTTTCTTCACACCGCCTTATGAAACAGAAGAAAGCCTGTATGAACGGCTTTGCGGCATGTATGGGAAAGCAGAGGTCACGACGGTGGAAGGTATCGGCTGCTTCTGCTGCCAGAAATAAAAGAGGACCGGGGCCATGAAAGAAAAGGACCTGCCGATCGATCTGACAAAACACAAGGTCTATTCAAAAACTGTTAAAGACTGTGTCCGGAAGCTCCTGCATCGATATTATGACGATCAGACTGCTTCAAAGCTCTGGGAAAAGATCCAGCTTCAGTATTGCGAATTTCTGAAGGAGGAACCGGCCCTGGCGGGATTGAAGATCACGGCCAGTATCTATGATCCGATCCTGATCTTTGCCTGGTACGCTGTCATTCCGGACAAACCGCCTCTTGAGGACGTACAGCAGGATATTTACAGGAGCTTTTTCGGCTCCTTTGATGTAATGGGCAAGGTGTTCGATCTCAACCGGAAAACGGACAACAGGCTTGCCGCAGCGATCTCTCAGAAAGTCAATGATATCCGTGCGGAGGAGATCCGAAGATTTCCCGAGTCCTTCCGCATGGGGAGCTGTTCTTACGATAAGGAGAATGGCATCATTCGCTACAGCTTTGCCCAGTGCCCGAATGCGAAATTTGCCAGACGGCATCATATGGAGGATGTGCTGCCGGTAATGTGCAATTGCGACCATCTGGCCATGCAGGCGATCCACGCGACACTGATCCGGGAAGGGACCTGCATTACATCAGACTGCTGTGATTACTGCATCGCGGGCGACAGAAACCCGATCGCCGCAATGTATGAACTTGTGAAGAGCGACAATGGCCTTCTGCTAAGTGTGAGAAAGGGATCACAATGATCATCCTGCAGCTGATCTTATATTGCGCTTTGTTCACACTGATGGTGAAGCTCGGTGTGGGAAACGATGCGCTCAACGGCTTATTTTTCTATCCGGAAACTGTTCAGGAAAAGGTCTATGAACTGGGACTGATAAAACGGGAAACGGTCGCAAAGAAACGGAAATACTTTATGACGTCTTTTTTCGTTATCATGGTGACAGCTCTGATCCTGATCATCCGCGTCTGGAACAAAGTGCATGGTTTCCTTCCGGCATATTTACAGGCGCTGCTGTTTCTTGAGGTCATGAACTGGTATGACGGGATCGTGATCGACCGTCTCTGGGTCGGCCACAGCCGGTTCTGGCAGATCCCTGGTACGGAAGGAATACCGTTCGTACAGACCTGGGGTCAGATCCTGAAGAAGCGCGGGATCCTGACGCTGGTCTGGATCGTTGGGGCAGCTGTTGCTGCCGGGATCATCGTATTACTGTTTTAGGAGGAATTTCTTATGGCAAGAAAAGATTCGCAGCATCAGAAGAGATCCATGAGCATGTTGTTTCGCGGGAAAGCGATCTTCAAACCGTTAAACACGGGCAGGATCGATGAACGCGTCAGCTGTGTACGGGAATGGGTCGCCAACATATTCTTTTACACGAAAAACGGCACCACGATCATGATCGATGCCGGCTATAACTATGAAAGGCTTCAAGAAAAAATGAGCTGGCTGGATATAGACCCGGGGTCGATCCGGCACATTCTGATCACACACCAGGATACGGATCATGTCGGTGCCCTGGAGCAGGACAGTGATCTGCTGTTCAAGGATGCGATGGTCTATATCGGAGAGATCGAAGACCGCTATCTGACCGGTGAGGTCAGAAGGAAAGTCTTTCATGGCGCATATAAGCTCCCGAAAGTCAGAATGGACAATCACAAAACACTTCTGAAAGATGGTGAGATCTTCCATATCGGAGATATCAAGATCGAGTGTATCCTGGTCCCCGGACATACCTGGGGTCACCTGGTCTACCTGATCGATGATGAATATCTGTTTACCGGGGATACGATCTGGTTCGGCGCAGATGGCGGCTACAGCTTTATCAGCACGCTGGCAGAAGACAATAAGCTGGCGGTACGCTCACTTGAAAAGCTGGAAAGAAATCTCCTTGAAAGAAAGAAACCGATCAAGATCATTACCGGGCATACCGGCTGGACGGATGATCTGAGTTTTGCGTTCCGGCACAGAACTGAGATCTGCAAGCCGTTCACAAAGAAGTATACGGACCCATCCGCTCCATATGACGGATATATAGAAGATGATGATACGAAAGAAAGTGCGAGAAACATCCTTCTTAAAAAAGTGGAAGTCAGATGAAAGCGGATCATAAGAACCGGACAGCGAAAGCCACGATCTATGGGCTGGGGCTCTCCGGTTCGACACTGCTTGGCGGAAAAAAATAATCGGAATCAGAGAAAAGGGATCATATCTGAGATGAGGATCATCCATGGGCCATCGCAAGATCCCTTTTTTGTTTTGTTATGCGCTTCCACGGGTTGACAGAATATGAAAAACCTTTTAAAATGTAGCATGTTACATGTAGTATGCTACAGAAAGGAGAGCTTATGAAAACAGATCACAGCGTCGGCTTTCTCATCCACCGCATCGAAAACAGGATGAAAGCCAACATCGACGCAAGATTCAAAGACCACGATCTGACCTTCTCCCAGTCACAGGTGCTGTTCCAGCTCAAGCATAATGACGGTCAGCTGTCACAGAAACAGCTGCAGGATCTCTGCAATGTCTCCCATCCGACGATGGTGGGCCTGATACAGAGGCTTGAGGCAAACGGCTTTGTCACAACGCGGACCGACGAAAAAGACAAGCGCGTCAAGATCGTCGCGATCACCGACAAGGCGGAGAATTTCTATAAAGACATGGAAGAATCCAGAGAATTCTCCAGAAAGAGGATGCTGAAGGGTTTGAGCAACAAACAGGTCGAAGAGCTCTATTCCCTTCTGGAAAAAGTATATGAAAACGTGGAAGACCTGAAAGGAGGAGACCAATGATCAAGATACTGATCGATAAGATAGGTGAATATAAGAAGGAGACGATACTCACGCCTTTATTCATGGTAGGCGAAGTCGCTCTGGAATGTATCATCCCGACCGTCATGGCGATGCTGATCGACGAGATGACCGGGGAGAGCCTTACACCTGTCATCAAATACGGTTCGATCCTGCTGGTACTGGCGATGCTGTCGCTTCTGTGCGGAGCCAATTCCGCCAGATATGGCGCAAAGGCTTCGACCGGTTTTGCCAAGAATTTAAGAAAAGACCTCTTCTACAAGGTCCAGGATTTCTCGTTTGAAGATATCGACCATTTCTCGACTTCTTCACTGGTCACCCGTATGACCAACGATGTTTCTCAGATCCAGATGGCCTTCCAGATGCTGATACGAATGGCCGTACGTACGCCGCTCATGCTGATCTTCTCAGTCATCATGGCCTTACGTCTCAATGCCAGGATGGCGATGATCTTCTTTGCGATCATCCCGGTCTTAGGCATCGGCTTATATGTGATCTTCCAGACCGCCCATCCGATCTTCCGGCGGATCTTCAAGAAATACGATGCCCTCAACAATTCCGTTCAGGAAAACGTTGCCGGTATCCGTGTCGTCAAATCTTTCGTTCGTGAAGACTACGAGATCGAAAAATTCAATAAGGCTTCCGAAGAAGTCAGAAGCGACTTCACAAGAGCTGAACGCATACTGGCTTTCAACAATCCGTTACAGATCTTATGTATCAAGACGGCCAAGGAACTGATCTGCTGGTTCGGCGCATTGATGATCATCAACTCCGCCGGTTCAGCATTAAGTACCGGCCAGCTGTCTTCTTTGATCAGCTATGGCGTTCAGATCCTGGCGGCCATGATGATGTTATCGATGGTCTTCATTCAGATCTCCTTCTCGACGGAAGCAGCCAGCAGAATCTGTGAAGTACTGACCCATGAACCGAAGCTCGTCTCACCTGTTAACGGCGTTAAGGAAGTCAAAGACGGAAGCATCCTTTTCGATCATGTCACCTTCCGCTATGACCCGAATTCCAAGAGACGTGCACTGGCCGATATCAACTTAGACATCAAGTCCGGTCAGACCATCGGCATCATCGGTTCCACCGGTTCGTCCAAGACGACACTGATACAGCTGATCAGCCGACTCTATGATGTATCGGAAGGTTCCGTCAAAGTGGGCGGCGTCGATGTCAGAGACTACGATCTCGATGCCCTCAGAAACGAGGTCGCCGTCGTCTTACAGAAGAACGTCCTGTTCTCCGGTTCCATCAAGGAAAACCTCCGCTGGGGCAACAAGGAGGCAAGCGACGAAGAGCTCATCCGTGTATGCAAGCTGGCACAGGCCGATGAATTCATCGAGCAGATGCCGGATAAATATGACACCATCCTGACACAGGGTGCGACCAATGTCTCAGGCGGTCAGAAGCAGAGGCTGTGTATCGCCAGAGCATTATTGAAAAAGCCGAAGATCCTCATCCTGGATGATTCGACCAGCGCTGTCGATACCAGGACGGACGCTTTGATCCGAAAGGCTTTCCGTGAAGAGATCCCGGATACCACCAAGATCATCATCGCCCAGCGAGTCTCCTCGATCGAAGATGCCGACCAGATCATCGTATTGGATTCCGGCAAGATCGTCGAACAAGGCGATCACGAAACGCTGATGAAACACAACGGTATCTACCGTGAGATCTATGATTCACAGACCAAAGGAAAGGAGGAAGAATAATGCCGCCGCACAATCGAGTCGTTACCAATAAAAAGATCGATATGAAGTCTTTGAGAAGGCTTCTGCGTTATGTCTATAAACTCTTCTCTTTCCGTTTATTCATCGTCGCCGTATGCATCATCATCTCGGCGATCTCCAACGTCGTCGTCAACGCCTTCATGGCAGACCTGATCGATAAGATCATCCTGCCGGGCATCTCCAACGGCTTACAAAGCGTCTATAAGGATCTGTTAAGGATCATCATGATCATGATCACGCTGGATGCCTTGGGTCTTTTATCGACGACGATCTATCCGCAGATCATGGCAAGAGTCGGCCAGGGTACGATCAAATCCTTACGTGATGATATGTTCGACAACATGGAAACTCTGCCGATCCGCTACTTTGATTCCCATACCCATGGCGAGATCATGTCGGCCTACACCAACGATGTCGATACGATCCGTATGTTGGTCGGACAGTCCTTGCCGCAGCTGTTACAGTCGATCATGTCGATCTCGGCGATCTTATTCTCGATGCTTCGTTATTCCCTTTGGTTAACGATCGTCGTGGCCCTGGTGATCGGCGTGATGTTCAAGATCACCGGATCTTTCGGCGGACGAAGTGCGAAGTTCATGGTCGCTCAGCAGAAGTCGCTGGCAAAAGAAGAAGGCTACATCGAAGAGATGATGGAAGGCATGAAGGTCGTCAAGGTCTTCACGCATGAAGAAGAAGCCAAGAAGAAATTCGATGAGGTCAATGACCAGCTCTTCGATGATTCCAACCGTGCCAACGCCAATGCCAACATGCTGATGCCGATCTTAGCCAATGTCGGAAACATCATGTATGTCTTACTGGCGATCGTCGGCGGACTCTTAGTCGTCATCGGCGTTCCAAACTTCTCTTTAAGAGGGCTTGAGCCGATCTCGGTCGGTGTCATCATCTCCTTCCTTGCTTTATCCAGGCAGCTCTCGCAGACCGTTTCCCAGATCTCCATGCAGGTATCCACCGTTGCCATGGCACTGGCAGGAAGCGACCGCGTCTTTGCCCTGATCGATGAAAAGCCGGAAGAAGATAACGGCTATGTCACCTTAGTCAACGCCTATAAGGATGAAAACGGCGAGATCCATGAATGCAAGGAAAAGACCGGCTTATGGGCCTGGAAACATTACCACGCCCAATCCGATCATTCCACGACTTACGTCGAACTCAAGGGCGATATCCAGATGGTCGATGTCGACTTCGGATACGAAGAAAACAAACAGGTCCTCTACGATGTCTCCTTATATGCCCATCCGGGTCAGAAGATCGCCTTCGTCGGTGCTACCGGTGCCGGAAAGACGACGATCACCAACCTGATCAACCGCTTCTACGATATCCCGGACGGAAAGATCCGCTATGATGGAATCAATATCAACAAAATCAAGAAGGCCGACTTAAGAAGATCCTTAGGCATGGTCTTACAGGATGTCAATCTGTTCACCGGAACGGTCATGGACAATATCCGTTACGGCAAGCTTGATGCGACGGATGAGGAATGTATCGAAGCAGCCAAGCTGGCCAACGCTGATGACTTCATCACGAGACTTCCGCAGGGCTATCAGACGATGCTGACCGGAAACGGTTCGCAGTTATCTCAGGGCCAGAGACAGCTCATCTCGATCGCCAGAGCGGCCGTAGCCGACCCTCCGGTCATGATCTTAGATGAAGCAACGTCTTCCATCGATACCCGTACTGAAGCACTGGTACAGAAAGGCATGGACAATCTGATGAAAGGAAGGACGGTCTTTGTCATCGCCCATCGTCTGTCCACTGTCCGCAACTCCGATGCGATCATGGTCTTAGACCACGGACACATCATCGAACGCGGTACGCACGATCAATTGCTGGATCTCAAGGGCACATATTATCAGTTATATACCGGTGCCTTCGAGCTCGAATAAAAGATACGGGACTCCCGAAAGGGAGTTTTCGTTTACGTAAGATATGTTTTTCTGTCAGAATAGTAGATGGAGGGTCTTTCTGTGGATGAACACACATGGAAGACCAACACAGTGAAAAAGATGGATCAGAAGAAGACGGTATCAGGAAAGAATAAACGAAGGATCATCCTTCTCACGCTCATTGCGGCAGCTTTGCTGCTGGGCTTTCTCATGCCTTATGTCGTCTTTGACAGAGATAAAGTCATCCTGGAAAAGGGACAGCCGTATAAGGCGATGGATCTGATCAAGAGATCCAACGGTCAGATCGTTCCGGAAGCGGAATATATCGATACGAAAGAAGTCGGTTTCTTTGAATTCACATATACAGCCAAGCAGCTCTTCTTTACGAAGGAGACCGTGCTCAGATACGAAGTCGTCGATACGACACCGCCGGATCTGAAGATCCTTTCGCAAAGCGTCCATATGAATGTCGATGAACCGTATGCAATCGAAGATGTCTTAAAAAACATCACCTATGATGAAGGAACGATCGAATATGAGACTGATCTGGATAATTGCTATCCGGGAATCTATGAAGTCAAAGTGAAAGCGGAAGATGATTACGGAAACAAGTCGGAAGCTTCTTATGAGCTGATCGTCGATGATACGGAAGCGCCGTTCTTATTTGTTTCAGGCGAATACATCCGGATCAAAAAAGGTTCAACGTTCAACATTTACGATTACATCGCCTATGGCGACAACGCCGACCGCGACCCGATCCTGAAACTTGACGGAAAAGTCGATACGGGCCGTGTCGGCGAGTATCCGTTGGAAGCGACATTAAGAGATTCCGCAGGCAACGAGACGAAGTGGGACATCACCGTAGACGTCGTAAACAGGTTCCCGCAGAACGATGATGAGGATGAAGGCGAAGAGCCGATCGAATTTTCCGATTTTGTAAAAGAATACAAGAAGGAAGGAAGACGCTTCGGGATCGACGTTTCGGAGTGGCAGGGGCAGATCGATTTCGATACTTTGAAGAAAGCAGGCTGCGAGTTCATCATGATGCGCATCGGTTTTTCCAGAAACGGTGTCTTATATCTCGACAGCAGTTTCAAGGAAAATCTGGCCGGGGCAAAGCGTGTCGGCATGCCGCTTGGTGTCTACTACTACTCCAACGACAAGAGTGAAGAGGAAGTAAAAAGCGTCTTGCGGCAGATCATCGCTGAACTTGGCGATACCCACCTGGAACTTCCGATCGTGTTTGACTGGGAGAACTTCACCTACTTCAACGACTACGGGATCAGCTTCAAGGATCTCGACCGGCTCTATGATGTCTTTGAGCAAGAGGCACAGAAACAGGGTTATGACACGATGTTATACGGAAGCAAGTACTACCTGGAAAACATATGGCGTCATACCGATGTGAGGAAGGTCTGGCTGGCTCACTATACCGACTGGTCAAGCTACAAAGGCGACTACGAGATGTGGCAGACCTGCGCCTGGGGAAGGATAGACGGCGTCGAGGAAGATGTCGATCTCGATATCTGGTTTACCGAATGAAAACAAGGTCACGACTTCATGTCATGACCTTTTCTTTATTTTCGGATCTTAGTCTTTGCGAACGAATTCAGCGTATGCGGGATCGGAAGGATGGTATCTGAGGATGACCATATCATTCTCGTTGAGATCTTTGGCTCCGCGAAGTATGGCTTTTCTTTCAACGAGCTTTTCATCGATAAAGTTTACATAATAGGTATAAGTCGTATTGCCGGTATCGTCATCGTAAGTCTCATCGACGAGCGATATCGTACCTTTTGTCGTGATGCCTTCTTTCGTGATCTTCTTGTGAAGGACTTTGTTGTGCAGGATGACGGCGGCCGAAACGACGATCAGCGCAATCCACAGCAGGATCCCAAGATTCATATGCCGGTACCCCTCCTTGTCTGACCTAATTATAAAAGTTTCAGCCGGTGAATTCGATCTTTCCTTCTTCGTTTCGACGATACTGTTTCAAGAAATCCCAGGCCAGACGGCAGGTGAAAGGACGGATCTCGTGCTTCTGTTCGGACACTGATACCAGACGCGTATAGATCTTTCCATCCTCACTGTAAAAATCGCGGAGAGTCGTAACGCTTTCCGGGAAGTCTTCATCGTGCAGGACTTTCTGCTCATCGCCTTTGACTCCGTAGATCGGATCTTCCCACTTCACTTTTTCTTCAAACGAGACATCGTAAGGGGTTTTGACTTGATTGATCTTAAAGGTATATGCGATGCGGCTGACGCATTTTTTATCCTGGAACGGAAGTTCAGCGAGCGGTGAGCCTTCCCCGCCGACATAGAAGACAGGCAGTAAAGTGTCTTCATTGAGCTTCGCCGACTTGGCGAACTGCGTGTTTTCGCCGACGTCCACTGTAGCACACATCGGCGCGATCGCTGCCATGACTTCCGGGTATTCCTGATAGAAGTCCCAGGACTTGATACCGCCCATCGAGAAGCCGGTCGCATAGATGCGGGAAGGATCGATGGCATAGTTTTCACACAGATGTTTCACGATCTGCATCGTTTCATTTGCGGTCACTTTCAGATGCATCTCGACCGCACATAACATGAAACGATTCTCTTTGGCGATCTCAGGCCACTGACCGATGATCGCCGTAGCGATGGCGGTATCGCCGCCGCCATGGAAACAAAGCAGAAGCGGGAAACGATCTTTGTCATCACGCAGATCCAGATCATCGCCATAGAATAAGACATAACCGACTTCCTGTGTGGGATCTTTGACTGCCTGATTGTCTGGCGATACGTTCACCGTCATCCTTTGCGGAAGCATATGGATGCCTTCTTTGCGGTAGTTGACCGACTTACGGATCTTTCCTGCCCAGCGCTTGTAGTCGCCAAGGCAGTCATCGTACTGTGTGATCACATCGAGCTGATCATAGAGCGAAACGCGGTTTTTGGTCGATAAAAATACATCGTTGATCTGCTTGGAATTGGCGATCGATACGATGGAGACATCGTCGCAGCTGACATCCGGGATCACGGAAAGATCTTTCAGAGTGATGCCGGTCATCGTGATATCCGCAAAGCCGAGATCGCCCATCGATGCCTTGCCGGAGATCTTGCGCAGATAGTTCTTTGCCAGATAATCGCCGCCTCTTCCAAATCCATACACATAGGTGGCGACCGGTGATGCGAAGATGAAGTATTCCGGTTCCGGGTCGAAGTTCGGATCATTCTTCATGGCCATCTCTTCGAAGTGATTGCGCGGTTTCTTGTCGTCATAAAGCATGCCGTGCGAGAAGCCCCATTGTTTGATCTTTGTTTTATTCATGAGCTCTTCATAAACGCCGGGCACTTCTTCTTGCCATTCCGTCTTGGGATCGACGAAAACGATGACAGCTCCGTTTTCCTGGGCAAGCAGGGAAAGTTTGCTTTCTTCGGCAAAGGAAACAGCCTCTTTCTTACAGAAGCGGGTATCACCGAACACGACAAATAACGGTGCCGAATAGCCGTGATTGATGATATCGGATTCCAGTCTGTCTTCCGGCTGGTAGACTTTGATCTCATTTCCGTTCAGGTCAAAGGTCGTGAGATAGCCGTTGGTTTCCGTTTTTTCAGTGATGACAGTTCGTATCGCAGACATAAAAAGCCTCCTTTTTATATAGAATATTTATCCTTTCGATCTGCCAGGTAACGAATACCCAGCAGAAGGAAACACAGGATCGCAGATATTATGGCAAAGCCGACGAACATCTTTTCGTAGCCGAAGTTTTCCACAAAGATGCCGCCAAGCATCGGTCCGAAGGCATTTCCGATATGCATGCCGATGAGGACCGTCGAAGCGGCGACTCCCGAGCGGGAATCGTCCATCCTCTTGATGACTTCAGTCTGCAAGGCCGGTGTACCGGCACCCTGACCGATGGCTTTGAAGACCGAGGCCAGCAGCATCACAAAAAGCGATTTTCCGATGCCGATCAGATAGACACCGGCGGCTGCACATAGGATCGCCGGGACCATGACGACATAGATGCCTTTTTTATCGTGAAGAGTCCCGACAGCCGGTCTTAAAAAGACCATGGCCAAAGAATAGATCGTGAAAAACAAGCCGATATTGGCGATGCCTCTTTCCTTGCCAACCAGCGCCAGGAAGGTGGTCGCAAAGCTGTTGCCTACGGAGAATAATGCGGCCAGCAACAGAAAATCGCAGTACTCAAAAGCGATGAGATTATTGACGGAGATCTTGCGGAAGTCCGGTACGATCTGCCTTTCTTCTTTATAAGGAAGAAGACAGACGATGACGAAGGAAAGGAAAGCAGCGCCAGCCGCGCAAATAAAGGTCACGTGGTAACCGAACGATTCCGCAAGAAAAAGACCGACGCCGGGTCCTGCCGCCTGTGCCAGGATGTTGGCAAGTGCGGCATACCCGAGACCTTCGGCCATCCTTTTTCTGGGAATGAAACGTGTCGAAAAGACGGTACCGGTCACGCTGTTGATCGAAAAGGAGATCCCTGTCAGCAAGCGCATCAGGACCAGTAAAGGGATAGTGACAGCCAATGAATGCGCAATAAGGATCAGTGTGTAAAAGACTGAGGAAAACTGCAGGATCTTTTTCAGATCAAAGGAGTCGGTGATCATTCCGGCAAAAGGGCAGATGAACAAGGAAGACAGGGACATGAGTCCCGAGATCGAAGATGCCAGCGCAATGTCGTCCTTTATGGTCAGGGCGTATTGGGTGACTAAGGGATAGGTCATATAAGCAGCCATACCGGAAAAAAGAGACATCAGGAAAACCATGATGAATCCCCTTGTCCATAAAGTCTGTTTCTTTTCCATGATCCCCCTCTTCGATCTTAAGATCTTTCTTTCCAAATCATTTATAACAGGACGAAGAAAGCGAAAAAATCAAAAATGTATACTTCTATTTCCAAAAACTATGAAAAACGGTCCATTCTGTGCAGGAAAGGAAAGATTTGATTTTAGATATGATACACTGCATTTGAAATGAAACTTCTTTTACGTTTAAGCAGGGAGGCTCTGCGCTACCGTTATCTGTATCTGGTCGCGATCTTATCGACCCTTTCTTTGACCTGTGTCAACCTGGCGGCACCAAGAGTATTGTCAAGGATGACCGGCATCGTTTCAGCCGGTGTGGATGAGGAAGGCCTATTACAGATACGAAGGCTGACGCTCATCCTGATCGCTTTATATCTGCTCAGGGTGGTCTTCCGCTTTTTAAGCAACTACATCGCCCACAAGGCGGCCTGGTATCTGGTCAGGGATCTTCGCACCAGGACCTACGACAAGCTCGAGCATATGCATCTCTCCTATTTTCATGACAAACAGACCGGCGATCTGATGTCGAGAGTCATCAACGATTCCAGAGACTTCGAACTTTTGTATGCCCATATGATCCCGGAGACCATCACCAACATCGTCACCTTTTTAGGTGTTCTGATCATCCTGCTGACGATCAACCCGAGGCTGGCTTTGATCACCTGCGCACCGATCCCTTTGATCTTAGTCTCAGGCATCATCTTCGCAAAGAAGGTCCGGCCGTTCTTCCGGGTCTCACAGAAGAAGATGGGTGAATTTTCCGGCAAGCTGCAGGACAATCTTTCCGGTATTCATGAGATCCAATCCTTCGGCAGAGAAGACTATGAGACTTCAAGGATCGATGAAAAGAATCTGGGCCATGTGACGGCAATGTTACAGGCACTCAAGGTGTCAGCGATCTTTCACCCGAGCGTCGAGTTCATCTCTTCGATCGGTACGATTTTAGTCGTCTCGTTTGGCGGCTATATGGCTTATAACGGCGGACTTCAGGTCGAAGATATCGTCGCCTTCCTTCTTTATCTCTCACTTTTCTATGCGCCGGTCACCGGACTGGCAAACCTCGTGGAAAACATGCAGCAGTCTCTTGCCGGAGCGGAGCGCGTGATCGAACTTCTCGATGCGGAAAATCAGATCGTCGATAAACAAGGCGCCAAAGAGCTCAAAGACGTCAGAGGAAAGATCGAATTCGACGATGTAAGTTTTTCTTACATCGATGATGTGCCGGTCCTGAAAGACATTTCCTTTGTCTGTGAGCCGGGGAAGATGCTGGCACTGGTCGGACCGACAGGTGTGGGCAAGACGACGATCACCCAGCTGATCTCGAGATTCTACCGGCCGCAGTCGGGAAGGATACTGGTCGATGATACCGACATCGAAGATGTGACGTTACAAAGCCTGAGACACAATATCTCCACGGTCTTGCAGGATACTTTCTTATTCAACGGCACGATCGCCGAAAACATCTGTTATGCGACGCCGGACGCCACGTTTGAGCAGATGCGGGAAGCGGCCAACGCCGCCAATATCGCCGATGAGATCGAAGCGATGAAAGACGGCTATGATACTCTGGTCGGTGAACGCGGCGTCATGTTATCCGGCGGACAGAAACAGCGCATCGCCATTGCCAGAGCGATCTTAAGAAGATCGCCGATCATCATCCTGGATGAGGCAACGGCAGCCGTTGATGTGCAGACAGAACGCAAGATCAAAGATGCGATCGCCAAGATCGCCGGCAGATGCACGATCATCGCCATTGCCCACCGTTTATCCACGATCCGCAATGCCGATCAGATCCTGGTCATCGAAGGCGGAGAAGTCCGAGAATCCGGTACCCACGATGAGCTGATAAAGAAAAACGGCATCTACGCAAGGATGGATAAGATACAGAATTCCACACAGGAAAAAGAATAAATACTGATACAGACGATCGATTGCCCCGCAAAACGGGGCCTTTCTTTTCGGGTGTTTTCTTCTTTTGCGGCCTGTGTCATAATGAAATAAACAAAGAGAGGTAATCATAATATGTTTGTCTTCTGGGGAGACGGCTCGCAGGAGGCGAAGGATCTTGTTGATGCGATCCTTGTGCGAAGCACAGCGAATTTTAACTGGACGTTTATCTTTATTCTGTCCGTTGTCTTTTATGTGTACTGGACGGAATACAAAAACAAAGACTACCAGGCCATCGTTGCCGGATTTTCTTTGTACGGGGTGCACTGGCTCTATGAGATCGGCAATGCGGTCATCGCGCATTTTGCCGGCTATCCTTTGTGGTCGGTATCGAATGCTTCAACGACATTCATCCTGCTGATCGGGGTGTGCTGGGAACTGTCGATGATGTTTTCCCTGGCCGGCATCATCTCCTACAAGATGCTTCCGAAAAAACCGGACAAGAAAAGAAAATTCATGTCGGCACTTGCCATGGCAGCTTTGTTTGCCTTGGTCGAATCATTCCTGGCGGGAACAGAAAACCACTCCTTCATCTGGGTCTATAAGTGGTGGGGCGTCCTGCCGGTCTTCATAACGACCTATATCCCCTTCTTCCTCGCCAGCAATTTCGTACCTTACTGGAAGAAGAAGGATCAGATCCGTTTCTTAAGCATCGTCTGGGGTGCTGTGGCTGTTTTGTTGGTGACACTTATCCCGTTGGGGATCATATAAACAAGGAGGAGAATCATGGAAACAAGACCTTACGTACCATGGGAACTGATGAATGATTTTATGATCGATGTCTTCAAGGCATATGGAGTTCCGCAAGAAGACGCAAAGATCTGCGCTGACGTCTTACTGGAATCCGATCGAAGAGGCATCGAATCGCATGGATGCAACCGATTCAAACCGATCTACATCGACAGGATCGTCAAAGGGACCCTTTTGCCCAAGACCGATCTTGAGATCGTAAAAGAGACACCGACCACGCTTGTCATGGATGCCCATGACGGTATGGGCATGGTGGCGGCACACGCGATGATGGAAAAGCTGATCGAAAAGGCGAAAAAATGCGGCATGGCCGGCGGAGCCATCAGAAATTCCACCCACTACGGTATCGCCGGATACTGGACAGACATGGCGGCCAAGGAAGGACTGCTGGCAGTCACCGGTACCAACGCGAGACCTTCGATCGCGCCGACTTTCGGCGTGGAAAATATGCTGGGTACTAACCCTTTAACTTTCTCGCTTCCGACCGACGAGGAATTCCCGTTCTGTCTGGATTGTGCGACGTCGATCGTACAGAGAGGAAAGATCGAATACTATGCAAGATCAGGAAAAGAAACACCGGCCGGCATGGTCGTCACCCATGACGGGCAGACGATCACCGATTCCAAAGCGATATTGAAGATGCTGACGGAAGGCACGGCTGCCTTGGCACCGCTTGGCGGCGGTCCGGGTGATGAGATGTGCGGCTATAAGGGCTATGGCTATGCGACAGTCGTCGAGATCCTTTCTTCCGCTCTGGCCGGTGGCGAATTCATGAAGGCTTTGAGCGGTGTTTCGCCGGAAGGCAAACCGCAGATGTATCATCTCGGTCACTTCTTCTTCGTCGTTGATCCGGAAGCTTTCATGGGTCTCGATACATTCAAAAAGACGGCTGGGGAGATCTGCCGTGCCCTTCGTGCTTCCGCCAAAGCACCGGGTCACGAAAGGATCTATACCGCCGGGGAAAAGGAACATCTGGTATGGCTGGAGAGAAAAGACAAAGGCGTTCCGGTCAATGAAGCCGTGCAGAAAGAACTGGTCGCTTTAAGAGACGAACATCATCTGCCATACAAATTCCCGTTCGAGGAGGTCTGACCATGGATGTCATGCAGGAATCCCTGAAGAAACACAGGGAATGGAAAGGAAAGATCGAGGTCGTATCCAGAGTTCCGGTCGACACCAAGGAAGCTTTGTCTCTTGCCTACACGCCCGGTGTTGCGCAGCCTTGTCTTGAGATCGAAAAAGACGTCGATCAGTCCTATGAACTGACCAACAGACACAACCTGTGCGCGGTCGTCACCGATGGCACGGCAGTGTTAGGCCTTGGCGATATCGGTCCGGAAGCCGGCATGCCGGTCATGGAAGGTAAGTGTGTCCTGTTCAAATCGTTTGGCGGCGTAGATGCTTTTCCGATCTGCATCAAGTCCAAGGATGTCGATGAGATCGTCAATACCGTCTATCTGATCTCGGGATCGTTTGGCGGCATCAACCTGGAAGATATCGCTTCGCCAAGGTGTTTCGAGATCGAACGCAAGCTCAAAGAAAAATGTGATATCCCGATCTTCCACGATGACCAGCACGGCACAGCTATCATCACGCTGGCCGGACTGACCAACGCCTTAAAGATCGTCGGCAAGAAAAAAGAAGATGTGAAGATCGTCACTTCCGGTGCCGGAGCGGCAGCGATCGCGATCGTGAAACTGCTGCTGTCGGCAGGTTTCAGAAGCATCGTCATGACTGACCGCAAAGGTGCGATCTATCAAGGAAGAGAAGGACTCAACTGGATCAAAGAAGAGATGGCGGAAGTCACCAATCTGAATAAAGAAACGGGTCTTCTGAAGGATGTGATCAAAGGCGCCGATGTCTTCATCGGTGTCTCCGCACCGAACACCTTAAGCAAAGAGATGGTCGAAACGATGAATCATGACGCGATCGTCTTTGCCTGTGCCAACCCGATGCCGGAGATCTCGCCGGAAGATGCCAAAGCCGGCGGAGCCAGGATCGTAGCGACCGGACGAAGTGATTACCCGAATCAGGTCAACAACGTCTTAGCTTTCCCGGGAGTCTTCCGCGGTACCTTCGATGTCAGAGCCTCGGATATCAACGAAGAGATGAAAGTAGCGGCTGCCAAAGCGCTGTCCGAACTGGTGAGTGACGAGGAGCTGAATGAAGAATACATCCTGCCGAAAGCTTTCGATCCGCGGGTCGGTCCTGCGGTCGCCAAAGCAGTGGCGCAGGCTGCCAGGGAAACAGGCGTCGCCAGGATCTGAGAGAAAAGAGAAGCGAAAGGAGATCGAGGTCTCCTTTCTTTTAAAAATGAAATGATCGGCTCTCTTGAAAAGGCGGTCAAAGAAAAGAGGGGAAAACGAAACGAACGATCTTAAAAGGCGCCGATTTCAGCAATAAAAAATCAGGGACAGCATGCAAGCTGTCCCTGTCTGTATATACTCAGTTAAGTACTTTTGCGGCATCCTGCAGCAGTTCGATGATCGGAAGATGCTGCGGGCAGACGCCTTCACACTGACCGCACTGGATGCAATCCGCCGGTCCTGCTTTCTTGGTAAGCATGTTGGCATACATCTTGTCGGTCTTTTCCGACTTGCCATACATGTTGATGGTGTTGATGATGCGGAAGATGTTCGGGATGCCGACGTTCATCGGACAGCCGTCCGTGCAGTAGCTGCAGGCCGTGCAGCCGATCTGCGGGGTCTTGGTCATGATGTCGACGACTTCCCTGATGGTTTCCTTTTCTTTGTCGTTGAGTGCTTCAAAGCCCGTGAAGGTCCTGACATTGTCTTGCATCTGCTCGAGCAGCGACATACCGGATAAAAGCGTCATGACGCCAGGCAGTGAGCCGACATAACGAAGCGCCCAGGAAGCGATCGACTTGTCCGGATCGACGGCTTTGAACTTCGCTTCGAGGTCTTCTCTCAAGGAAGCGAGGTAGCCGCCCTTGATCGGTTCCATGACGACGATCGGGATGTTCCTTTCGGTGAGGATCTCATAGAGCTTGCCGGAACAGACTTTTTCGGAATCCCAGTCAAGATAGTTGAGCTGTATCTGTACGAATTCCACTTCCGGATACTTGTCCAGGATCTTTACCAGACATTCCGGTGTGCCGTGGAACGAGAAGCCCAGGTGTCTGATCAGACCCTGTTTTTTCTTTTCGAATCCGAAATTGAAGCAGTCGTATTTTTCATAGTTAGCGAAATTCTCATCGTCCACTGCGTGCATCAGATAGAAATCGAAGTATCCGGCACCGGTACGCTCCAGCTGTTCGTTGAAGATGCGTTCCTTGTCTTCTTCACACTTGATCTCCCATTCGGGAAGTTTGGTGGCGATGGTGAAACTGTCACGCGGATAGCGCTTGATGATGGCTTCCTTGACTTCCACTTCCGACATGCCGTGGTGATATACATAGGCGGTATCAAAATACGTCAGTCCGGCTTTCATATACAGATCGACCATCTGACATACCTGTTCGTGATCGATGACTCCGTCTTTCTCCGGAAGACGCATCAGGCCAAATCCGAGTTTTGGCATCTTGCTTAGATCAATCGACATAATTAGACTCTCCTTTTTGATATACATATTATCTCACGACAGAAGAGGAACCAACGTTACAAAAATGTATGCCTGTAGGACGAAAGAAAATTTTACGATATCATGAAATCAGAAGATGAAAACCTTCCTTCATGTATCATTGGTCCTCC
>JAZQIF010000179.1:0-28432 GCA_045540935.1 Erysipelotrichaceae bacterium | reverse complement strand
TGAAGGAAGGTGAAGACAAAACTGCGGCCTGACGAAAAGAAACCGCAAGTGAGGCCGGTAAGAGTCGGATGAGTGTGCTATACAACACGAAATCCTATTGACTGCGGAATATTCTTACAGGTAAATGCGGCAGGTATGCGGCGAAGGAGATATGACCTTACCCCGGGAGATCTCGTGAGTGACTCATCTGTCATAGTAACAACGAATCATGAGAAGTCAGCAGAACCCATAGTAGTGAAGAAGTGTATGTAATGTACATGGAGCGAAGGGGCGAATCAGTTTGAAGTTTCAAGCAGACTTTCGATCGTAGAGACTCCCAGGACAGTATCTTCAGTATCGACCAGATCGGCAATGATCTTTCTTAATTTCGCATGTGCTTCCTTGTTGATGGATCTGACAAAGATGTCATAAACACCGGCTGCCTGATCCCAAAATATTTCTTGCGCCCTTTTATCATTGTTTGATACGCACCTTAAAATCACAGACATCGTATCCATAGCCGATCGTTTTTGTCCGATCCCAGGAGAGTTTGGGATGCATGTGCCCGTAACAGATATCATCGGCATCGCAAAAACCTCTGACGATCTCGCTGCAGCCATATTGTCTGCACTTGTCAAAGTAAGTGCATTGCGTCATATTAAAACGCGCTTCGTCTTTGGATACAAAATGATCTTTTGAAACAAAGCCCGCCTTGGGGCCAAAACTTCTTTCCGTCATACTCATAAAAAATTTCGGAACGATCTTATAAAGACCAGGGATCCCAAACACTTTTCTGATCAGCGGTTCTAATTTGCCAGACCGCCATTTGTAGTAATCAACGATAAAATCCGCTGCCCTTTTTCTTTCGATCCCCTCGCTTAACAAGGCATCAAAACAGGCAATCGCCGGATAGATCCGCTGTCTTGTATGTATATAACACTCTTTCGCCTCATCCTTGTTTTTCTCAAGCAGTTCATCGTACCTTTTTAAGGCCTTTGCCATCACGGCCTCACTCTTCCTGGGACCGAATTCTCTGTTTAGATGATCGACGATCTGTGCAAAATATCTGACCTGTTTTGCCATAACAGATATCTCCTTTAGTCCTTTATTTGATGGCTGCCGTCTCGATGAGGAAAGTTGACTTGCCGCTTTTTCCTTCCAGTAATCCGCTGTAACAACCGTATTCTTTATCGATCTTGCGTAACGCCCGTATGCGGCTGACGATATTCTTTAACGGGGCACCTGAGAGTTCCACCAGATCACTTAGATCTTCATTCACAAAGTCGTTCATGCCCTCGTCAAATTCCTTGGCAGCACTGCTCATTTCACTTAAACCGTCGTTGATGGCGGCGTTGTTGCTCACCAGGGCATCATTACCCTGCTTGATCTTTTCAAGTCCTGCACTCAAGGAAGAAGATCCCTCATCCAAGCCTTCCAGGTACGTGCGCAGATAGACATCCGACATGTATTTCTGTAAAAGCGGCTGTTCATTTTCGTCCAGATACGCCAGCTCGCTTTCATCAATGGAAGCGGAAGCGATATCCTGGTCAATCGCATTCAGATAATCTTCAAACAGTTTCTTCTTTATCTCTTTTTCTTCATCCGATAAAGCAGAGGCATTGATCGTCGCCTGAATCATGGCAAGCAGATCGCTCTTTTCTGTCGGGATGACACTTAAGACAGCCTGGATCTGGGGCAGCTGTTTGAGACCCTCGATGCCTTCGTTTAACTGCTTGGATCCCTTGATTGCTTCGCCCAGGTAGCTGTTAATAGTTGAAACGCCATCCGTATACTTTTTTATTCCATCAGACAGAGTGAGTGTCGCATCATATAATTTTGCGGTATTCTCCGTCAGCTCCTTGGCATCTTTATCGAAGTCAGTTGAATCGGCGATCAAAGAATCGACATCCTTGAGATCTTCATCTTCGATCTGCTTGAAGATACCATTGGATAAAATCGTCGTTGTATAGTCCAAAGAAAAATCCCGGACATTGGCTTTAATGATGCCGTAATCCTTTAAGTCGATATCCTTGGTCAGTTTATAGTCTGCTAGTTTCAAAGTGTTCTGGATCTGCGGGAAACAATAGATCAAGGCAGCTTTTACATCGCCAAACTGGATCAGTTTGCCATTCTCGATCTCCACATCGGAAAAGACATCTTCATTAAGCACCAATATGCTCATGGCCATAAACGGGTCGATCATCCGCATGCCGTTTTCTTCCCGGAGAGTATTGTTCAAATAATCAAAGCGCATCTCCAATCTTCCCGATTTGCCCTTCAGATCTTCCGCCCTTATCTCCCGGCCATCCAGAAAGTAAGTGATCGTCACACTGATAGGCAGTTCCTTTTCACCGATCCCTTTGTAATGAATGTCACTGCCCTTATTTTCAAAAACGAGTTTTCCTTCTTCGTAAGTGAATTTTTCATCTTCGCCGGTATTGCGGATCTGCTTCAGATCGCTCACATCTTCGATCGTTTCCTGGTCATCTGATTTTAATGTGACCTCTACTTCGATCGATTCGATATTGCCATAGGCATCGGCCTTGGCATAGATCTGTTCGTTTTTATCTTCTGTAATGTGACTGTTGATGCTTTCCTGTCTGGTCTCACTCAGAGTCTCTTTGACATTGACGACCTCGTCCTTATTTGCTTCCAGTACCTTCTTTTCGCATCCGCACATGATACCTAAAAGGATTAACGATAGGATCGTGATCTTCTTCATAGTTCTACTCCACATTCTTTAACGCCTGATCCATCGGGATACGGGCAATTCTCATCAATTCAAACACCGTAACAAACACGTAAGAAACAATCGCAATGGCGATGGTCTTTCCGATGACTTCTTTTGCCACTGTCAATGGGAACCAGCCGGCAATCCGGGCAATCATCATATAACGAAAGATCGCTTTCAGAGCCCGAACTTCAAACGGCAGGCTCAGCAGCAGCAAGATGAAGATGATGCTGGTGGTGATGATGTATAAGCGGGCGATCTCCATGTTCGAATAGCCCATGATCTTGGACATCGAGATCGACTGGGCAGAGGAATCTATCATCATCTTGGAAAGGATGTAGATCACCACAACATAGATGACCACCGCAAAGACAATCACCATATCCATCATGCCGCCAAAGGAAGTCCGTAATTGTCTGGACATCTTGGTTAAGACATTGGCATCAATGACGGAAGCCACGTATTTCTCTTCGATATCGCCGATTCGCTCATTGGAGAAATAGCCTACAAAAGTATCCTTGTCCATATCAAAAAGCGCATTGAGATCTTTTCTGGACATAAACATCGACAAGGATCCCAGATAGTCATAGGATCCGTCGATTTCAAAGGCATATTCCTTATCTTTGTATTCTTCCTTCAAGGTGATGACATCGCCCTTCTTCAAAAGGAACTTGTCCGCCAGTGCCGATGAAGCGTAGATCTGATGATCGGCAAAATCGGCATCAATGAAATCGGAATTCTCTTCCACGCCATAGATCGTGATCCTCTCCCCTTCGTATTCCATGGAAGGATCATCCAAGGTCTTTAAGACATAGGCTGAGAATTTCTCGCTGCCTTCCTGCTCGCTTTGCACGGCATTAAAAAATTCCAGTATACGCAAACCGTTTTCCAGCTTGTGATCTTCCTGCTTCATGCTCTCCGGCAGTTTCAGCATCGTGATATAGGGCGCTATCGGATTGGAAAGCATCTCTGTTTCAAAGTCATCGATGATCTTTGGAAAATCCAGACCAAACAAAATCAATAAATTGGCAAAGATGATTCCTACCAGCATGACCAGATAGGAGGGGATGTTTTTGAAGAAGATCCTGAGGCGATAACGTCTGATGAAAGGGATCTTCTTGTTTAAAGGGAAAGCGCGCTTATTGCCTGAAGAGGAAGACTGCCGTCTCAGAAAATTCATGATCGGCATATTCAGTTTTCTCAAAAGGATAAAAAGATTGATCACGATCATGATGCCGATCGGAAGCAAGGTCGTCTTTAAAAACGCTTCCGGTGACCAGACGGTCGTATAGGAAGGAAGAGAATAGGAATTGTAATAAAGGTCTACAACATAATTCTTGATCAGGGTATAACCAAGGACATTGCCGATGAAGGCGGAGATCAGCGTCACAATAAACGGCAGGGTCATGTAATGAATGAGGAGTTCCTTCTTCGTATAACCGCTGGCTAATAGAGTGCCGATGACCGTCATCTCCTTTTCGATGGTATTTGCCGCCGTGACCGCAAAGACAAAAGCCATGATGACAACAATCATGTAAAACAGCACGGCCATCATGCCCTGATCCGATCCCAAATCCGAACCGGTAAAGTTGATCGCTTGGTTCAGATAACGCGGCGTAAAGGTATCCAGAACGACTTGTGAAGAAAGATTCTTGGACAAGACATCCGCCATCTCTTTTTCTTCGATCGTATCGCTTGGGGCTTCATTGTATTTATAGGAATAGTTGTAAGTAACTTCCTTGAAAGCAGCAAAACATTCATCCGAGACGACGGCAATCGTAAAATTGACCGCATCAAACATCATGTCGCTGTTGTCGGCAAACATCGCTGAATAATCCGACAGCGCCACCTTTCCAACCAGAGTAAAAGTCTTTTCTCTGGCGGTGATCGCATCACCCAGCTTCAGACCATTGTTGTCACAAAAGGCCCGGTCCAGGGCGATCTCATCTGCCTTCTCAGGCAGCCTTCCATCAAGGACATCGACACGGTTGACCTCGTTTCGGTTTTTGAAGAGCCGATACTCCTTATTGCTGTCATCCTTTAACGTCACATAAAAATTCTCATAGACCTTGATGCCGTATCCTTCCACATAAGAAAGAACGGACTTATTCATCTTCTTTTTGACTGAGAAATTTCCGTCTTCGATATTGTATTTTTCAAAACTGTCATCATAGGCCTTGATCATCGATTTTCCGGCAACGATGTAGCCGGACTGCAAAGCGATAGAAAAAGCCATCAGGATGAAAATGACCAGATATTTTCCCGCCTCTTCTCTTAGCTCGCGCGGGAATCGTTTCCGCAAAGGATCTTTCATCCTACCACTCCAGATCCTTGGCCGCAATTTTGTTTTCGTTGCGGTAATTCTTTCTGGCCTGACCGTCACGCAAACGGATCACCCGATCGGCAATATCCTTAAAAGCATCATTGTGAGTAACCATGATGATGGTGGTATGGTAGGTCTGATTGACCCGTTCGATCAGCTTCATGATCTCTTTGGACGTCTGATAATCCAAGGCACCGGTTGGTTCATCACACAAAAGGATGTCTGGATTCTTGACGATGGCCCGGCCGATCGAGGTGCGCTGCTGCTGGCCACCGGATAACTGGGCGGGAAGCTTGTCGGCATGGGCCGATAAACCCAAAACCTCGATCAGTTCATCGATATCCAAGGGATTCTTGCTTAAAAAAGCACCGGTCTCGATGTTTTCTCTGACCGTGAGGTTGGGGATGAGATTGTACATCTGAAAGATATAGCCGAGATGCTGGCGGCGATAGCGATTCATTTCCGCCTCATTCATATCTTTTAATATCTTGCCATCGACGATGATCTTTCCCTCATCCGGATGATCGATGCCGCCAATGATATTCAATAACGTTGACTTGCCTGAACCGGAAGGCCCCAGCAGGACGACAAACTCGCCTTTTTCGACAGACAAAGAGATTCCCTTGAGCACTTCGACCCGATACTCTTTCTCGCCATAGCTCTTGCGGATATCTTCCAGTTCCAGAAACATAAGCCCTCCAGTTAGCATTTGCTAACAGAATTATATTCCTTTTACCCCTTATTAGCAATAGCTGACCATAACGATAAAAGGCCTCTTTTCGAGGCCTTGAACTGCAAAAAGAATCAATCCTGTAACGTGCCTTTACTTACTTCACACACTTGAAATTGATCATCGATCCATCGCTTTGACAATCTGCCTTGCGATATAGCCAATGCAGGATTTCCAGCACTTGTTTTTCTGTTTCAAAAGGCGGCGTTAAAGGCTTTTTTAATGGTTTTGGATCATTCCCACTCGATCACGGCAACAGGCTTATTAATTTATAATCAATTTTTTAAATATGTGATAGGGACCACATACACCCCACTTCCATCTTTATAGCAAGAACCATGACTTGTTAATATCATTTTAAAAAACGGGGTTTTCAGTCTGCTGGAAATCATTTTCTGTTCAAACGCATTTAAGGATTTAATTCCTTCTTTGATATTCTCCTCGCTTGCTATTTTAATTTCTATCGCTCCATATTCTCCGTTTTTCATTTCAATAACGGCATCAACCTCTTGTCCGGAGCTGTCCCTATAATGTTTTATGGTGGCCTTATTGGCTTGTGCATATACCGAAAGATCTCTTACTGCAAAGTCTTCAAAAAAATATCCAAAAGATTTCATGTCGTTGAGTAAATCCGCTGGTCCTATACCCAAGCATGCTGTAGCTATAGATGTATCCACAAAATGATGAGTTGGCGTACTTCTTACAGCAACTGAGGTGCGCAAATTCAGGTTCCATGCGGGAAGATCGTATATTATAAATAAGCTTTTCAAAGTTCTGGTATATTCGTTGAAAGTTTCTTCATCCAACGTACTTCTTGATCCAGATTCCAGAATATCTCTGATCATTTTTGTTTTTTTGCTCTGGGTCGAGATGTTTCTGGCGTATGATTTAAGAATTAATTTTAGAAGTTCAATATCTTTGTTTCTTAAAAACAATGCAAACTCATCGGACTCGTTCTCTACACGAAACAGCCCTTCATAATAGTTTTCGGTTACATCTAATGCAACATCTGAGTCCGCTTTCACCGCTATTGGCCACCCTCCGCGACAGATCAATCTTGCTATATCTCTTAATGTATATTTGTTGTTTTGCTCATACTCTGTAATTATCTGCACATTATTATCCTCAAATAATTTCTGAATAGACACGTTTCCGTTTGATTCCCCGGATTCATATAAAGTGAAAGGTCGCAAAATCAAAGAAGAAATTCGACCTGCTCCGGAATGTTGAATCTTACTTTCTTCTACTGGCGTTGTGCTTCCAGTCAATATATATTTTCCGAATATATATTCTTTATCTAGATCGTTTTTTATTTCGTTCCATATTTCTGGTGCTTTTTGCCACTCATCAATTAAGTGAGGATACTCTCCTAACAAGGCTGATCCCGGATCTGCCTTTGCAAGTTTTATTGCGTTGTCTGTTTTTAACGCAATTGATGATTTCGCAAACCTTTCACAGGTTGTTGATTTTCCACAGAACTTTGGTCCACTTACTAATACACAGCCTGATGATTTTAGCTTCCTAATCAATTCATCTTCTATCAGCCTTTTTATATAGTTATTTTCTTGCATATAACTTGTTCCTTCTTTTTTTATTATATAGTATATTCGGATTTTTGAAAAGTTTTTATTCGGTGTTTTGAAATCTATACATTCGGTGTTTTGAAATTTTATGATTCGGTGTTTTGAAATAGAAAGTTAGTTATTAAATCATACCATTCATGGTCAGGATGTTTTCTTAAATACTTTTTATATTCAATGAAAAACACCTCTTATTGTCAAGCCGTTTTATCGGGCAGATTTGAGGTGTTGTTTCGGACAAATTTAACTTTAATTATTGGACAGATTTAAGACTATTCCCATTCGATCGTTGAGACTTTTAAGTGATTTGAGGTATTCTGTTTATATGATTTGCTGTAATTTATTTAAGTGATTTGTGCAATTATGTTTATTTGATTTGCGGCTTACTCCCACTCGGTAATGAATTCCTGCACGTAAAGCAATAATTTACTTTCTAGTATATTTCGTGTGTTTCTATCTGCGGTTTTCACTCTTGTCTACCACGTTTACGTTCCGCAAGGCAGCAAAATGGTATCAGAGAATGGTATCACTGAAAAATGAGAACAGTTTTTTATCAGTCAAACATTTCCCCTTCTTTTATTAAACCGGGAATATTCATATGCTTGACACCGTTTCTTTTCTGAAAGAGATCATTTCTGGTCAGCAGATATTTCGGATACCCATCTCGGATACTCTCAAAAGGCCGATACTCTCTGTTTTCCGTTTCAAGGCTGTTCATGATCGTCATTGCGACCTGGATATACGCATAATTCATCTCGCTGTCTCTTACGAAAAAATCACATTCCAGCTTTCCGATGCTTACGAATGCTTGGCTCATTGGATCAATGCTTTCGTTCCGGCAGTCAACTGTAATGCTGTTAAGCACCTTCAAGCATAAATGAATACCTTTGTAATTGATAAGATTATTTGTCTATTTCATCAAATGAGTATGCTGCAACGAATTTAGCGAAATCATCATAGCTTGCACCGATGAGCGTATCGAGCTTTTCTTTCGTGTAAGCCGGCGAAGTGGTGGAAGAATCGACTTCGAAGTACTTCTTTGCTACTTTTGGAGTTGTTGCTACCCAGTAGCCCTGAGAAAGCGCAAATGCATTTCCATCATTGTTTCTGATCGCCTGTCCATAGACTGCAGATAAAGTCGCTGCGAAGATCGGACCGATCGAAGCAGAGAACTTGCCGGCGAGATAATTGAGCGTACCGGATTCAATCAGTGCAACAGAATCAGCAGTGTAGCAGCCGATATCGCCTAAGACTTTGTCATCCGGTTTGAATCCGGCAAACGTCGTCTGACCGGAATCTACCGCCAGCAAAGCTTCTATGTTGTCGGCGTTTGCGACAGCAGAGAGTTTTCCAAACCATGCATCATCAAAGTCATAGCCGGAAACGACACCATTGATTTCGACGTCTCCGATGGCACAGGTTTCAACGTTGCCGCCGTCCTGCAAGATCTGACCAACGATGCCTATACCTGTCTGACCCTTGTAGTTACCACCTGTTACATCACACATAGCAGTCAGCATGCCTGCTGCACGGTAGATGTGCGTTTCCACCAAGTAGACGGAAGCGCCTGTGAACATGCCGAATTTTCTATAGCCTGCATCAAGGAAGTACCATGCCATGTCATAACCGGCCTGATATTCCGCTGCAACATCCGGTCCGATGGCACCGACATAGTGCTCATAGGATTTGAACTGTTCATGCTGTTCATGCTGTTCCTTTGACAGGATTCCGTTAGCGACTGCATAATAGATGCCTTCGCTTTCACATTTTTCGATCTGTGCCGGACGGTCCGATGAGGCAAAGGAGATGATGGCCTTGCAGTTGTTGGCGATGAAGTTGTCGATCGCGTTCTGTTCTGCGGCTGCATCACTCAGTTCATCTGAGTACATGAATTCCACATCGTACTGTTTCTGGATGTAGTTTTCATAGTAATTGCGGAAGGATAATGCTTCAGCACTGGTAACATCAGAGACCAAGACACCGATCTTGACTGTCTGTGCGCTCGGGTCTGCCCTTTCTTCTTTGGATCCGCCTGCACAGGCTGTGAGTGTAAGTGCCATCAGAAGCGATAAGAGTAAAACTAAGACTTTTCTGAATTTTCTCATTTTTTCCTCCTTTTTCTTAGTTGATTATCTTGGTAGGATGTCTTTCTTTGCGTTGAACATGGATACGTAGACGACAAGCAGGAATATGGCTGCCTTGACCATCTGTCCGATACACGAATTGAGATTGAGCATCAGCACGATCTGTGACAGCAGTGTCATCGAAAGTGAACCGACGAACGCCGAGTAGATTGAATACGAAAGCCAGTACGGATGAGATCGGTGAGATCAGTACCGCACAGCCGATGCATACCACCAAATCACCATAAGACTTTCCGTTTTATTATAAGCTATAGCCCCTGCAAGGGCGGACACACACATCCTTTTTCTGAGAATCCCTCTTAGCCGGAATTGCTCATCTATAACTTCTTCATCCTCTTGAGAAGATGCATCGTCTCTATTATATTCGTCTGTTTCTAAGAAATCTCCTTCTGCCTTAAAGGTATCGCTAAGTTTGTTTGATGCCAAAATCATTGCATCTTTGTTTGTATCAGCGTATGTGTCTGATGTCATTGCTCTTAATGCGTGTCCCATCATCTTGCTCAGGCTTGCTATATCCATTGATGAACGAACGCCAACAGAATCCGTGTTATAGCTCAATGCATGTGGCGTTATTTTGTTTCCGCAGGCATCTGTAAGGTTGTTTGCGTCAACAAACTTTTTATATTTTTGCTATATAACGATGGGGATATATATTTTGTTTAAATATAAAAGTCCTCCTTGCTTTCTTTCAATGCAACTGGCAGGCTGCAATTGAAGTGTATCGTAAGGAGGGCTTTTCATAAATACTCTGTGCATCACTGAAGCTATACTGAACCCCCGGATCGTCCAGGGGTTTTCGATAGACAATAAAATAGCCTTAAATGAGGCTATTTTACTACTGTTTTTGCGTATTTTTAAGACTTCTGCTATTCCCATTCGATCGACAGTTTGATTTTTTAATGATTTCTGGTGTAAAAGCATCGTTTTGAATGCTCGTTCTTATCTCTATTATCTGCATTATTTGTTTTCCCGGTTCTTTTTTACTCATTTTTTACTCATCAAACTCTAGTGTTTGTGTCGCTTGTATAAGTAAAAATCTATCATATTCAAACCTTCTCTTGTTTTCTTTCTAAGTTTCTTTTTTAAGCCTTTGTCTTTACGAATTTGCTTTCTCCGCAATTGCAATGTCGTTTTCCGTTATTTCAAGAAATTCCCCCGGATCTCCGTTGAAATCTCCCCGGCACTCCTTGTGAAGCACACCACACAGACGGCAGCGATACAGGGTGACGACAAAACGCTCTACGCCTCCGCCGTAAGAGTTGTAATCCATTTCTCCGTAGTCTGTTTCCTGCAGCGTTTCCCAGATATGTTCGTGATCCATATAACCCTTTCTTATCAGAAACTTTTCAAATTCTTCAATACAGCGATCGCAAAGCCGTTTGCTTTTTCCTTCAACAAGAACACTGTTTTCCTGTGGTATTCCCGAGAGTTTTACAACGAACCGGCCTTTCTTCCCAAGCACTTCACCTGTCTTCTCGATAAACCTTGCAATATCGGGATCTGATTTTACAGAAACCGGATCATTGATTGGAATCTTTTTTATTACACAGGCATTCTTCGGCCACATTCTCAAGTCTCCTTTTTACGATCGTACTACGAATGTTGTTTATAAAGCGGATCCGGCTTTGTGAGATCTACTCCCGGAATCTCAACATTTCCGCTGAGAAGCTCCGTGCGGACATGTTCCCGGATCGTGCGGTTGGGATTGTTTTTCATGATTTCAAGCAGAAAACGATCCTGCAGTGTCAGGTCCTTTGGCTTTCTAAACGCAAAGACCAGATTTGCTCCGGAAAGATCTCCGAAGATCATCTCGGTGATACATGCGGTGCTGCTGATCCTGACGGACAGCGCTTCTTTGATCTGATCATCCGCTGTCCAGCTTCCTTCATAGGCAATGAATACATGATTTTCCAGTTTCTTCGCATGCCACCATCTGACAGCCTTTTGCGGATGATGGATGCTCAGGAAAAAATGAAGGGGCTCGCTGTCCACGGAAGCGGGATCTAAAATCCTGCCCCGCACGGCATCATCTTCAGATATCAGATCAAGCGCAAGTTCCGCCGCATGCGAAAGCCATTCCTGCTCACACCTCTCCTTTTCCTGAGGCTTCATTTCTTCGTATGCCTTCGGAAAACGGGATCCTATTGCCGATAAGCGTTCCGCGCAAATTCTTTTTGCACCATACACATATCGCCAGCCCAGCATCAGCAAAGCCTCATCCCTGCAGTAAAGCAGCATATGCGCCTTGTTGTCGTCCTTTGGGTCGGTCAGGATCGTCCTGGCAATAAAGAAATCGTCTCCTGCAAGGGAATCATACAGATTCAGGATCATGGCGGTCCGGGCAGGATATAGAATATGCGAACTGAGCGCATACTGATAATCTCTGTTTTGAATCAGACGGGCCGCCTTTTCCCGGACGGAGATCATGTCCGGATCCTTGTCGGTATTGCGCGCGACGTCATACAGTACGCAGTCGTCAGTGCATTGCTCCAGCATTTCTTTTATCTTTGAGTCATCAAGCGGCTTTTTCTGCAAGGCTCTGCGCAGATTCTTAGAAATTCGCTCTGTATCGCTCATAGATGCATCATCTGCATCCCGGTATTCCACGGCAACGTTTAATCTGTTTTTTATATCAGCGAGATCGCCGCCGCTGAAGCGGCTATCTGAAATTGCTTTTTCCAACAAAATGACTTCTTCATCAAAAAGACCGTATTTGCGCAGCAGATTTCCAAGCTGCACGTACAGCGGCGCAAAAGCCGCTTCCTTTTTTATAGCGGCGTACAGGTTTATCAGAGAATAGCGATCATCTTTCAGTTCCTGCAGTTCATCGTCATCTTTCTGTTTTTCATTTTCGTGTTCGATCGACTCTGCTGCCAGATCGATCAATTCAGCAGATGCTTTGGTTCCTAGCGGAACCTGGTCTTCCGCGATCAGGTCAATGACCAAAGAAGCTTTCTGCAACAACTGTCGCATTTGATCACGGTCCTTTTTGTCGTAAGGCAAAGCGGCTCTCTTTTCGCGATCTGAAGCGCTGTTCATGGTCTCTTCATAGTCAGATGCAAGCCTTGTCAGATCGGAAAACCCTGTTGTTGAGGGTTGAACCGCAGGCGTTTCAGAAAACCCAAGACGCTCAAAAGCGAAAGAACACTGATCAAAAAACTCTTCATCTGACAATTCATATTTCAAAACAGCTTGCTTGGCAGCGAGCTTCAGCAGCAGGTCTGCTGTCAGATCTGTTTCCTTCAGATAAATTGCCAGAAACGGCTTGCCTGCATTTAATGCATCATCGATCTCGCGCCTGATTTTTTGCAGGGCTGCTGCTTCCGGGGTCAGAAATACCAGGAACAGCGATGCGTTCTCCAAGGCATCTGCAGTTTTTTCTGCCATTTCACCACCCGAGGCGATTCCCTTGTCATACCAGACACGATATCCACGATCCTGAAACTGCCTGATGATCCTGAATACCTCATCGGCATTTGCGAGGGCATAGCTTACGAAGATATAAGGTTTCTTATCGCTTATTTCCGGGCCTTTTTCGACTTTTGTTTTCCCGCCTCTTAAGAAATCCAGTAATCCCATTTTGTCTCCTTATCAGTAGTACGGAACGCAGACCTGCTCATCACGCAGGCATTCTTCAGCCTCATCCGCGAACCTTCCTTTTTCCTCGATCACTGCCCGGCAAAACTCCCGGATATCCTTCGCTGTCGTTCCGGGCATAAGGCCACAATCAAATGTGCGATAGCTGTAAGCATCGCAATCACTCACAGGAAAACAATATCCGGTGAGCCGGCAAAACGCAAATGCAGCCATATCATAATTCAAACCATGTAACGCCGCTTCTTTAAGCACATCTGCATCGTCTTCCCGGACGACCTGTTCCTGCAGGACGAAGTATTCTTCATAGTTGGGGTCGTTGGGATCGTCGATATTCTTTTGCGGTTCACTTTGCTCATCTATTCCGTATTTCTCTGCGGTATATCGCAGCATGGAATCACGGCTCGGCTTTGCAGCATTACTGATCAGATATCTGATCAGTGCATTGTCCTCGTCCGGATCCAGTCCCATGATGTCCCTGCGGGAGATAACTCCGCTTTTGATCCTGTTCCAGTTATCGTCTCTGAAGATCTTTACTCCCATCGCAAAAGCCTCTCTAACTGCGTACCATCCTTATGCTCAACTTATGGAACGCAATGTATTTTATCGCTGCCGAATTATCGTTGTGATGGATATGAAAACCATAGTTAAAGCTGTGGTACCTGCCGTATACATGCCTCTCCTGATAAGTGGCTTTCCGGAATCCGAGTGCATATTGGCCGATCTCCTTGACGGTATCGGGGATAAAGACGCTTTCCAAGTTGTCGCAATCACCGAACGCCCATGTCCCGATCTCCTGCAATCCCTCGTGCAGCGTTACGCTTTTCAGATTCCCGCACCGCATGAATGCATAGGCGTCGATCACTCTGACGCTGCCGGGAATGTCCGCTTCTTCCAGTGAGTCGCAGTCAGAAAACGAGCGGAAACCGATCTCGGTCACGGTATCCGGAAGGTGAATATGCTTTATGGTTTTGTTCTCTATAAAGGCCAGTCTTCCGATCTCGGTTACACCTTTCGGGACGACAACAGTTTCTTCACAACCGTTATAAGAGACCAGCACCCCGTTCTTTATTTCAAACTCAGGTATTTCAGCGATCATGTCCTGCCTCACATCACAGTATTTCTATCTCCGACAGTTCCTCTCGTTTCAGCTGATGCATCTCTCCGCTTGCGCCCATGGCGTAAACGGCAAAATAGTCGTCTATGGTGAACGCTTCCGGGTCGTCGCCCGGATACTGCACCTCCACGTCGAGAGAACGCCGGTCGCCGTAAGGGCCGGAGGCCTCGCCGACTCTTTTTACAACGAGTTTCTTCATCATTAGAAGACTCGCGTACCCCTTGCCCGAGAACTTGTTCAGATCCTTTTTCAGCTTCATGACAGGCGGGGCGCCATTGGCTTCGTTGACAGAAAAGAACAGAAACTCCCGGGGCGTCTTAAAGGAACCGTCCTTCATCCGAATCTCACAATAGTGGATTTTTCGATCCGGGGTTCTGCCGGGATCCACCTGGATACTCCTGACCATGTTGATCTGGAGCTTTTCCGGATTGAGCAGGTCGGCACGGGGTTTTTCCTCCGCCGACAAGAACCATAATTCATCGCCCGGAGAGGTTTTCAGAAGGGTCTCCCTTCCGAGCGAGTCCTTCAGCACATAGCCGTTCGGAGACCTATCCATGGAGACAAGGTCGTGAAGCGTTTGAAACGCGATCTTCCCGACCGGCTTATACACGAAAGAGTTTCCGATGGCGGTGAATTCATTTCCAAGCCCGTTTGTAATGACCGCCGTTCCTTTCGGCACATAATCTCCAAATGGGTGTGTCCCGGCTATGATCGGTGACGGCGTTTTTAGCAGCTGCGGCTCTGAATCTGAGACGGGAGCCTTCACCTCATTGCGTACAAGTCCGAACCGGGTGAACGCCTCAATATATTTATACTCGTATTCCTCATCTGACATAAGGTATTTGAGGATCGCCTGCTTGCGGGAGATGCGCAGCTTAAGGCCTGGAGTTAGCGTCGTTTCGTCAAGATAAATAGCAAGAAACGGCTTTTGTTCGTTCAGCGCAAAGTCGATCTCGTTGAGAACATTCTCGCGCGGAGCAGAAGTCGGCGTCAAAAAAACGACGAACACGGAGCAGTTCGACAGCGCCTCGGCAATCGAGTCCGACCATTCGCCGCCCGGAGCTATCCCTTCGTCATACCATACGTGAAAACCTGACTCGTTGAAACGTTTGATCTCCGCCATCACTCGCTGCGAATCCAGGCGCGCGTAGCTTATAAAAACGTAGGGCTCCTTCCCTCGATAAGCCGGATACGGCAAACGCCCTATCCCCGGAACCAGTTTTGTCTGTGTGTCGTTCTGTTTATCCGTCATATTTCTCCTTCCTGTTTCCTGATATCTGTTTTGATCTCCCGGAATTCGGTAATGTGTTCGTTGAAGCACCAGTAATTGTCTTTTGTGTATCGTTCGGCTTCACTGCCTTTTTTTCCGTATATGATGACGGGACGTCCGAACGGGATCGGATCCAGCCACGCACGGAAACGATCCTCCCTGTATCCGATTGCCCAGGGTCCTATTGAGGTAACGCTTTCGGGGATCGTAATGCTCTGAAGGTTTTCACAGCCGGAAAAAGCCCGTGTTTCGATCGTTGTAACGCTATCTGGGATTTCATCTCACTCAGGGTGCAGTCCAGAAACGCATCCGCTTCGATCGTAGTTACACTGTCAGAAAGCACGACCTTGCCGACTACCGCTTAAAAAATGCCTGACAGCCGATCTTTTTTACACGATCAGGAATATACACCTCTTCGACATAGTCGTCGCATTCGAACTTTGTCAAAGTTCCGTCTTCGATAATAAATATCTGTTCCGCCATGCGATACCCTCCTTTTGTCGTTTATTGTCCGTCCGCCGTAATTTCCTCATACACCCGATAGCGGGGCAAGTCCTCCGACTTAACCGACTCATATTCCTCCCGCGTCATGTACCGCAGCGCGATCAAACGCACATGCCCGTCCATCGCCGTCATGGAGGAAAACAGCGCTCCCGTCTGAAATATACGGAATTCTTTGAGAAGCTTGAGCCGTCCGGTTGCTTCTTCCTTATAACCCACCAGAGCAATTTCAGGAGAAGCATGCGTAAGAGGAAGCGGCCGCTGCATAATGACCTTTGCCGCACGGATCGCGGCTTTGACCTGCTCCACGGTTGCATCGGTGTTCGAATATTCAAGATTCGTCAGCTTCTGTTCCATATAAGTGCCTTTTTCTTGTGTACAGCCATAAAGTGTATCAGACCATTCAGTCCTGACTGTTTTGTAAAATTATTGAAATGATCTCAGCTATATTTTAATGATAATATGCTTTTACTCACTTATTTATATCAAAACAAAATATAAGTTCATAAACTCAGGAACGATCCGATAGATTCTGATTATTCTGGTGAGAAATGATGATGGCACAACATTCAAAGAAGATTAAAAAGCAGCCTTTATTGTCAGATCTGACTCAAGAAAAATCAAAACCATCAAAAAAGCCTTTATTTAAAGGCTATTTTGAGGGTTTTACACTATTCCCACTCGATCGTCGAGACAGGTTTGTCGGAGAAATCCCAGAGGACTCTGTTGATGCCCGGAACTTCTTTGATGATGCGATCTCTGATCTTGTATAAGGTCTTATATGGGATCTCGTAAGACTTGGCTGTTACGGCATCTTTCGTATTGATGGCACGAATGACAGCTGCCCAGCCCATATAACGTTTGCCGTCTTTGATGCCGGTCGATTTGAGATCAGGAATGACACAGAAGTACTGCCAAGGTCTGTCTTTGAGCTTGTCGATCTCTTCTCTGACGATGGCATCTGCTTCTCTTAAGGCATTGAGTCTGTCTTTTGTGATCGCACCGACACATCTGACGCCGAGACCCGGACCCGGGAACGGCTGACGGTAGACCATGGACTTCGGAAGGCCTAAGGCCTCGCCGACGACTCTGACTTCATCCTTGTATAAGTATTTGACCGGTTCGACGAGCTCGAAATTGAGTTCTTTCGGAAGACCGCCGACATTGTGGTGTGCCTTGACACCCTTGGACTCCAGGATATCCGGATAGATGGTACCCTGTGCCAGGAATTCGACACCTTTGAGCTTCTTGGCCTCTTTGGCAAAGACGTCGATAAATACGGCACCGATGATCTTTCTCTTGGTCTCCGGATCGGCAACGCCTTTGAGTTCCTTTAAGAATTTGTTGGAAGCATCGACATATTTGAGGTTGGCACCCAGGTTCTCTTTGAAGACTTCGATGACCTGTTCCGCTTCGCCTTTTCTGAGCAAACCGTGATTGACATGAACGCAAATCAGCTGCTTTCCGATCGCCTTGATCAGCAACGCTGCAACAACACTGGAATCGACACCGCCGGACAGTGCCAGCAATACTTTCTTATCGCCGACCTGTTCCTGGATCTCTTTTACCTGCTTTTCAATAAACTTTTCTGCTGCTTTCTTTGTGGTGATCCTTTTCAAACTCGTTGGTCTTTTATCCATTTCCTCTTCCTCCGCTGTTATTCTTCAATAATACGTCGTGAGCACCGCCTTCGACGATCGAAGTCGATGAGATCTGTGTGAGTTTCGCTTTCTTCTGGAATTCCGGAATGCTGATGGCACCGCAGTTGCACATGGTCGACTTGATCTTATATGTCGTCAGTCGGACGTTGTCCTTTAAGCTTCCGGCGTATGGAACGTAAGAGTCGACGCCTTCTTCAAAGGACAGTCCCGCCTTGCCGCCGACGTCATAACGCTGCCAGTTTCTTGCACGGGCAGAACCTTCGCCCCAATATTCTTTATAGTAGGTTCCGTTGATCATGACCTTGTTGGTCGGTGATTCATCGAACCTTGCGAAATATCTTCCCAGCATGACGAAGTCGGCACCCATCGCCAGAGCCAGCGTGATGTGGTGATCGAAGACGATGCCGCCATCGGAACATACCGGTACATAGACACCGGTCTTCTTGAAGTAGGCGTCTCTTGCCTTAGCAACTTCCATGACCGCCGAAGCCTGACCTCTGCCGATACCCTTGGTCTCTCTGGTGATACAGATGCTGCCGCCGCCGATACCGACTTTGACGAAGTCTGCGCCGGCCTCTGCCAGGAACTTGAAACCTTCTGCGTCAACGACGTTTCCGGCACCGCATTTTACTTTGCCTTTGTATTTCTTATGGATCCAGTCCAGTGTTTCCGCCTGCCAGTCGGAGAAACCTTCCGAGGAGTCGATACATAAGACATCGACGCCCGCTTCTACCAGGGCAGGGACTCTTTCCTTGTAGTCTCTTGAATTGATGCCGGCACCGACGATATAACGCTTGTTTTCATCGAGCAGCTCGTTCGGGTGATCCTTATGGAATTCGTAATCCTTACGGAAGACGAAAGCCTTCAGGTTTCCTTTCTTGTCGACGATCGGCAGGGTATTGAGTTTGTATTCCCAGATGATGTCGTTGGCTTCTGAAAGCGTGATGCCGTCTTTCGCTGTGACCATCTTCTTTAACGGCGTCATGAATTCTTCGACTTTGGTATCCATCGGCATGCGTGAGATGCGATAGTCTCTGGATGTGACGATACCCAGAAGTTTTCCGTTACCGGTACCGTCATCCGTAACGGCGACCGTGGAGTGCGAGGTCTTTTCTTTCAAAGCCAGGATGTCGGCCAGCGTTGCGTCCGGTTTGATGTTGGAGTCGCTCGGTACGAAGCCGGCTTTGTAGGATTTTGCCTTACGGACCATTTCCGCCTGCGAAGCGATCGGCTGTGCACCGAAGATGAATGAGACACCGCCTTCCGCTGCCAGAGCGACAGCCAGATCATTTCCCGAGACCGACTGCATGATGGCCGAAACCATCGGGATGTTCATAGTCAGAGAAGGCTTTTCACCTTTTTTGTATTTGACTAAAGGGGTGCATAACGAAACGTTGTCCGGGATACATTTCTTAGTGGTATGGCCCGGAATCAGCAGGTACTCATTGAAGGTATGGGATACTTCGTTCAGCAGTTTTGCCATTTTCTCTCCTTTAAAATGAATGATGCTTCAGCGTTAACTGAAGTATCATTTTTCTTTTTATAAATTATAACGTATTATGCGCTCGCTTTATCACCGAGTGTCAGGATCAGATTCAACAGGATTCCTGCGATCGCTGCACCGGCAACACACGGGACGTTCATGCTGAAGAACGGGATCGTTCCGCCGAAGGCATACTGTCCGCCCAGACCGATGATGCAGACCAAAGCGATGACTGCGATATTCTTGGAATCAAACATTGAGACACCTTTGTCGATCAGGATGGCGATACCCTGCGCGGCGATCGCGCCGAAGCAATAGACTTCGATGCCGCCGATGACGGAAAGCGGAATGCCGTAGATCACTTTGATCAGCGGCGTAAAGCAGGAGACGACCATCGCCAGGACAGATGCGACCATCAGTACCGGAACCGAGAAGACCCTGGTGATCGCCATCGTAGAGATGTTTTCACCATAGTTGGTACCTGCCGGACCGCCGACGATACCGGAGATCATATCGCACAGACCATCGCCGATCAGATTGTCACCAAGCAAGGAGACCATGTCGTATCTTCCTTTGCCTTTTTCTCTGGCGACATCATTGATGTAGATGTCCAGCTGGTAGATGTGAGCTGTGGATTCCGGAATGGTCGCGATCGCGATCGGCATGATACCGACTAGCGCCGGAAGCGAGAACTTCGGGAAGGTGAATGCCGGAAGGGCGAAGAATGAACCGTCTCCCAGTTTGAAGGAAGAAGCGGCCAGAGCTTCAGCCGGTACCGCACGGAACAGGTTGATGCCGCCGACAAAGTAGATGAGTGCCGCACACGCGCAGCCTGTCAGCACGCCAAGCAATAACGGCAGCTGTGACAGAAGACCTTTGAGATATCTGGAGTAGATACAGGTCGATAAGAAGGTGATGATGCCTACAAACAGCCAGGCAGTCGCAACTGCGCTTCCCTGTGTGACATCAAGTCCATTGATCGAAGAGCCGATGCCCAGGAAATCATTCATTGCCGAGCCGGCCAGTGTCAGGCCGATGACCATGGAGACCGAGCCGGTGATGGAAGCCGGAAGGAACTTCTCGACTTTTTCGGCACCGAACTTACGGACGATCAGACCGGCCGCGATCGAGACGAAACCGGACATGATGATACCGAACTGTGCTTTGGAGATCAGCTCCGGCGGTAAGATGCCGGATGCCTGCCAGGAGGCGATCTGTTCGGCGGTACCTTCTGCCATCGCCATCGAAGAGACGGCAGACAGATAAGCGAAGGAAGAACCGTAATAGAGCGGGATCCTGCGCTTCGTGATCAAAATAAAACACAGGGTCGCAAGTCCGGAAGCGAAAATCGTTGTTGAGACTTGAAATCCTGTGATGAGAGCGACAGTGATAGTGGCAGGAAACATGACGATGACCTGCTGCAGTGCATAAAGGATCAGCTTCCCGATCGAAGGCGTTTCATCAGGCAGATAACCCATCTTGCGATTCATGACTGACATAGTGAGACCTCTCTTTCCCCTTGACCGGTCTTTTCCCCTTGATCAGAAAACCGGCCCATTTTTAACAGATTATCAGATAATTTTTCCCAATTCAATCGATTCTTTTGAAAAAACGGAAGTTTTGAAGTAGAGTTAGAATTAAGAAAATATCCCCTGAAACGACGGTCCGCGAGGACTTTTTCTTTTTTTTCTTAAGACCGCATCTGAAAAAAAGACGTTCTGATCCAATCGAAGGCGATCCGCCGTTTCTTTCACTGCTGGTGCCTTCGTTTCGTTTTTGTCATATAATGGATTTAAGTATTTAAGGAGGATTGTTTATGGCAGAAAAGAAAGAAAAGAAATATGTTGCCGCCAGTGAAGATAGCAAGAAAGCCAGGGAAACCAAACAGGTCCCTAACGAAGACGTCGTCCGTGCTGTCAAGGAAGCTGAGCCGGTAGGAGATCCGAAACCGCTCCGTATCGGTGCCGTTGCCTTATGGGTACTGGCTCTCGTATTCGAAGTACTGGCTCTGATGGTCTTCTTAGGAAAAGTCGACCTCAAGTTCATCCCGCAGATCCCGCAGCTGATCATCTTCCTGGTATTGGATCTGATCGCCGTCATCGTCGGTGCGCAGCTTTGGAAAAAGGCCAACCACATCGATCCGATATCTGAGGCAAATCAGTTCAAGTTCTGGTTATGGAACAACATGGGCGTCATCGCCATGGCCATCTGTTTCTTCCCATTCATCATCCTTGTTCTGACGAATAAGGAAGCGGACAAGAAGACCAAGACCATCGCTACCGTTGCGGCAGTCATCTGCTTGCTGATCGGCGGCGTCGCATCCTACGACTTCAATCCGGTCTCCAGCGAAATGAAGGAAGCTGCGATGGATGTCTTAGAAGGTGAGACAGTTTACTGGACGACATTCGGTAAAGTCTACCACACACATGATGACTGTTCACATCTCAACCAGTCCGAGACACTCACTTACGGAACCGTTGAAGAAGCGATCGCAGCCAACCGTGTCAGACTGTGCAAGACCTGCGCAAACAGAGACGGCATCTCCGGTGTCGCGACCGAAGGAAACTAAAGCGAAACAAAAAAAATACCGTCGGGTACCGGCGGTTTTTTTATGCGCTGATCTCTTCTTTACGGAAGATATCTTTTCTCGAGAAGTAGTAGATCAGATAGACGATCGAGGTGACGATCCAGGAAAGCGGGAAGGCGAAGATCGCCATGACGGGATCTTCAATCGGATAAAACATGATATAAGCGATCCTGGTCAGACAGATCGTGAACACCGCGATCACGAGCGGTGCCTTTGTCAGACCGCAGGATTTGAAGACTGCCGTAAGCGGATCGATCGGAGCATAGGTGATGTAAGAAAAGGCGATGATCTTGAGCATCCTGGTTGCGATCAGCAACGGTTCTTCATCTTTCAAAAACAGCAAGAGGATACCTTTGCCGGCCGTATAGAACAGCGCACCGAACAGGATCGCACCGATGGCTTCCACGACGATCGAAACGAAGGTGACTCTGCGTACCCGTTTCAGGTTGCCTTTGCCGAAGTTCTGGGATGCCAGGGTGATCGTCGCTGTCGTCAGGGCGTTGGAGAAACACCAGAACAAAGAGTCCGCCGTGTTGTAGGCACTGTAGGCTGCCACGGCATCCGTTTCAAAGGAATTGATCTTGAACTGGATCACGGCATTTGGTATGGCAAACATCATCGACTGGATCGCGAAAGGAAGACCGATCCTGAAGATCTGCCGGACGTCTTCCTTGTCGTAGGAAAGATCCTTGAAATCTTTCTGATAGACGTCGCTGGTCTTATCAAAAATAAACAGAATAATGAACGCACAGATCATGTGCGATAAAAGTGTCGCCAGAGACGTACCGAAGACACCCATCTTGAAAAGTCCGGCAAACAGAAGGTCTAAGGTGATCTTGCTGAAGGCGGTCAGCCCGATGAACAACAACGGTCTTCTGGAATCGCCAAGTGCCCTTAAGATACATACGCCCGTCTGATAGACGAAGTAGAAGGCCAAAGATGCCAGATAGAAATACAGATAAGTCAAAGATAAGGGTCTGGTGTCAGCAGGTTCTTTCATCAGATCGAGCCAGAAAGGGGAGATCACGATCAGAACGACAGAAAGAAAGATCCCCAGAAAGATCGACAGGTTGATGCCGGTCTTTGCGGATCCGTTGACCTTTTCCATATTTCCCCGGCCATAATTCTGGGCGACCAGAACAGTGATCGCCGAAGTTATGCCGCCGATAAAATTCAAAGTGATGTTGATCAGTGAGTTTGCCGAACCGCCGACGGCTGCCAGTGCCTGTTTGGAGATGAGTCTTCCCAGAACGATGTTGTCGACGATGCCGTAGAGCTGCTGAACAAGATAGCCTAAGAAGACCGGAAAGAGGAACAGCATCATCTGTTCTGCGATCCTGCCGTTCAGGATATCTTTCCTCGGTAATCTCACAGTCGGTCTCATAGTAAGACCATTTTACGCGCGCCGGCTCATTCCTTGCAATATCCAGGCAGAAGAAAACGCCTCACAGCAAGGCGTTCATCAGATATTCGATATTCTCCGCTCCGTCATTCACTTTGAAATGGACACTGGCATCTTTGCCTAAATAAATTCCCAGGTAATATTTGTACAGCTGCGCCTGTCCGATCAGGCTGCGGATATCGGTCGTCTTGTCACGGTAGAACATGACATCGGCACTCTCTTTTCCCAATCGGCAGATCTCGCTTTGCGAATCCGGGAAGAAGCGATAGCCTTCTTCTTCGAAGGTTTTCAAAGTCCGCTTTGCCTTTTTGTTTTCTTTTTCACTCCTAGGAATATCACCGATCTTCTTGTGTGCTTCCAGCAAGCCATAAAGAAGTTTTTCTCTCAGGATCGTTTCGCTGTTGCCGTTCAATCCGCTCCATAAGTCTTTGGAATCATTGGCCAGATCCAGAAGGGAAAGCACGACGCTTTCCGGTTTGAGGTAGATGTAGGATTCGACATTGTTGGAGATCTTCATCCCGCATTCGCTCAGGTAGACCGACTGGAAGAAGGTGACATCTTCCAGATAGAACGCCGAGATCTTTGCCGGCAGTTTTTTGTCTTTGGAAACTTTCCGTATCGCTTCCTTGAATTCCTCGAGAGAGACATAGCCGTTGTAGATGCCGTATCTGTCCCACATCGAACGGATCGATGCAGCGGCGATCGAAGCGACTCTTCCGAAACCTACGATCCCTTTTTCTTTCTTCTTTCTGTGTTCCTTGTCTTTGGACAGAAAGAAAACCAGATCACCTTCGCCGAAATCGGAAAAGCTGGTGTTGGCAGATAAGCGCCAGAAGTTCATCGTCTTATGATTGTTCAGGCGATGGAGCTCAAGCATTTTGGAATCAGTTACGTAAGCTATCGCGGACATATTACAACTTCATTATAACTCAGTACACTTCGTCGTAAATGTAAGTTCCCTCTAAGATCGACATAAAAACTTCGCTGACATCATGCATGACGAATGACGAACGGTCGACCAGATAGATCCCCAGTTCCTCGCCCTTGGCATAAGTGCTCGGGTACTTGCGGTCAAGTTCTTCAAAGACACAGAGTACCGGCACCGACAGGGCATTGCCGAAGCGGTGATTGTGGACATAGATCTCGTTGAGGGCTTCCGTGTCGACCTTGGAAGATTTGCAGGAAACAAAGAGCAGCCTGTTGTCCTTGATGATCAGGCAGTCGATCTCACAGCGGACAGGGTACTTGTATTTATCGTCCGCAAAATCGATGACTGTCGACATCTTCACATCATCGAAGAGGCCGGACTCCGTGAGTTTCACATAGAGGTAGTTTTCTAAGAAGGCACCGGATACCGAGACCATCTCCCGCAGTTTCCTGTTCTTGAAACGCAGACGGCACTTGTCATCGATCTCAAAGAGATCGTCGATGTTTTTATAGCTGTTGTCGGAGACGATCGCATTGCGGTCGTTTTCCGAAAGTTTGTAGGTATTGAAACCGATATATTTGGATGAATTGACGATCGAGTTGACCTTGGTGATGAAACGGGTGAACGCCGAATAGGTGTCGATGTTTTTTTCAACGACCTGCATCAGGGTCTCTTTCGTTTCTTTGTCGGTCACCGGTTTGTGCATCGTCGATTGTATCGTACCCCCGCGCAGCGTCAGTACGTCTTCGATCTGCAGTTTGAAGACCTTCCTGGTGATGATCGAATGACTGCGGTAGTCTTTGATGCAGTTTTCATCATCGTCATAGTAGATGAGTTTGTTGCCGCGCTTCGCAGCCATCTCAAACAGGAACAGCGACAGGTATTTGGCACCGCCGACATCAATGATCAACCCGTCGTTGTTGTTGATGATCGCACTCATCTGTACTTCGTCATCCGTCAGCTGTATGAAGTGCATCTTTGCGTCGCAGTACTTGCTGACGACTTTGCGGATGTTGTCGAAGTTGCTTTTGGGGACCTCATGATGGTAGACATAAAAAAGTTCATCAACACCCAGGGTGAGGGCACTGATGACATTATTGAGAGGATCTACATCATCATAGACGGTCAGGATCTTATTCATCTTGGATCTTTCTTCTGTTGTCCATTGCTTTGATCAAGGTCAGATCATCGGCATAATCCAATGAAGCACCCATCGGCAGACCGTGCGCAAGCCTGGTCACCAGGACGCCTTTATCTTTCAGGATCTTATCGAGATACAAAGCCGTCATCTCGCCATCCATCGTAGGAGAGGTGGCAACGATGACTTCTTTAACGGATGCGTTGATCCTGTTCAGCAGCTTTTCGATATTGATGTCTTCCGGATAGATCCCTTTGGAAGAGGAGATCAGACCGCCGAGGACATGATACATGCCTTTGTAGGAGCCGGTCCTTTCGATCGCGGCCACATCCTGCGGGTAGGCGACGACCATGATCGAAGATGTATTGCGGGTCCTGTCTTTACAGAAAAGGCACTCGTCTTCATCACTCAAAAAGCCGCAGATCCTGCATTTCCTGATCTGCCGCATCCCTTTGAGGGCATCGACCATTTCATCGACCTGTTCGCTCGTCTTGTCGAGCATCGTAAAGGCGTAGCGCTGTGCTGTTTTTGCGCCGACGCCCGGCAGTTTTTCAAATGCCGAACAGAGGTCTTCAAATTTTTTCGGATACATTTATTTACAGCGGCAGTCCCATCGCCGAGGCCATGGAGCCAAGTCTTTCTTTCTTCATATCGTCAGCTTTGCCGATCGCGTCGTTGACAGCGATCATGATCAGGTCTTCGATCATCTCTTTGTCTTCCGGATTCAGGATACTTGGATCCAGAGAAACGGCAAGGACTTTGTTTTCGCCGTTGACTGTGACTTTGACAAGACCGTTCGAAGCGACACCTTCAAATTCCGTCGCGTTGATCTGTTCTGTTGCTTTCTCAAGTTGTTTCTGCATGGCCTGGGCCTGCTGCATCAGTTTATTGATATCCATCTTATTCCTCAACTTTCAATGTGTCACCGAAGAGTTCTTTCAGTTTTTCTTCCGGTGTCTTTTCTTTCTTTTCTTCGATGTTGTATTTTTCAACAAAGACTGGTGCCGGATTTCTTCTCACTTCGATCGGTGTGTTCTTGTACATTTCGATCAGGGTGCGTTTCTTCTCCGGATCGATCGCATAGACCATCTTGTCGATACCGAATTCCTTGTTGATGAAACGGTAGAGATCCCGGTTGGCCGAAAGAGTATTGATGTTGTCGGCCTGCGACTTGTTACCGGAGATGATGATCGCATCTTTGTTAGAAGCGAAGAGTTCCGTTCCGATCAGCATCTGATAGAACTTTCTCTTTTCCGGTTCGTAGGCATAGAGATCCAGTTTGTTGTATACGATCTGGTCGGAGATCTTGAGATCCTTGTTGGCATTGAGCAGAAGGGAAAGCAGATACTCCATATCCGTTTCGATGACCTGCATCTCGGGATCGGATTCACTCACTTCTTCTCTGATCTCTTTTTTAACTTTTTCTTCTTTGACCGGTGCCTCTTCGATCACTGTTTCTTCAACAGGTTTATTTTCTTTTTCTTCTGTCTGTTTTGTTGCCCTGGTAACTGTTCTTTCCGTGACTGTTTCAGCTTCTGCCATGCGGATCAGACACAGTTCGAGATAGACCAAGAAGTTCTGGCTCTGTTTTTCTCTTGCGATCAGCTGCTCGAGATTTCGTATGTCTTCAAACAGTGTTTCGATCGGAATATTGTTGATGATGTTCTGTGCTTCCGCTGCCGTTATCCTGGTCAGCAGTCTGTCTTTGCCCTGGTCGGAGTAGATGAGGACGTCTTTAACTATCTCAAGCAGATCGACGGCAAGACGTTTGACATCGGCACCGGCAGTGTAGATGTCGCGGACTTCGGAAATGACTTCCGAGATCTGATGATCATGGATCTTCAGATAGAGTTCCACTTCTTCGGCGACCGAAGTCAGACCGAAGATGTGTTCGACATCTTCGAGTTTCAGTTCTTTCGAATTATAGGACAGACACTGTTCCAGCAAAGACAGAGCATCGCGCATGCCGCCTTCCGCCATACGGGAAAGCTCTTCTGCCGCTTTCTCTTCGTAAGGGATCTTTTCTCTGTCGAGGATCTCCATCATCCTCTTCTTGATCTCAAACAGAGAGATCTTTGAGAAGTTGTAGCGCTGGCATCTGGAAAGCACGGTCGGAATGACCTTCTGCGGATCGGTGGTCGCCAGGATGAAGATGACGTGTGCCGGCGGTTCTTCCAGTGTCTTCAACAAGGCATTGAAAGCCTGCGTCGTCAGCATATGTACTTCATCGATGATGTAGACTTTGTATTTGCCGATCAGCGGGGCATAGGGTACCTGTTCGATGATCTCACGGATGTCGTCGACACCGTTGTTGCTGGCGGCATCGAGTTCAATGATGTCCGGATGGTTTCCTTCCAGGTAGGCTTTGCAGTTGGCACACTCGTCACAGGCTTCCCCGTCGAAATGGGAACAGTTGATCGCTTTGGCAAAAAGTTTGGCGATCGATGTCTTACCGGTACCCCTTGGTCCGGCAAAAAGATAGGCATGGGCGATCTTATTGTTACGGATCGCATTCACCAGTGTTTTGACGATGTATTCCTGTCCGACGACCTCGGAAAATCTGGATGGTCTGTATGTTCTGTAAAGTACCTGATATGCCATACTCCCATTATACCTCATCACTTCTCAATTGTTTGAAATAAGGAAAAAGATCCTTGCGGACCTTTATTTATCGTATTTTATATTTGCCTGGGAAATAAATTTAACGTTTGCTTCTGAAGAATGCCTTCAATAATTCCGAGCACTCTTCTTCCATGACGCCGCCTTCGATCCCGGGGTAGTGGTTGAGTCCGGAAATCTCTTTGAAACGCACGTTGGAGACTAAGGCACCGCCTTTGGGATCCTTGCAGCCGAAGCAGATGTTGTCGATCCTCGAGTTGACGATCGCACCGGTGCACATCATACAGGGTTCCAGCGTAACATAAAGATCACAGCCTGTCAGATTCCAGTTTTTAAGTTTTCTGGCTGCTTTGATCAGACACTCGATCTCCGCATGATAGACCGCACAGTTCTTTTTCACTTTCCGGTTGTGCGCTTTGGCAATGATCTGATCATCTTTGACGATGATGCAGCCGACCGGAACTTCATCTTCTTTGAACGCTCTCAAGGCCTCCATATAGGCCCCTAACATATATTTCTTATCCATAACGCAATAACATAAAAATGGTACACACAAACAGAGGTTCGTATGGCTGCTTACTTCCGTACCTGACCAAGTTAGTAACGTGATTGTTGTACCATCATTATTTTAACTTAAGTTTTATT
>JAZQIF010000178.1:0-4956 GCA_045540935.1 Erysipelotrichaceae bacterium | reverse complement strand
ACCGAGATCCTCGCCAAGCAGCATGCCGCTTCCTTGCAGAAACAGTTGTCACCATTCGGTGTAAAGGTGGGCGTTCTTTATTCGGCAATGGATGAGGAAAGAAAGAATAAACAGATGATCAAAGACGGTGAGTATGACATCATCGTCGGTACGCATGCCTTGTTTTCTAAAGATGTTGAATACAAGGATCTCGGACTCGTCATTGCCGATGAACAGCATCGTTTCGGTGTGAAACAAAGACAGGCCTTGAAAGACAAAGGTCAGGACTGTGACTTTATCCTGATGTCCGCAACGCCGATCCCTAGAACACTTGCTTCTTCGATCTATGGCGATATGGACATCTCGACGATCGCCACGCTGCCAGCCGGAAGAAAGGGATGCAAGACCTATCTAATCAAGAAGAATTCGATCATCGATATCCTCGATGAAGTAAAAAACAAATTACAGGAAGGAAGGCAGATCTACATCATCGCAGCTGCCATCGAAGCTTCCGAGAACTACAAGGCCAAAGATGTGAATGGATTATATGCATCTTTGAAAAAAGAACTGCAGCCTTTTGAAGTCGGTCTCTTACATGGCAAACTGGATTCCGAAGAAAAAGACGCCATCATGAAGGACTTCAATGATAACAAGATTCAGGTCCTGATCTCGACGACAGTCGTTGAAGTCGGGGTCAACGTGAAGAATGCGACGATGATGATCATCTACGATGCCGATAAGTTCGGCTTATCGCAATTGCATCAGCTGCGCGGCAGGGTACAGAGATCGAATCATGAAGGGACCTGTTTCCTTCTGACCGACAACAGGGATGAACTTGCTTTAAAGCGATTGAACATTTTGTGTGAAAACAACGATGGCTTTGCGATCTCTTATGAAGACCTCAAATTACGAGGTCCGGGCGATATCCTGGGAACAAGGCAGAGCGGTCTTCCGGCGTTCGTATTGGGAAACCTCATCGAAGATACCAGATTCATCGATGCGGCCAGGAAAGACGCCAGGAAGATCTCTGAAAATAAGGATGATCCTTCCTATAAGGATTACTATGAGAAAACCGCCAAAATGGCGTCTCAAAACTTTATCAGCTAGAGTACAATAGTGATATGAGCATTTATGATTTTTTAGATGAACATGGCATTCGATATTCGAATACTGATCTGATCGATCAGGCTTTTATTCATTCATCCTATGTCAACGAACATAAAGTAAACACAGGTAACAATGAACGCCTGGAATTCATGGGCGATGCGGTCTTGCAGGTATATTCGGCAGAGCGTCTTTTCAAGATCGAACCGCCGCTTCCGGAAGGGCTGATGTCGACAAGACGTTCCAATCTGGTCTCCGAGAAGGCGCTGGCACAGATCGTCCGGGAAAATGAGTTAAATCGTTTTCTCAAGCTGGGAGCCGGGGAAGAAAAGACCGGCGGCCGGGAAAGAGACTCGATCATTTCCGATATGTTTGAAGCCTTCATCGGAGCGGTCTATCTCGACCAGGGCCAGGAAGAAGCCTATAAATTACTGGATCAGCTGATGACCATCCATATCAAGGAAGTCGATGAAAAGACTTTTGACTTCAAGACGAGATTACAGGAATATGTACAGGCCGATTCGCGCAAATCGATCGTCTATGAGACGGTCTCGGTCGCCGGGCCAAACAACGCTCCGGAATTCAAAGTCGCCGTCAAGATCGACGGTCTGATCTACGGATATGGAGTCGCTTCCAACAAGAAACAGGCACAGAAGAATGCGGCGAAAGACGCACTTGAAAAGCTGGCACAATTATGAGTTTCAATATCAAAGATATCATCGCAAAATACGAATATAACGAAGAAAGATCGGCAGCTGTAAGTCAGTTTAAGGTTGTCGATGTTTTGTTTCGCAGATCCAACGGCTTGCTGATAATCAAAGCGGAAAACGATAAGGTTCTGCCATATGGCATATATAAGGATGTTTTGAATTATTTCAAAGACCTGGGCTTTGAAAAGTCCAAACTTTATATCAAAGCTGCCGACCAATGTCTGCCGATCCCGGAGATCAATCTGTATCTTGAAGAATACCGAAGTGAAAACAAAGGCTTTACTTCCTGCGTGCCGATCAAGACGGAAGAGGGCTTCGATCTTTCCTATTCCGACAGACAGGAATATCTGAGAGATCTCAATGAGCTTGATGAGCTCAAACTGTTTTTTTATGACCTGGGATATCGCAAGACCATCTCTTTGAAATACCAGGAAGAAGAAAAAGAAGTCGTCATCGAAGAAGTCGAAGCGCTGCCGCAGCCTGTCAAGCCGGCAAGACAGTATAACAACAACGGTTTCAACAATTCTTTTGAACACAAAGGTGATTTCAAGCAGGGCGAAGGCAAGTCACAGTACCAGAGAAAGACGAAAGAATATACCGAGTTGAAGATCGATGATCTGCTTGATACCTTATACAACGTCAAATTCAAAGGACAGATGTTCAAGATCGATGAACGTGCCACTCGTACCGGCACGATCATTCAGACGGTCTATGTAAAAGATGAATCCAATGCGGTCATCGTCAAGTTCGTTGAATCAAGACGCTTCACCAAAGATGCCTTGAAAGAAAACAAAGAGGGGCGCTATGCCTGGTTCTATGGAAACTACCGCTTCGATAACTTCTCTAACGACTACATCTTTGAACCTGACCAGATCGAATTCATCGAAGTCGATGACAAGCTGCATGACGATGAACCGGAAAAGCGTGTCGAACTGCATATGCATACCAAACTTTCCGAGATGGATGGTGTCTCTTCGCCGACCGAAGTCGTCAAGGCAGCCTATGCCATGGGGCACAGAGCGGTAGCGATCACCGACCACCTTTGTCTGCAGGGCTTCCATGAAGCGCAGATGACCTATAAAGGGATCATGAAGTCGGCTGGGGAAAACAAGCCGGATTTCAAGCTTCTGTACGGCTGCGAGATGAACATGGTCTCGCCGACTTTGAACATCGTCTACAATGCGACCGACGACAATCTCAACGATGTCGAATATGTCGTATTCGACCTTGAGACGACCGGTCTTTCCACAAGATACGATTACATCATCGAATTCGGTGCCGTCGTCATGCGAAAGGGCACTGTCGTCGATGAAAAAGACTTCTTCATCAAACCGAAGATCGAACTTTCTTCCAATATCAAGAACCTGACCCATATCTCGGAAGAAGATCTGCGTTATGCCAGACCTTTTGAAGAATGTGCTGACGAGATCCTCGATTTTGTCAAAGACAGAGTTTTAGTCGCCCATAATGCCTCATTCGACTATGGCTTCCTGAATTCCGAATTCGAACGCATCGGTTTGCCGAAGCTTCCTAATCCGGTCATCGATACCCTCGATCTTTCAAGATCCTTATTGAAAAACAGAAGGGCTTACCGTCTGGGCAACATGTGCCGTGCCTACAATATCCCGTATGATGAAGATATCGCTCACCGTGCCAACTACGATGCGGATGTCCTGGCGCAAGTCTTCAATTTCATGCTGAAGGATCTGGCAAAGGCCGGTGTCAATACACTCAATGATCTCAAGAACTTCCAGGATGAAGAAGCGTTCGTCAAAAACAGAGCCTATCATACGACCGTCCTTTGTAAGAACAAGGCAGGCTTAAAGGATCTTTTCAAACTGATCAGTATCTCCAACACCAAGACTTTGGCCGTCTTTGGCAAGTCGAATGGCAAGGATGCCAACTCGGAATTCATCGCCGAACCTCGTATCTTCAAAGAGACGATCAATGAGCACAGAGAAAACTTACTGATCGGCTCGGCATGTTTAAACGGCGAAGTCTTTGAAATCGCCCATACAAGAGGAAAGGAAGAACTGGCCAAGGCCATTTCGTTCTATGACTATATCGAAGTCCAGCCGTTGGAGAACTACCGCTTCTTAGTGGAAGACCGGGGCCTTTTCGATATGGACAGGCTCAAACAGTATTTAAGAGATATCATCGATGAAGCTTTACGGCAGAATAAGATCGTCGTTGCCACAGGGGACGTCCACTACGTCACAAAAGACGAAAAGATCTTAAGAGATGTCTATATCTCTGCTCAGGCGATCGGCGGTGCCCATCACCCGTTATATCTCTTCGATAAGGAAAAGCGGGCAAGACAGATCACGCCGGATCAGCGATATCTCAATACCAGAGAGATGCTGGATGCTTTCGCGTGGCTGAAAGATGAAAAGCTGATCAAGGATCTTGTCATCACCAATACCAATAGGATAGCCGATATGTGTGAGAAGTTCATGCCGTTCACCGATGAACTCCGTCCGCCGAAGATCGACGATGCGATCGCTGTCGCCAGACGCTGCAATATCATCGAAGAGCCATTCACGCAGCGCCACGATGTGATCTCTGCCGACCAGTATTTAAGAGAATTTGTCTACTACAATGCCCATAAGTTATATGGGGAAGTCCTCGATGAATTCATTGAAAAGCGTATCGATACCGAGCTCAACGCCATCATCGGCAACGGCTACGGCGTCATCTATTTCGTCTGTCATCTGATGGTCAAGCGATCCAACGATGACGGCTATATCGTCGGTTCGCGAGGATCTGTCGGATCTTCGCTTGTTGCGACGTTCTCCGACATCACGGAAGTCAATCCGATGCCGCCGCACTACATCTGCCCGAAATGTCACAAGCTGATCTGGATGAAGGATGTCGCTTCCGGCTACGACCTTCCGGATAAAGACTGTCCGGACTGCGGGACCCGCATGCGCGGAGATGGACAGAATATCCCATTTGAGACCTTCTTAGGTTTCAATGGCGATAAGATCCCGGATATCGACCTCAACTTCTCCGGCGACTACCAGCCGAAAGCTCATCTGTTCACAAGAGAGATCTTCGGTGCCGATAACGTGTTCCGTGCCGGTACGATCTCAACCGTTGCCGAAAAGACGGCCTTCGGTTACGTCTCAGGATATTGCGAAGAGAAGAACATCACCAACATGTC
>JAZQIF010000177.1:0-77997 GCA_045540935.1 Erysipelotrichaceae bacterium | reverse complement strand
TCCGACTTCCCGTTGTTTTTCAATAAAACCATACTTTCCGCCGCCACAGATGCGCTTACTGACAACGCTCTTTCTTGGTCAAAACCTACTTTTTCACGGTTATTAATCCTTGAAAGAACTTCTAAATACCGCCTTACGCATTTATCTACGTCTTCTTCGGAAATCTCCCCGCTTTCAACTGCATTTATGAGTTTTTCGGTATTTGCAGGGTTTGGTGGCATTTCCATATCTAATCCCGTCGTCACCGCTTTAAGTTTATCGTCAACAGCGCCCCAATCGGAAATAACTATTCCGTTAAATCCCCACAAATTACGTAATATACCGTCGATAACACCTTTATCTTCGCCAACGTATTCGCCGTTTACTCTGTTATAACAAGACATTATAGCGTCGGGATTAGCCTTTTTTACAATTCTTTCAAACGAGGATAAATAAGTTTCGGCAAAAACGTCCTCCGAAATGATATTGTTTACGGTCATACGCTTGTATTCTTGGTTATTAGCCGCAAAATGTTTAACGCAAGCGCCCGTATTTTTTTGAAGGCCTTTAGTAAATCCTGCGGTAAGTTCACCCGATAAACACGGGTCTTCGGAATAATATTCGAAATTTCTTCCGCAGAGCGGATTTCGCTGTATGTTCATGCCCGGTGCCAGCCAATAGGTGATGTTGTATTTATCCATCTCTGCACTTACGGCTTTGCCGACTTCTTCGACGATCGCCTCGTTCCAGGTCTGTGCCAGATTGGTGCCTACCGGGAAGGCTGTCGCATACTGATGGAAGACGGTATCTTTCTTTTTCGGCTTCATGAAAAACAAAGCCCAGTCCGGCATCGTCTCCATGAAAGAAAGAAGATAATGTCCCTTGAACATTCGTATCCTGCCGCTTCTGGAGACGGCAGTCTTCTGTACCAGCCGCAGTCCGCCCGGACCGTCCGCCAGTGTGACTGACATCAGCCCTCTGTCTAGATATTTGTACGTCGTCTTGCCGGCAATGCCCGGTGCACAGATGACGTTGGTATCCATCATGCCCAAAGTCCCGATACCGGTGACGACATCGACCATTTCTTCTATCTTGAGACGATCCATGATCTTCGTGACTTCTTCATCCTTGCAGATCTCCGGCTTGCCATAGCTGTAAGTGATCGTCTCAAAGGCATTTGGATCCAGCTTGATCCTTTCGATGCCTTTTATGTCATGATCGAAAGCGATATCGCAATGAAGCTTCTCATATTCCTGATCTGCCTTACAGATGCCGTCATGGATCGATAAGATGATCTCTTCCGGATTTTCGATGACGAGTATCGGTTCATTGTCTGCGGAGCTTTCACCCATCTTGATGATATAGTCGCCCTTTTCGAGAAGATAAGCGTTTCTTTCTTCGTCATAGGAGGCAAGCCCATACAGATCTGTCTCAAATTCCAGGACCTCTTCTTCGCCCGGTTTCAGTTTTTCCGTCTTCTTGAAACCGATGAGTCTCTGGTATTCTTTCTCCAGCTTTCCTGCCGGACAGGAGGCATAGAACTCAACAGTCTGTTTTCCGTCATGGTCTCCGATATTTTTTACCTTGACGGAGATCTTTAAAGTTCTTTTAACGACTTCCTTTTTTATGCATTCTGTTTCAAACTTCGTATAAGTCAGTCCGTAACCGAACGGAAAACGCGGGGCAACTTTGAAGGTATCAAAGTAGCGGTAGCCGACATAGATGTCTTCCTTGTAGTACTCATTTGCCAGATCGCCATTCAGATACGAGAATTCATTTCCAAACGGGATATCTTCATATCTCTTTGCCCAGGTCGTCGTCAGCCTGCCGGAGAAACTCTCTTCCCCGCAAAGCACATCCGCCAGTGCTCTGCCGCCTTCCTGGCCGGCCTGACCGAAAAAGATCAGCGAGATATCAAGATCATCCAAAGGCGAAAGATCCATCGAGGAACCGGAGTTGATGATCACGATGACATGTCTGAAACGCTCATAAAGGAATAAAATATCTTCCCTTTCGTTATCCAGGATCGAAAAATCTCCTCTGTCCAGTTTCTTATCGGACGCTTCTCCGGATTGTCTTGAGATGACATAGATTGCTACATCCAGATCGCTTTCCTTGAGATCTTCTTCTGTGATCTTTTCCGCTTTGGGCAGAAGGTAGTTGTTGGAAAGTGAAGCGGCGCTTGGCATGCCGGTATTGTCTTTGATCCATTTTTCATGAGCTTGCGCTTCCATACTGATAAACGAACGGATCTTGCGCTCACTGCTGATCTTGAAACCGGCGTCCTTGAGTCCTTCGTAGATCGAAACGGAGTGACGGTTGTTCACTTCTCCCGAACCGGTACCGCCTTTGATCGTATGACTTGCCCCCGCTCCAAATAAGGCAACTTCCTTTGTCTTCAAAGGAAGACAGCCGTCATTTTTAAGCAGTACGAACGATTCGACCGCTGCCTTGTAAGCGATCTGCCTGTTTTCGTTTTCCAGTACGCTGACTTTCTCATCGTACTGTCCCGTAATGATCCTTTTCATCCTATTCCTCCTTCAGCCAGAAACCGGCTGCCTGATCGATCCAGCCCTCGGCCTCAGTTCCCGTAGCCGGACCGACACCATGATCCACGTTTTCGCAGATCATGGATCTTACTTTCACATTATTTTTCTCCAGTTCCCGTATCATCCGTAAGGAATTCTCGTATGGAACTTCCTTATCGCTCTTTGAACACCAGATATAGGTCTTCGGATATTTTGCATCGATGTGTTTCTCGATACTTGTCTCATCTTCCAAAGCCTTATCGGCATCTTTCCCTAACAGGAAGCCGTGACTTCCTTTGTGGCCGATCGTCTTGTCCATCGAAATGACCGGATAAGCCAATACGATCGTGTCCGGTGCTATCAGGCCATATTTCCGACAGCCCATATTTTCGGTACCGAAGCTTGCCGCCAGATGTCCGCCGGCCGAAGCTCCCCAGATCGCATAGTTCTCTTTGGAAACATGATAGCGATCGGCGCTTTCCAGGATCTCTTTCACCGCTCTGGCAAGATCGTCCATCGGTGCGGGATACTTCGCCTTTTTCCGGATCCGGTAATACAGGATGAAGACACTGATCCCTTTTTCATTCAGTTTCTTTGCGATCGGTACGCCTTCGATGAAACTGCAGACCATCGCATATCCCCCGCCCGGTACCAGGATCGCAAAGGGATGGGTCTTGCCATCCTGGATCACATAGTCATCCACGAGCCGGTATTCATTTTTTGATAAAAAGACGTCTTTGATCGACTGCTTTGCATCGACATCTGTCGGGCGCCTGCTCATATACGAAACATCTCCTTCAGTTTTTCTTCGAATCTCGGCGTCCACCACTCTTTATATCCCGCTCTGGAAGGATGGATGCCATCGGCCATATAGAGCCGGTACTTTTCTTTGGAAACGGCATTCATCTGTTCGTCGTTCCAAAGATCGAGGACTTCGATCTCCCACTTTTCAGCGATCTCATGTAAGAGGCTTACCATCTGTCCGTATCTTTGACTTTCATACCTTGTTCCCGTATAGAAAAGGATCGGGCAGTTCCAGGTCTTCCTTGCATAGCAGATGACATATTCGATCGCACCGGCGACCGTCAGCGTATCAAACTCTTCGGGATCAATCCCTTCGCTGATCTTTCCCAAAGGTTTGGACAAGGAGGCATCGTTGGTCGAAAGCTGACAGACGAAGCAGTCTGCCTCGATCTTCTTATCGATGTTTTTCATCCTGGTGATATACGAGTCTTTTCCTCTTCTTTTCTCATCGACCAGGGTCGTACCACCCACGGCTTCCTTGATCACAAGGACACCGTCTTCTTTTTCCAGAAAATCCGCGAATGATTCGCCGAAAGAAGCTGTTCCATACGTCACCGAACTGCCTAAGAAGATGATCCGCTTCCTCGTGAGGATGCTTTCGCCTTTTGACATCGCCTTTTCAAGGGAAAAGCTCTCCGCATTGCCGGGATGCTTTCGATAGTGGGATATTGCGAGTTTTTCTATCAGTTTTTCCATCATATACAATGAAGGCTCTGTAACCGAAGGATCACAGAGCCTCTTCCTTTTTCGATTTGTTTTATTTATTCTTCAACTTTGTGTGACTGGTGCTCCGCGATGTAAGCCTGGATCTTCTTTCTTTCTTCCTGATCGATCGGATACTTGAACGTGATCAGTGTAGAGATGATCGCCAGGACCGCCGGAAGCAGACCGATGATGATGATCATGCCTGTAAGCAGAGTCGGCATCTTGGACATTTCGCCGATGTAGTCGCCTGTGACGGAATCGACCTTGTAACCGATCGCCATCAGAAGACCGCCGACGACAGCGGATGACAGAGCACTTTGTGCCTTCATCAGGAAGTTGGAAGCTGCACTGGTGAGAGCGGAACGGTCTTTGCCTGTCTTATATACGGTATAATCCATGATCTCCATACCGATGTTGGAACCCGGGATGAAGTCGACGCCGATGAACATCGCCATGACGAACATACATAAAAAGAAGATCGCCGGAACTCTCTGCAGCAAGCCGAGCAGCTGCGCTGCGAACATCACCAGACCCGCAGCACCCTGCACCATGAAATCCAGACGCTGCATCTTGACGAAGTCTCCCTTATAAGCTTTTAAGATCGGTGTAGCGATGACAGTACCGATGATCAGCGGGAACAGCATCATCATGGAAACGATCAGGCTGTATGTACCCAGTTTCGCATAGTCGACGACACCGGTCACCGGGTCCAGACAATACGCATACTTGACGTAGTAGGACGGAGCCGCAAATAAGAAGGTCCAGATGAAGCCGGAGAAGAGGTCCTTCGCCAGGCATACCAGCATCGCCTTATTGGTCTTGATGACTTCAACGAAATCAGAGAAATGGATCTTTTCTTCCTCGTCCTGTTCGACGACGTGTCTTTCTTTGACCATCAGCCAGCCGACGACAGAGATAGCGGCAGAAATGCCCATGCAAGCCAGAGCCAGAATCATATAAGCCGTCTTGAAGCTTCCGGTAGTCGCCTGGATCGTGACAGCGATCGCTGTCAGACCGGAACCGAACATTCCCAGTACCATGACCCAGAGTCTCGGGCCGATGAGCAGTTTGGAACGCTGTTCCGGATCGGAAGTCATCGTTCTGAATAACAGGTTCTGGTTGTAGAACGACATGCCGATATCATAAAGGAAATAAAAGAAGATGACCCAGACAGCGACCAGCCAAGGTGTCTTGGTGATCCCGTTAGGCAGACAGTATAAAGCGATCGTTCCGACTGTCGTCATGATGATCGACAGCATGAAGAACGGTTTGTACTTGCCATGTTTCGTGACTTTTGCGCCATCCATGATCGCGCCCTGGATCGGGTCATCGACCGCATCGATGAATCTCGCTGCCAGTAAGAGTCCTGTCGCAAGAGCAGCACCCCAGGAACCAAGACCGGCATAGTCGGTCATGAAGATCATGAACATCGTTGACATGAAGATGTTAGCCAGACCGTTGTTGGTAGACAGCGCAGTAGCACCGAAGATCTCTTTGAAGCCTATGTACTCCGGTCCTTTGATTTTCTTTTCTTTTTTTGCCATACTCCCCTTCTTTCTTGTGTACACCGTATCAGTTGATGAACACAATGTTGATTATTATTGACAGTTTTACTATAATACAGACATGTAAGCGTTATCAATGACAACATTTTCGGATTTTGTCAGAACATCAACACATTCAGAATAAATGTCCATTAACAGTAAAAAAGGAGTCTGATCCTATGAAAAAAACCGACACCAGAGTGCAGTTTACCAAAGAAGTCTTGAAGAATGCCCTGCTCAAGATCCTTCAAAACAAAAACATCGACAGGGTCACCGTCAAGGAGTTATGTGAGGAGGCCGGCATCAACCGCGGAACTTTCTACCTGCATTTTTCCTCTCCGCAGGATCTGCTCGACGAGATCGAATCGAGCTTCATGAATGACAATTCCTACCTGTTTTCTTCCTACATGGAAGATGCCAGCCACAAGAAAAGAAAAGAAGGTATCAGCAACCTGCAGAACCTGTTCCGGCTGACTTTGGAAAACATCGAACTTACCCGCGTCATCTTCGGCAACAACGGTGACCGCGCCTTCAGAGACAGGATAAAGAAACAGATGCGCCCCGAGATCATAAAGCACTGGTCCTACGAAATGCCCGACCTGAAAAAGGAACATCTGGATTATATCTTCGATTATGTCTACGAAGGTTCCATGAGCCTCATCCTGAACTGGATCGAAGATGACGGCGAAGACAAGATCAGCGTCGAACAGCTGGCCAACCGGCTGGACCGCCTTGGCCACTACGCTCAACTTGCCTGCAAAGAATTCAAGTGATCTCTAAATATCAAAAAAGTAAAACCCCGCTCCGGCGGGGTTTGATCATCTTATGAGGTCTGATCCTTAAAAACGCAGGATCTCCGATCCTTCGCTGATCCCGTTTTCATTGACGGCCTCAACGCAAAGAGAATAGGACTGTCCTTTGTTCAAAGAAGTGATCAGGACTTCGTTTTTATCATAGACAAGATACGAGGAATAAAGCTTGTCTGCTGCGATGCCATAGCGGATATTGTACGCATAGGCATCTTCCGCTTTCTCAAAAGAAACTTTGGCATCCAGACCGTTTTCAAGACGCGAAACATTAATATTTCTGACTCTGGCCGGTTTTTCGCCCTTTCCTTTGCCGAAGACACGCAATCCGGAGAGCGCAAAGACTTCATCGTATGGAAGTTCGACAGCTGTCACTTTCAGATAACGCACTTCATATTTCTCATTCAGGACGATATAAGGATGGCTCCGGTCTTCTTCGCTCTTTGATGTGTCATACAGAACGAACCATTCCTTTTCGTCGAGACTTCCTTCCAGGATGAATCTCGTCTTCAGATCTTTGGAAGAATCGATGTAGCGCTTATTGGTGAACAGATCCGACTTCAAAGAGTCATCGACCTTCAGAAGCTTTACGCTTTCTTCCGCAAAATTGATCTGCACGGAATGCGGTCTGTAGACATCACCCAGGTCGAGCTCGTACCAAGCTTGAGTGGTTTCGGCTGCCCACCAGGTACGGATGTCTTCGTCCAGCGCCAGCTCGACAGGATGGCCTTGCTTGGAAGAAGAGGCTTTGGCCCTCTTCTTATACGAGAGAAGGAAGTACTGCGGTCTCAATGTCCTTGCATCATACTTTCCTTCCGGCAGGACGATCGGATAATCGGCATAGTTCTGGTTGCAGTACAGTAAACCATCCTCATCCAGGCCCGCCGGGAACAGACCGAGCCTTCTTTCGAAGTTCTGATTCTTTGAGATGCGCATCGTCGAAACATGGATGATGTTGCCCTCTTTGTCGTCGATCGAAGAACCGTGTCCCGCTCCGGTGATGAAACCGGAAGGCTTGAAAGAAAACGGATTGTTGTTCATATACGTGAAAGGACCCAGCGGCTTATCGGAAACATAATAACCGTCGCCATAGACCGGATATTCGGTTCCCGGTGCGGCATATTGCAGGTAATACTTCCCGTTCCACTTGTTCATGAAGGCACCTTCCATATACGGACGCCCTTTCCGATTGAGCCACTTCATGAATAAGGCGATCAGACCTTTCCTGGCACTCTTCTCCTTGCCCGGGAAATTGAAACGCTCCCATCCGTGCACATCTTCGCCATGATCGATCACAGCGACTTTCTCGCCGATCGGCATGAACGTCTTACTGTCAAGTTCGATGCCCCAGATCGGTTCCTGGTTGCCGCAGCCCCAATAGAAGTAGACCCTTCCGTCATCGTCACAGAAAAGATCGGGATCCCAGAACGGGAAAGGTTCCGAGACTTTTTCAAAGTCCCCTTTCATAGGGTCTGTACAGCGCCAGATCGTTGATGCTACGTTCCTTGTCGAAGCACAGAAATACAGATAGTCGCCGATCGCCCGGACATCCGGTGCATAGCGGTACATATCCAGATCGCGGTTTTCGTGCCAGTTCCAGTTCACCAGATCATCCGAGTAATAGAAACCGGCTGACATCGAGGCGAAGATGTAATATCTTCCCTTGAAAAGCACGATCGTCGGATCGGCAGCTTCTCTGTGGGCAGATGCGCCATAATGCTGAAACTTATAAGGCAGGTCTAAAGGGTTGCAGTATTCTCTATTCATCTTTCTTCCATTCCTCATGCCAATGGATGACCGGCATGCCGTTTTCAAAGGTGAGAGGCAGGATCACATAGTCGGAGATCGAGGTATCGACTTTGCGGATCATCGGCGTCCTCATCAGCCAAAGCCTGTCTTTCAAAGATGCTTTGTAACTCTTGTCGAAGTTGCAGGCGATGGATCTTTTCAGACGCTCATAGACTTCTCTGGTCACTTTGAAACCCGGTACCCAGCGGTCAGCCAGGGCGATGAGCCTTCCTTCATATTTAAATATACAGGAAATCTGCGAATTATAGGAAGAGATTCCGGGTTCATCGACATGCGGATCGCCTAAGATCGTATAGGGACCCTCGATCTGATCGGCGACTGCCACTTCACTCGGATTGGGTATGTAACCGACCATGCCGGAAGTCAGAAGATAGTACTTCCCGTCTGCTTTGAAACAGGTGACCCCTTCCCTGGTGAACGGGGGCGTGATGCCTTTGTAATGATAGACCGCCTCACCTGTCACATCCATGAGATCATCGGACAGACGCATCGAGATCAGATCCCGATGGTCGGTCTCGACAAAGATATAGGGATGACCTTCTTCGTCAAAATTGAAATCGAAGTCGCCGCACTTCTTGCCTAAGATATGATAGTCGCTTTTTTCCAGCCGGTAAGGGCCTTTGAAATCATCAGCCGAATAGATCGCAAAACATCCCTTATCGCCATACTTGATCCAGCAGAAGTATCTTCCGCTTTTTTCATCTTTCAGGATGTGGGGGCGTTCGATCCTCTTTTCACAGAACATCGGGTCATTCCTGTCTTTGGATTCTTCGATCAGAAAACCCTCATCCTTCCAGTTGTAGAGATCCTTGGAGGAATAATAACGGATGCCGCATGTCCAGGTCTTATCCTTGCCATAAGAGCGTTCCTTGTTTTCGCCATACCAGTAGAAGGTATCGCCTTCCTTGCGGATATAGCCGCCATGGGCCTGTATCCGGCGCTTGTTTACATTGAGCCAGGTCTTTCCCGGCATAAAAGCATCGTACATCTCTTCCTCCTATTTTCTGATCTCCGGAAGGCCTTTGGCCAGACCTTCGACGGTCTCCAAAGGCGCCATCGAACCGAACATCTTGAACAGTTTTTCCAGCGGAACGAAGTCCATCGCCTTGTAAGCGATCTTCGGGATCTTCACGCCGCTTGAGACATCGCCATACTTGTTGGCGATCTTTTCAAACATCGGATAGTAATACTGATCGAGCAGCTTTCTTCCTTCTTTGTTGCGGCCGATACGGAAAGCCGAATCCTTCAAAGAGAAGTAACCTTTCTTCACTTCCGCGTCGAACCAGTTGTGGATCTTCATCGTATCCGATTCGTAGTCTTTGTTTTTCTCAGAGACCTTTCTGATCTCCATCTCATCTTTCAGATCTTCATAGCGGACTTCGATGTGGTGTCTGCCGCTGATCTTATATGAGAATTCAAAGACCTTGTCGCCTTTTCTTGTTTCGACGAATTCCCCATCGACATAGAGTGACAGGATCGGTACGTTGGCATAGGCCTTGATCAATGTGTCTTCCTCAAAGCGGTCGACATAGCGTTTGCCGCACAGATGGACGAACTTCTCCTTGGAGAAATAAGCCTTGTAGATATAGAAGGCATCCTTCTTTATCTTGCGGTCAAACGTCACCAGACCCTTCTGGTTCTGCCCCTTCTTGCCGCCTTCATTACGGCCGTCGGCACCGAAGTCGAACATGTTCCAGGCATAGATGCACCAGATGAACTTCCTTTGTGACCACATCTTCAGGATATGTTCGTGATACAGACACTGGTAAGCTTCCGAATAATCGCCCTTGACCGGTCTGATGGTCTGATACCGGACATTGGCATCGGCACCGAATTCACTCAAGCCGATGCAGGAATTGGGATATTTCTTATGGTAGTCATCAAAGAACTTATCATTCTGTTCAAAGTCACCTACATACCAGCCGTAGTAGAGATTATAGGCACACACATCCGGAAGGCGGACGAGTTTTTCTTTCGTCTTCAATAAGAAGACATGCGCTATCGTCGAGACTCTGGACGGATCGAGTTCATGGACCAGATCGTTGAGGACCTTATGGTTTTCGACAAGATCGTCACTGACCCCGCCATGGGTCGTGATCTCGTTGGACAGTCCCCAGCAGAAGATCGACGGATGATTGCGGTTCTGTTTGATGAGCTCTCTCATCATTGAGATCGTCGAGTTCCTGCCCTCTTTCATATGCGCGGTGATGTAAGGGATCTCCGCCCAGACCAGCAGGCCATAACGGTCACACAGATCATAGAAATACGGATCGTGCTGATAGTGGGCAAGACGAAGCGAAGTTACGCCTGTCTCGCGGATCAGTGCCATATCTTCTTCAAGATCTTGCTTGGAAACGGCATAGCCTTTTTCGAATCTGTCCTGGTGCTTGGAGACGCCGGCCAGGCGGTATTCTTTGTTATTCAGCAGGCATCCTTTTTCCGGGTCGATCACGATCTTACGGATACCGAAGCTTTGTCTTACTTCATCCTTGCCGTCGACAGATGCCTGTAACTCATAGAGATAAGGGTCATCAAGGCCGTTCCAGAGATGCGGTTTGTCGATCACGATATCGATCTTTGCGATCCCGTTTTCGACCTTTGCGCTTTGGCTGATCTCACCGATCCTGATCTTTACTTCTTCACCGTTGGCACGTGCCAACACATGTACAGTGCAGGAAGAAAGATCCTCATTCAGTTCCGGCGTGATCTCAATGCCGGAAGAGCCCTGATCATTCAAAGCGAAGTGTGTCTTATCGACTCTGATCAGCTTCACGTCGCGGTAGACACCGCCATAGAAAGTGAAGTCGGCCTTCTGCGGATAGTACGTTTCCGAATAGCTGTTATCGGCGACCAGCAGCAGCTCGTTTTCTTCTTCAAGCGTTTCTGTCAGATCGACACGGAACAGCGAATAGCCGCCGACATGGTGATACAGACGTTTCTTGTTGAGATAGACGTCACAGCACATCGATACGGCCCCGCACTCGAGCCAGAGTTCTTCTTCTTGTTTTAAGGAGACCTGAAAGTTCTTTTTATAATAGGCCTTGCCTCTGTAGTAGCTGTTGTCACCGTCGATGCCGTCAAGTGCGTTGTAGCAATGCGGCAGATCGACGTGCTGGCTTTCTTTAAAAGCTTCGTCTTTCGAAAAAAGCCAGCCTGCATTGATATCGATATATTTGCGCATCTCAGTCTGTCACTTCTTTCGCGCGTTTTTCACTGAGTTCCTTGTACATCCTCTCTCTGAGTTCGCCCTGGATCGGATAGTTCTTCATGATGAGGGCGGTAAGTACGGACATGATCGCCGGAACAAGAGCCAGGACGATGATCAGACCGTTCTGCATCGTGGTGAAGTTTGCCAGAGCATCGGCTGTCAGGTTGCCGGTCACGGCATCTACACCGTAGTGGAACATCGCCAGCATGCCTAAGGTCGCCGTGGAAGTGATGGCTGCCTGAGCCTTTTCCAGGAACTTATAGCCGGCAACGACGATCGCACCGTTCTTCTTGCCGGTCGTCCATTCGTTGTAGTCGATCGACTCGGTCTTGACGATGCCCATCGGGATCGTAGAGAAGCCCTGGAAGAAATACATCAGAGCGAAGATACCGACGAACAGGTAGACCGACTTCTGTAAGATGCCTGTAAAATGCAAGACTACCAGCAGGATACCTAAGACCGCTTTGAGATAGGAAGTGACGATCATCAGCTTCACCGAACCCATCTTCTTGATGGCAGGTCTGGTGAGGAAGATCGATAAGAACATCGCGGACATGACCGCCATCGTCATGACGATGTTGAACGAACCGAATTTCGCATCGTTGACGACACCGTCTGCCGCAAAATAAGTCCACTTGACATAATAGACGTTTGCCGCAAACATGAACGGATAGATCAGCCCGTAGACTAACAGCGACAGGAAGACATTCTGCATCGCCTTGTTTGAAGTGAAGATCGAAATGATCTGCTTGAACGTGATCCTTTCTTCCTTATCTTCATCCTTGACGATCGGATGCGATTCTTTGACAAAAGACAAAGCGACTAATGAGATCACCAATGAGACCGCAACGACAGCCGTGGTCGTCAGACCGAAGCCCATCGAGACCGAACCGGTCAGATCTTTGAATTTCGCATAGATGCTTAAGAAGGAAGACATCGCCATACCGATGACGATCGAAGCGATACGGACCCAGAACAGCTGCGTCGAACGGACGTTCTCATCCAGTGTCATCGCCTGCTGCAACGGTGTACCGGCATCGAAGGAATAGCCGAAGTCATAGATCAGATAGAAGAACAACATCCACAAAGTGACGACGATGCGGTTGTGTTTGACAAATTCCGGTAAAAAATACATGCCGACCAGTGAGATGCCCATCAGTACGATGGAAAGGAACTGGAACCTCTTGTATTTTCCTTTTTCCGTGACTTTGGCGGAATCCATGATCCAGCCCTGGATCGGGTCATCGATCGCATCGGCGACTCTGCCCACCAGCAAGATGATCGTAGCGATCATCGTCGACCAGCTGGAATCGAGTCCCGCATAGTCGGTGAGGAAGACGGAAAAATACGACGTGACCAGAGCCGTAGCCACGGTCGCCATCGTCGACATTCCCGCATATCCGAAGTAGCCCTTGAAATTATCGGGATATTCATGTTTCTTTTTGATCTTTTCTTTTTTTGCCATATGATTTATCTCCTTGGAGTGTTTCCTGATTTTATGGTAACGCTTTCTTTTTTTCAAATATTGTAATATTGTAATATTTATTGTAAGTTTAAATTAAGATGAAAAAAGAACTCCTGGAATATTACTGTGCAGCCATCCACGAGATGTTCACGGTACCGATGATGTTGTTTGACAAGGAAAGCGGGCAGATGGATCTGACTTATCTGGTCGGCGAGGAAGACGCCTCACCTTTTCTCTATGACAGCTCCATTTCTTCCTTCTATTCCGGCAAGAACCTCTTTGATGTGAATAAGATGGTCTCCTACTATATCTCGGATGACGGGATCGCCTTTGGCTGCATCTCCGATGAAGATTCAAGATACTGCGTCTATGTGGGTCCCTGTCTTCTGGAAGATCTGACCGAAAAACTGCTTCATTCCATGATGTCGAGAAGCAACTCCCCCTTCCTGGCCTCCAAAGACCGCTACTCCGGTGCCCTTCGCCGTTATCTGTCTTCCCTGCCCCGGCTCTCCCAGGAACGTTTTCTGATGCTGCTGCAGTTCTCCAATACCTGCATCAACCGCCGCATCCTGCAGGAGAAAGATTTTTCTGTTTCCTCTTTGTCCAAACGGCGGATCCGTTTTTCCGATCAGAAAAAAGAACCGGAAGCCGATACCGGAAAAGTCTTTGTGAAACAGCGGGTGAAAAAAGACCTGCTGGCTCTCATACGAAGTGGCGACAGCGAAAAAGTGAAGTCCTACTGGCTGCAGATCGCTTTTGAAAATCCGCTGCTTTCTCATGATGAAGATTCTGCGATCGATCCGCTCCGTCAGTGCAAAGACAGTTTCATCTCTTTCCTTTCTTTCCTGATCAGCGGCATTCAGGATCTGCTTCCCGGCGACCGGCAGCTGATCGAATTCGAGCAGCAGCAGACCGCGATCATCGAAAACATCATCTCTTTTCCGCAGGCCGACTACGCCTACCGCGGAATGATGGAAGCCCTTTGCCGGCTTCTGGATACAAAAAAAGATGCGCCCGTTTCCCAAAACCGCATCCTGAAAAACGCTATGGCTTACATCAGTGACCACATCTATGAAAACATCAGTTCGCAGGACATCGCCGATGCCTTATCGATCTCCAGAGGAAGGCTTTCCAACCTCTTCAATCAGGAATTTCATCTCTCGATCCCGGAAACGATACGCAATGAAAAGATCGAGACCGCAAAACTGCTGCTGGAGACCACAGACTTAAGGATCATCGAGATCTCCAACCTGCTTTCCTTTTCTTCCCAGTCCTATTTTCAAAACATCTTCAAAAAACAATGCGGCATCACTCCGAAACGATACCGTTCTTCTTTTGAGCGATGAGGTCTTCGATGAGCGGCCGGCAGATATATCTTCTGAGCAGAGAGAAACGCTCCTCGATCTCTTCCGTCGCATAATTCTGCATCAGGAATAAGGTGATCGAAACCAAGGCATAGAAAAGTCCCCGTCGGGGACTTTCGTTGTTTTAATAGTATAAGTAGACTTTGCCTCTGATGCCTGAAGGAACTTTCGGCTTACCGCCTCTTCCCTGGGCTGCTTCACGCAAGCGGGCATTGAAGTCTTTTGACATCTGCCTTTCCAGAGTCGTCGCCACCTCGATGGCAAGAGAATTGTCGCCTTCTTTTAACGGCAGTTCATAGCGGAAACCGGGGACGACCTGTATGCCCAAAGACTCACCGTTGAGAAAGACCTCCACACCTTCGTAGGCGTCCGTGATCTCCAGGACTGCCTTTTTGTCTTCCGCCATGTGGATCTGTTTCTCATAGCGGAGAAGACCGGAGAAGTACTTGTCGCTCTTGGCGTAGTCATCAGGCAGTGTGACATCTTTCAGGTCATGGAAATGCGGATATTCTTTTGCCGTACAGACACTGCGTAAGAAGCCGCTCAGTTCATGACGTTCGCCCTGCATCAGGATCCTCTTGCTTAAGGCGTCTTCATCCGCTTCATCAAAGACCAGGATGACCATCTTGTTTGGTTCCAATGTGATCTTTGAATCAGTCAGCGGATAGATGCGGTTTTCCCAGGCATCGTATTCATAGCACTTTTCCGGATCGATATTGAGCCTTCCTTCATAAACTTCACCGTCTTCGTTGAACAGAAGAAGGAATCTGTTTTCTTTCTCATATTCCAACACGCGGACATGTTTCGATGCAGGATCTATCCTGACATTTGGCGAGACGTATCGTTCGACTTCTTTGATCAGATCATCAAGGCCGATGCAGACGGCGTTTTCTTTTTCGATGCCTTCCGGTATCTGTTCAAGATACAGGACCGGGATGTTGAGCTGATTTAAGGCTTCTGCCGTTTTATCATCGATGAACCTTGCGCCCGGCACGATCAGTACTTCGTATTCCTGTTCATTGACTTTCAAGGTATCGGCGATCACGGTATGATATCTGTCTTTTTCTTTGAAGACATCGGCCGGGATCGTATCGGCGAGGATCTGCGCTTCATAGAGCTTGCGAAAGGGCTTTTGTATCAGCATCGAATCATCCATCCACTCCTCTTCGGCGTTGTATAAGACCGCGACATGCGACTTGCGCTGACCGCCGGAAGTGATCGAAGTGACCCGGTTCATGTATTCCACGATCCCTGCAAAATGACGGTATTGCGGATTGTTGCCCCAGGCATAGAAGTGCGGCGGACAGTCAGGGTCCGGGAAATCTTTGCCGGTAAAGGCATGCGGAACGAAATGATTGATGCCGCGCACCAGGAAGTGATCGGCCAGATATTTTTCCAGACGGACGCCTTCCTTCCAGCCGTAGTTGCCGAAGATCTCACACATCGAATCGCCCTGCTTGTGAGGCTCGATGGCGGCTGCCGAAGCTGCCAGATTGCCTAAGGCAAAGTGGAAGAATTCGCCATCCCTCTTGCCAAAGAAAGTCCGGATATCAAGGTCTTCGCCCTGCGGAAGCACCTGTCCGCCGATATCGTCGATCCCCGCCATATCCTGGTAGTTCAGACCGCGGAAGTAGTGGCCCAAAGACATGCCGGTACGGGTATGGGAGTTGTTGTCTTCGATGAGATGACCGATGTATCTGACCCCGTGCTCATGGCACCAGTCGGCGATCTGCTTTGAGAAATCCTCCCGGACCAGTTTGGTGACAGCATCCATATATTCAAAACGCACTTTCGCAGAAAGCTCCGGATGATCGTTATCCCAGAGCCATACGAGATCGTTCTTCCAGGTCTCGCCGAGCCTTTTCTTCAGCTCTTCTTCCAGTTCTTGAGAGTACGGCTGATCGACCATGGTCCCCAGACGATTGGCACCGGTCATATAAAAGCCGTTGCCCAGTTCCGGTTCATCGGAAAAGAAACCGAGTATCGTCTTTCCGAAATCGTCTTTGTAATGTTCATAATGTTTCTCATAGACCTCATCGATCAGGATGCGGCAGGATCTCTTATCCATCATGTTGATATACTCCCGATGGATGCCCATGTTCCGGCTCAGACCGGTGACATAGACTTTGTAGGTGCCCTGCGGTTTGTGCCAGAAGACTTTTCCGTCTTCCCCGAAAGGCATGTCGATCAGTTTCCCGTCTTTATCGACCGCCGTCAGCGAAAGGATCTTGTCATCGTCAAAGACCGGTGCTCCTTTTGACATGAACTTCGTCGCGGAAGCCGCCACGAAATTATCGGCAGAAACCCTCGGCGGGAACATCTTTTTCAGATCCAGAGTGATCATCTTTTCTTTTCCCGTGAATTTCTTGCAGGATGTCACGACCGACTGGCGATGCAGTTCCACCGGCGCACCTTTCACGCCTCCGTTGGCAAAACCGGTCGGAAAATGCGAATCATCCAAGATCCAGACTTTCATGTCCCTCTTTCTCGCTTCATCCAGGATGATGTCAAGATCTTTCCACCACTTCTCACCGCAGAAATCCGGGTGAGGCCTGGACTCCAGACATACCGACTTGCATCCGGCATCGTGGATGACTTTCATCATCTCTCTGAGCTTTTCTTCCTCTTCGCCATGCAGCCAGAAAAAAGGAAAGATATTGTCACCGCTTTTTCCCTTAAGCAGATCTGTAATGGTTTGATTCATAGGATATCCCTCTACTTTCGTTTCTATTCATCGTTCGTTTTGAAAACTCACAGATCAAGACTGTACTGAGATTCTCAGTTCGTGTTTTCCGCTTTCCAGCAGCGTCTTCTTTCCATCCGGCAGGATGAGTGAGGCCGTGACGTTGGCAGGTACTTCAAATTCGTAAATGATCTTATCTTCTTCATACTTCCAGGAAGAAGAGACAGTACCGATCGGGGAAGCATAGCGGGCTTTGGCAAATGACAGCTGTGAGTTCGGACATGGCTTTAAAGTGAGCTTTCCGTTTTCGACATTGATGCCGCAGACCCCTTCGATCAGCCAGCCGCAGACCGCCCCATAGGAATAGTGATTGAGCGATGCGTTGTTGCCGCTCTCGAGTCCCTTCCAGTGTTCCCAGATGGTCGTGGCGCCCTTCTTGACCGCATAGAGCCAGGATGGTGTATCTTCCTGCAAGAGGAGCTTGTAGGCCGTATCGGTATAGCCGTATTCGCACAAGACCGGACACAGGAACGGCGTCGACAGGAAACCGGTATTGAGATGGTATCCGTTTTCGATGACCATCTGATTGAGACGCTTGGCATTCTCTTCATTCATCTGACACAGTTCAAAGGCCAGCGGACGGACATAGTCGCACTGCCTGTCGGATTCGATCATACCGTCTTTCGTAAATACGGCATTGTAAGCTTCTTTGATCTTAAGGGAAAGTGCCCCGTATCTTTCTTCATCTTCTTTCTTTCCGAGGATCGCAGCGATCTGACTCAAAAGCTTCGTGCTGTAGAAGTAGTAGGCCGTTGCCGACTTCGGAGCCTTCATCATGTTGTTGCGCAGTTCGTTGGAGGCATCGATGTCCGGCTGACACCACTCGCCCCAGTGGAACCCTTTTTCGATGATGTATTCCTGATAAGGATCTTTCTTAAATAACGAAGTCAGCTTCTTTTTGTGCGCCAGCTTCTCTAAAAAGCCGACCCACTTTTTCATCGCTTCGTAGTTTTCCGCCAGTATCCTTTCGTCATTGGTGAAACGATACAGTGTATATGGCACGATGACGATCGCATCGCCCCAGCCCGTCGAACCGTCCAGGATCGATGAGAAACCGCCGCCGGCCTTATTGATTGGCGGAGCGATGTTGGCGATCTTGCCATCCTTATACTGGGCAAGACGGCACTCGGCCAGCCACTTGCGGAAGACGATATAACAATCCTGTAAGATCATGCCGGTATTCACAAAGACCCCCGCATCGCCGGTCCAGCCGCTTCGCTCTCTTTGCGGACAGTCGGTCGGGATGTCGACGAAGTTTGACTTCATCGACCACATCGTATTTTTAAATAACCTGTTGACCAGTTGGTTGGAACATTCAAATTCCGCCTTTTCTTCCATATCGGAATAGACGGCGATCGCCTTGAAAGAGGCGTTGCTGAGATCGACATCGGTCTCCACCTTCACATATTGGAAACCGAATATGGAGAAGGACGGCTTATAGATGTTGTACCCTTCCTTGCAGGTATAGACGATCTTCTGCGGGATGCCGCCGTTCTTGTTGCGCTTGCCCGGATCGATATTGGCCTGCGTGAAATTGCCGTTTTCATCCAGTGCCTCGCCATGCCACAAAGTGATCAGATCTCCTTCATGGGCGTCCACTTCAAACGAGGTGTAACCGGCCATGTTCTGTGAGAAATCATAGACGATGGAGCCATCGGGCGTATCGATCCTTCTTCCTTCAAAGACTTCGTGTTCTTTGATGTAGACTTCATCGGAACAGACCAGCACATCATAAGGATGATCGGCGATCTTCACTTCGTGCCAGTTAAGGACTTCTTCTTTCCTGGCATCATAGACTTCACCGATCTCCATATCGGAAAAGCGGATCGCTCCCTCCTGCGACGCGTACCAGGTCTCATCGGACTTCATGACGAGCTTTCCGTCGATCTCCAGCTGACACAGTAAGGCAAGATCATCACCGAAGATGTGGCTTGCCCCATCGATCCCGTTGTTTCCTCGATACCAGCCATCGCCGATAACGACATCGATCCGATTCGCGCCTTCTTTGATGAGATCGCTGACATCGTAAACCTGGTATTGCAGTCTCTTGCGGTAATCGTCGGTCCCCGGTGCCAGTACGAAATCGGAGACTCTCTTATTATTGATGCGGGCTTCATAAAGGCCATGTGCCGTGATATACAATCTGGCATTGCCTGATTCTTTGACGTTAAATTCTTTCTTGAGATAAGAGGCCGGCTGGCGGACCTTTTTATCCGGCGCTTCCTCCGGATCGATCCATTTTGCCGCCCATTCACTTATGCCCATCTCAAAGAAAGCGCAGTTCTCTTTTCCTTTTTCGCCGTTTTCGTCATACAAAGTGACAGATACTCTGACACGATCTCTGTCTTTCGTTTCAAACGGAAGATCGAAATACATCGCATCGCTTTCCTTTTTTTCGTGGCAGACTTCTTCGCCGCTTACTTCAATGCGGTATTCAAAAGCCGTCTGTTTCTTACCGCCCTCACATACCCAGGTGATGCGCGGTTTCCGGTTTTGCAGACCCAGAGGGTCTCTCAGATGGTCAATTTTCAGATCGATTGCTTGCATAGTTATATACCTCGTTTTTATTATATTCAATGTTTCATGACAAAAATCAACCGTAATATTACGGCAGAAGGACAGATATAATGATGTTGAAAGAGGAAAAGACTATGGAAAAATGGGAAGATGTATCGATCATCAGTGAAAATCAACTGCCGGCACATGCCACGCTGAAGCAGGAAAAGGTGCTCGACTTAAACGGAAACTGGAAGTTCAGATGCGTCTTAGATCCCGATAAAGCCGACAGGGATTTTTACAGCTTTTCCTATGACGACACCGCCTGGGACAGCTTGAAAGTGCCTACCTGCTGGCAGACGAAGGGCTATAGTGCGCCATACTATTTCGGTGCCGGTTTCCCGCCTGCCATAAACACGAAGAAAAGCAGGATCCCGAGCATCGATCACACAAAGACTTATTGCGGACTATACCGCAAGGTCATCGATCTTGATGCCTCATACCTGCAGGGTCAGACGATCCTTCGCTTCGATTCGGTCAAGTCAGCTTTTTACTGCTACGTCAATTCCTCCTATGTGGGCATGTCGAAAGGTTCGATGCTGCCATGTGAGTTCGATGTCAGCAAGCTCCTCAAGGAAGGTGAGAACCTCATCGCCGTCAAAGTCTTTGAATATTCCGATGCGACCTACATCGAAGACCAGGACATGTGGTTTTTTGCCGGTATCTATCGTGACGTGACCCTGTATCAGAGAAATGAAAAGCACATCGAAGACATTTACCTGCATTCTTCTTTGACCAACGATTATCAGGACGCAGTCTTGTATTGTGATGTGCGTACTTCACTTGATAGATGCTCGATCGATCTGAAGATCGCCGGTCAGCATATCTCCGAGGAATTGGATTCCCAAAGCGGGCAGCTGGAACTTCCTTTGAAAGATGTCAGACTCTGGTCGGCGGAAGATCCTTACCTCTATGACGTGGAAGTCTCACTTTACGAAGAAGGAGTCTCTATCGAGACAAAGACCCTTCGTTTCGGTTTCCGCGAAGACAGGGTCGATCATGAAAAAGCCCTGTATTTACATAATGGCAGACCGATCAAACTCAGAGGCATCAACTACCACTCTTTCACGCCGGAAGACGGCTACTATGTACCGGAAGAAGTCTATAAGAAAGACCTGCTTCTGATGAAGAAAGCCAATATCAATGCCGTCCGCACCTCCCATTATCCGCAGGCCGACATCTTCTATGATCTTTGCGATGAGATGGGTTTCTATGTCATGGATGAATGCAATGTCGAATCCCACGGCGTCCGGGAAAAAGGTGTGCCGGGCGATGATGAGACCTGGCGTGGACACGTCGTCGATCGCATGGGACGCATGGTGAAAAGAGACCGCAATCACGCCTGTGTATCCATCTGGTCTCTAGGCAATGAATCACATATCTACAAGAACCACTTTGAAATGAAGAAGGCCGCTCTGGCTCTGGATCAGTCAAGACCGATCCACTACGAGGGCGGACGCAATCTGGAAGTCTCCGATTTCCTTTGCGACGGTTATTCTTCAACGGAAAGAGAAGCGAAGTTTGCCAACAAGGAAGATGTAAAAGACAAACCGACGATCTTACAGAGACTTATGCCGTTGTTCATGTCGCTGGGCTCGATCTCCTATGAGGAATATAAACATCATCCGATCGTGCTGACCGAATACAATCACTCCATGGGCAACTCCGGATCCGACGTTTCAAAACACGTGAGGATCATGGACGAATGTGAACAGTTTGCCGGCGGCTTCATCTGGGACTTCAAAGACAAGGCCATTCAAAAGGGCGAGATGCTGGCATACGGCGGTGATTTCGGCGTCAAAGACCAGAAAGGAAACCTCTGCTGCAACGGCATCTGCGATCCGTACGGCGTCCCGCATTCCGTCTATGACGAGATCTCCCACGCCTTCTCGCCGATCCTCATCGATCGCAAAGGAAACGATACGATCGAAGTGTACAACCGCAACTTCTTTATTTCCACGGAAAAGTATATGTCCTACTACAAGGTCATGAAAGACGGCGTCTGCATCTTTGAAAAGAAGCTGGAGACCGATGTCGGACCAAGGCAGACCGGACAATATGAACTCGAACTGCCTGAAATGAATGAGGACGGTGTCTACCATCTCACTGTTTTCTTTGAACACGATGGCGGAACTTCTTATGCGCAGTTCTTACTGAAAGACAGGGCTGCCAAAGAAAAAGTCTGTGGCGGAAACATAAAGCAGGAAGACGGGCAAATCCTTCTTGCCTGCGGCGATACGCTCTATACGATCGATGAAAAGACCGGTGATCTGGCCCAGATCACCTGCAATAATGAACAGCTGTTAAACAGACCGCTTCGTCCTTCTTTCTATCGGCCGAAGACCGACGGGGACATCGGTTTCTTCGGACTGGCGACGGGCAGATACAGACGGCCGGACAGCTTCGCAAAGTATTCTTTCGACGGTCTGAAAGTACAGCCGGTCATCCAGATCTCTGATAAAAAAATTACGGTCACCAATAAGACAAAAGAGTTCCTGCTTGTCAGGACCTATACGATCGTCAATGATAAGCTTCATGTCGATGCTTCGGTCACCTTTACCGGCAAAAAGGTAGCCAACCGTTTCGGCTTGCAGATGGAGGTGGATAAGAGTTTCGATACGATGGATTATTTCGGCAAAGGACCGTATGATCATTACCCGGGCAAAGATGAAAGCGGGCTTGTCGGCCTTTACAGCCAGGATATCGATGACCAGGACGAGTATGTACGGCCGCAGGAACATGGCAACAGGACGCATGTCCGCTATGCCGATATCCATAACGAAAAGCTATCCCTTCACATCGAAAAAGACGAAGAAGACCTCAACGTCTCCTTCTGGCCGTACACATTAAAAGACCTCCATGAGGCCGATCATATCTGTGATCTGCCGGATCACGAGGTCACCTGTATCAATATCGACTGCATACAGAACGGCTTGAGCGATTGTTTCGTGGCCTGCGATGAGAAGTATCTCATCAAGCCGGGACATACCTACTCCTATTCGTTCTATCTGAATGTCAAAGCGCTCTGAGTCAGAGCGCTTTTACTTTCTCGTTGAGATACTGGCCGGACAGCTGTATCGATTCCAGTGCCGAATCATGGATCCAGTTCTTGTGACTTTCTAAGATCACGTATGGGATATCGAGCTTTTCGGCTTCCGTGAACAGGCGTTCCAGATCGAGATTGCCGGTACCCAGTTCCATACTGTCGTAGTGCAGGATCGGCGTGATCGGTGTCCTTCTGATGCGCACACCGCGGTCGGTCACATGGAAGAGTTTCACCCTGTCGGAATGCTTCTTCATCATCCTCACCGGATCCTTTCCGGCATCGGCCGTCCAATAGGCATCCAGTTCAAAGTTGACCAGATCCCTGTCGAGTTTTCTGATCATCCGATCGTAGACGGTCTTTCCGTCTTCAAGTCTTGTATATTCCACGTTGTGGTTGTGATATAAGAGCTTCATGCCGTTCTCCGCAAGACGGGCACCGGAAGCGTTGAGTCTTGCGATCAGCTCATCGACTTTTTCTTTCTTGTGATACGGATAGTTGTAGACACCGGTGATGACGATGGTATCCACATTCAGGGATCTTGCGTCTTCCAGCGTCTTATCGAAACGGTGTTCCAGCGTATCCGGATCCGAATGCAAAGCGATCGCCTCCAGACCTGCCTCCTTCAGTAAGGACGGCCAATCGTACTTGCCCAGATTGCCGCTTGGCATGCCGGCTGCCTTGGTCAGTCCCCTTACAAAGAAAGACGTCGGATGGATCATATACTGGTTCATCTCGATGCCCTCATAGCCGGCGTCTTTGATGGCTTTCAATACTTCTTTTGTCCTGTTCAAGTCGGGACACAGCGTCCCCAACATCATCTGCTGAACACCTTTTTTCATATACATAACCTGCTTTCTGTTTCTTATCGTAACACCGTTTGAAAAGGGATCGTAAGAGATCCCTCGATATTATTTTCGTTTTGCCAGTTTCATCGGTGCGCCATGTACGTAATAGTTTAAGATGCGCATCGCATTTCTCTGAAGGACACTGCGCTTCAAAGAATAAGAACGGTCATAGCCTTTATAGATGACGGTCTTGTTTTCTTCGTCGATCTGAGCAAGGCCTTTTTCCTTGAGTTCTCTGACTTTTTCGGAAAGCGGCTCACTGTAATCCACTGTCACTCTGTCCGTTCCATCCTTATCCGGCTTGAAGGAGTTGTAACAGTCGACACTCTTCTGACGGACACCGCCATACATCTTGATGACCTTCTGTTTCACGGAACCGTCAGCGTTAAATTCCGGTTCTTTTTTATCGACGGCTGCCATGAGTTCATCGGAAGGATAGCCGCCCATCAGCAGGTCGTTGCCGGCCTGTAAGTCTTCGATGCGGTCGGAATTGCCATCCCAGTCGGTCATGACAAGACCTTTGAAGCCCCACTCGCCGCGAAGCACGTCACTCACTAAGTCATATCTGGAAGAGGTGTGGATGCCATTCACCAGATTATAGGAAGTCATGACAGTCTCCGGCTGTGACTCTTTTACAGCGATCTCAAAGCCCTTGAGATAGATCTCACGCAGTGCTCTTTCGCTGACTGTCGCATTGGAATCCGGACGGTCGGATTCCTGATTGTTGCAGCAGAAGTGCTTGACGGCAACGCCAAAGCCCGGGTGATTTTTCTGCAGGCCGTTGGTGAAGGCTGCCGCACATCTTCCGGAAATGATCGGATCTTCGGAATAGTATTCGAAGTTCCTTCCGCAGAGCGGATCCCTGTGGGTATTCATGCCCGGTGCCAGAGCCAGAGCGATATCATAGATCTCCATCTCCTTGCCGTAGGCATCACCGATCTTTTCGATCACTTCATCGTTGAAGGTCTGTGCCAGCACCATGCCGACCGGGAATGCGGAAGACGGTGTGCCCATCAGATGCAGACCTGCCGGACCGTCAGCCAGCGAGACTGCCGGAATGCCCAGGCTTTCCGCAAACAGATCGGTCGTCTTGCCGGATGTCGAACCGTTGAAGGAAGACTTGAACGCCCCTTTCGGCAGACGCGGTGTCACCTCATATTTGGTCTCCTGACCTGAACCGGTGAGCAGTCTGACCAGGACTTCGTCGTCCAGGGAAGCGATGAATTCTTCCATCGTGATCTTGTTGTCGAGGACATCCAGTAAAGTCGCGTTGTTGACTTTCTTGACGAACTTCAGCTCTTCTTCGCTCTGCCACTTGAATGGATAGGATGAAGCCTTCGTTTCTTTTTCTTCCGTCACATAGTAAGGAAGCGTCCGGCTCAGCTTTGATGCGCCGTCGATCGTTGTATGATCTTTTGCCTTCAATTCGATGATCTTTCCTTCATAGCCTTCTGTTGAATACGTAGGGTAGACATCGAGTCTGAGTTCATGATCGAGTTCGAATTGTTTTGATAACTGTACGGTCTTCACCGTCTCATCCAGACTCAGGACAGCGATGACTTCCGTGTTTCTGGAATCCTTGCCCAGACGAAGCAGGTAGTCGCCTTTTTCCATGATCCAGGCGGAACTTTCTTCATCGTAGCTGGCCAGGCTGATCGTATCGATGCTTAGTTCTGCCTTGCCCGAAGCGCCTGCTTCGATGAGCGCAGTCTTCGCATAGCCCTTGAGTTCCTGGTAAGGCTTGTTGAGTTTGCCTTGCGGAGCAGAGACATAGAGCTGTACGACTTCCTTGGATGCGCAAGATCCTTCATTGCAGACATCCAGCGAGATCTTTATCGTGTTCCAGTCAGCACTGACTTCGATGTTCTTATAAGAGAATTCCGTATAGGAAAGACCGTAGCCGAACGGATAAATGACATCGAGCTTTTTAGAATCGAAGTGGCGGTAGCCCACATAGATGTCTTCCGTGTAGTCTTCCTGCAATGTATCACCGTCATTGCCGGCAAACGTCGCAGATGCCGGATAATCTTCATACGTCAGAGCGTAGGTATCGGTCAGCCTGCCGCTTGGGGAGATCTCACCTTTCAGGATCTTTGCCAGAGCTCTTCCGGATTCCATGCCGGCCTGTCCCAGCATGATCAGGGCTTTGACACTTTCGTTTCCTTTTAACCACGCACAGTCGATCACGCAGGTATTCAGGATGACGATGACATTTCTGAATCTGCCGGCCAGCAGTTCGATATTGGTCTTCTCGTTGTCGGAGAGATAATAGTCGCCTTTTGTGGCTGTTCGATCATAGGTCTCACCGGCATTTCGCTTGATGACGTAGATCGCATTCTCACACGTTGCGGCAGCAGACAGTTCTTCTTCATTGATCAGCGGGACATCGAAATACGGCGTCATGCCGGAGAACCGCTTATCCAGAAAGGAAAGCTTCTTGTCTTTCTTCTCTTCCTGTTTCTTATAAGCTTCGTAATCCTTTAGCCAGAGATCGGAAGTGATCGTAAAACCTTCTTCACGAAGTCCCTTTTCCACTGTATAGGTATAAGGACTGAAGGCATAGCCGCTGCCTGTTCCGCAGACCGCGGTATCTGAGCTTCCGCAGCCGAATAGTCCGACCTTGTTTTCCTTCAAAGGCAGAATGCCTTCATTCTTCAGTAAGACGATGCCTTCTTCCGCTGCCTTCAAGGCAACATCGGCGTTTTCTTTGATCGGCAGTTTTCCGATCATCTTTCCTGTCAGGGCGTAGGCCCCGACTTGTAACAGATTCATTTTTGCCACAGATGAAATACTCCTTATCTTTTTTTATCGTAACAGACAAAACTGTTTATGACCCTTTCTTTTTTATATCCAGCTGACTGATCAGCACGAAACTAAACGCATAACAAAGTATCGAGATGCCGGCGATGCAGAAATTCATCGCGCTTCGAAACACTGCCGGCTGAGTTATGATCTGTGCCGCATTTTCCGGTGCGATATAGCCCAGGGTATTGATGCATAAAAGTACGGTGCTTTGTGAGATGCCTAAGGCCAGGTTGTGCATGACGGAATTCAAAGAGGCACCAAGCGCATCGAAACGATAGCCGCTTTGCGCTTCTGTCTTATCCAGGACGTCTGACATCAAGGCGACCGACATCATCGAAGGGATCGAACCGATCGAGCGGATGAACATGCCGATGAGTACCGGGATGAGATCCTGCGGATTCATGAAGACGATGGTGTTGCCAAGCATCGCAATGAGAAAGCCGGCCTTCATCACCCGGTATTTGCCGAATTTTCGGATCAGCGGCCAGAGTAAGAAGACACCGATGCCCAAAGGGAACTGGCCGATCACATTGAACAGAGCCTGCGCTCTGGCGCCGTTTGCCACAGAATCGGCAAGCACCCAGTTGCAGTAATAGATCATCGTCGAAGTCATGAAGGAAGACTCCAGATATTTCAGACCGATCAAAGCGATGACGATGAGCCATTCTTTGTATTTCAAAGATTCTTTGAGCTGCGAAAAGATCGAAAGGCTCTTGTTTTTCTCGGTCACCCTTTCTTTCGTATAGAAGTATTCGATGAGGGCTGCCGGAAGCGCAATGATCGACAGTCCCAGCATGAACATAAACCAGCTGTCTTTCGCCGTTTCGCCGACGCCGATCGCCCGTATGATGAACGGCATGATGACAGCGCTCAAAGTCCCGGGGATCATCGCCTCGGATATGTTTTTGAAAAGCGTCAGCCTGTCACGTTCTTCAGAGTTTCGGGAAGAACGGGGGATCATCATCGAATGGGAAAGGATGTAGATGTTGTAGATAATGACGAAAAAGAAGTTGTAGCTGAATAAGATCCACAACATCTGTATCCGATAGGACGCTTTCGGGACCGCATACAGAAGGATACCTGCCAGAGGCAACAGGACTCCCGATACCAGCAGCCAGGGTCTCGCTTTTCCCTGGGCAGTCTGCGTTTTTGCGATGCGGTCCGAGAAAAAGATGTTCATCACCACTAACAGGATCTTTGAGATCACCGGCATCGCCACGATCAGAGCACCGCTTACGCCGATGACATCCGTATAGAACTGCATCAGGTAGGTTCCTGAAAGCGCGGTCGTCATCAGATACATCAAAGCCGGACCGACGAGGTAGCCGAAATACATCTCTTTTTTAGAGATCGTTTCGCCTTTTGCTTTTGTATCCAGTATTTTCTTATTCCAGAACTCTTTCATCTCTTTATTCCAACAGTCTGTTGTTTTATTTCTGCTTCCAGTATAAAATGGGATCTGTAGAGATACAACAACACATTTTTCAAAACTGTCGATTTAATATGAACAAAGCCAACAATATAAGAAAACAAAGGTGCAACGAACAGATACGGGATGCTTATCAGAAGCTGATCCTGGAGAAAGAAGACCCTTCTGCGGTCTCTGTTTCCGATATCTGCCAGAAAGCCGGGATCAACCGTTCCACCTTCTATGCCCATTATCTCGATCTCAGCGATCTCAACGAATCGCTGCGTCAATGGCTGTTAAGCAGATTTGCCGATCTTTTCAAAGACGGCGCGGAAAAAGACGGGAACTTCGATTTTCTGAAGCTGTTCTGCTGTATCAAAAAAGACCCGGGATTTTTCGAAGTCTGCTTTCGTCTGAATGTCGATCTGAAAAGTGTCTTTCTGCCGCAAGGCCCTTCCGAAGCAGGGGCTTCCCTCTTTTCCGATCCGGTCCATGCCGCTTACCATGCCGCTTTCTTTGAGGCGGGCATGATGGCGATCACAAGAAAGTGGTTAGACAGCGGGTGTAAGGAATCGCCGGAAGAGATGGCGCAGATCCTGAAAGAAGAATATGACAGATAAGGACCCGATCGGGTCCCAATGGCGTAAACCCAGAAATGGCTACGCCTTTTCTTTTATTGATTACCTCAGGCTATTGTCGCTGTTATATTGAAGCGTATATAAACATCGCACAGTTTATCTGTACTGATGATGATATCGTTCACATCCATTGATTGTTGAGCCTTTATTGGTTTATTCTTAAGTCAGATGCAGCTGCGTCTCTATACTACGGGCCGGTGTTAATGATTGCTTGTCGCTACGCCGGCTTTTGTTAATTTAAGAGGGGGATTGTTTCTTCCATCGATTCGATGACGGTCTTGTCTGAGCGAAATCCTGAACTTGTTCCATCGCTTATAATGACGGTCTTGTCTGACCATCACCTTTACTCTGGAACACTCATCGATCATACTTCTGAGATATCTGTATCCAAATCTTCCCTTAAAGAACGATGATACAAACTTTGATGAACGGCACATCTCGATGATGTGCTTATTGTTGGGAAGGTGATCTTTATCCTTCTTATCTTCGCTGGCTTTGAATATCAGTGACTCGAGATTATAGAAGATCATCTTTGAACCGATCTCGTTCAATACAGTAATGGGATTATGGGAATTGATCTGTTCGATGTCGATGAAAGTCTTCATGGTGCCATACCCTGTTTCGATGTCCCATCGGTCATTGTGATAAAGACCGACAATGTCTTGCTTTGAAAAGACGTCTTCATCAAGGCTGCCTTTATATAGGGGACCTGATCATTTTCAAATAAACCAAGATCGCGGATGGTACGGTGTTTTACCTTGTTTCCGTCGCGATAGGACTCTGTAAGGTAGATAAAGGATGTGTTTTTTTCTACCTTTGTTGTTGGGAACGACCTTGACAAACATTCAAAAACTCCTCCTACTATATATCATCAAAAACTATAAAAAACAGGCATCTAATGCCTGATCTGTCGTCGTTTCCATTAAAAAAGGCGTATCCCTTTTGAATTCTGGGTTTACGCCATTGGGGCCTCAGATGAGGCCCTCAGGATAACTGTCCGTAATGATTATTTGAACAGGATGGAATTCATGACAGATTCTAGATATTCCTGTCTGCCGGAGCCCGGAAGTTCCGGAGCACCCAGTTCTTCGGCATGTTTTGCCAGCTCTTGTAAAGAAGTTTCGCCCTTGCGGATCTTCTGTCCGAGTTCAGACTTCCAGGAAGCATATCTGTCTTCGACGAACTTATCGATCCTGCCGTCTTCGATCATTTCCGCTGCCTTGATCAGGCCCAGAGCGAAGGTATCCATACCCAGGATGTAGGCATAGAACATGTCTTCCGTCGTGTAGGAAGGACGTCTGTTCTTGGAGTCGAAGTTGAAGCCGCCGGTCAGACCGCCGTTTTTCAGTACTTCATACATGCATAAGGTCGCATCGTAGACATTGAACGGGAATTCATCGGTATCCCAGCCCAACAGAGTATCGCCCTGGTTGGCATCGATCGAACCTAACATCCCGTTGATGGCGGAGATGCGAAGGTCATGCTGGAAAGTGTGGCCGGCCAGTGTTGCGTGGTTGGCTTCGATGTTCATCTTGAAGTCCTTATCCAGGCCATACTGCCTTAAGAAACCGATGGCGGTTGCCGCATCGAAATCATACTGGTGTTTCATCGGCTCTTTCGGTTTCGGCTCGATGTAGAAATCACCGGTGAAGCCGATGGATCTGCCGTAATCCACCGCCATATGCATCAGCTTGGCGATATTTTCCTGTTCGAATTTCACATCGGTGTTTAATAAAGTTTCATAACCTTCTCTGCCGCCCCAGAAGACATAGCCTCTGCCGCCGAGCTTGACGGTCAGATCGAGTGCCTTTTTGATCTGGGCAGCTGCAAAAGTATAGACATCGACGGAGTTGGTGGAACCGGCACCGTTCATGAAACGCGGATTGCCGAACATGTTGGCTGTGCCCCACAGACACTTGATATCGGTACCCTGCATCTTTTCCAGGATATAATCGCTTATCTCATCGAGTCTTCTGTTGGTTTCCTTAATGTCATCTGCTTCCGGTACCAGGTCCACATCGTGGAAGCAGAAGTACTTGATGCCTAACTTCTTCATGAATTCGAAACCGGCATCGACTTTTGCCTTTGCGTGTTCCATCGTACCTTTTTCGCCTGCACCGAAGGACTTATCTGCTGTGTCACGGCCGAACATATCGGTACCGCCGGCACACAGGTTGTGCCACCAGGCCATCGCAAACGGCAGATGTTCAGACATCTTCTTGCCCATGATGACACGGTCGGCATCGTAGTACCTGAACGCTAACGGATTGGTCGAATCTTTTCCTTCATACCTGATCTCAGGGATCCCTTTAAAAATTTCTGTCATTTTTTCTCCTTCTTCCTTATGATCTTTATCTGAGCTTTTTATAAAGCTGTTTTACGCTTGGATAGATCTGTCTGTATTTCTGATATTTTTCTTCGTATCTTTTTACCAGCGTTTCGTCGATCTCTTCATACTCTTTCACTTTGACCAGAGCTGCCGCACACTCTTCTATATCTTTGTATTCGCCTTTGGCAGTCATCGCCAGCATCGCTCCGCCATAGCCCGGTCCTTCTTCCGCTGCCGGGATGGCCAGCCGGATACCTAAGACATTGGCGATGATCTTGCGCCAGAGCTTCGACTTTGAACCGCCGCCGCAGATCTTGGAGACATCGATCTTTATACCCAGATCCTTTGCGACCTCCAGACAGTCACGGATGGCAAACGCCACACCTTCGAGAACTGCCAGATACATATCGCTTCGGTCATTTGACATATCCATGCCGATGAACATGCCTCTGGCATCGGTATCGTTGATCGGACTTCTCTCACCCATCAGATACGGCAGGAAGAAGACGTTGTTGTTTCCTAACTTTTCATCGCCGATGTTTTCCTGCAGGCCTTTGTAGTCATTTGTCTTTAATACCTCTTCGCTGAACCACTTGTTGCAGGATGCCGCCGAGAGGATGCAGCCCATCAGATGGAACTTTCCGTTGGCATGGGCGAAGTTGTGGATCGCGTTGTTCTGATTCTGTTTGAATCCATCGGAACAGATGAAGATCGTACCGCTGGTGCCTAATGAGATATTGCAGGCACCGTCTTTCAGAGTATCGGTACCGATGGCAGCTGCCGCATTATCGCCGGCGCCGGCAACTACGACGACATCCTTGTTAAGGCCGAATTCTTCAGCGATCTCCTGCCTGATCGTGCCGGTGACCTCATAGCTTTCATAGAGCTTTGGAAGCTGTTCTTCTTTGACCGAACAGATCTCCATCATTTCCTTGGACCAGCATTTATGTTCTACGTCCAGCAAGAGCGTTCCCGAAGCATCGGAGTAGTCGCTCGAGAAGACGCCGGTCAGAAGATAATTGATGTAGTCTTTCGGCAGCATGACCTTCCTTATCCTGTCAAAATTCTCTTTTTCGTTTTCTCTGACCCAGAGGATCTTCGGTGCCGTGAATCCGGCAAAGGCGATGTTGGCGGTGTATTCCGCCAGTTTCTTCTGGCCGATGACCTCGTTGAGATATCTTGTTTCTTTGTCCGTGCGTCCGTCGTTCCACAGGATGCAGGGACGGATGACCTCATCGTTTTCATCCAGGATCACCAGGCCGTGCATCTGACCGCCGCAGCCGATGCCCGCGATCTTTGACCTGTCGGAGTCTTTGATCAGTTCTTTGAGACCGTCTTTGATCGCCTTCCACCAGTCGGATGGGTCCTGTTCGGACCAGCCGGGTGCGGGAAAAGAAAGGGGGTATTCCCGCGAGAGGCTGTTCAAGATCTTTCCTTTTTCATCCACCAGCAGCAGCTTGACTGCCGAGGTGCCTAAGTCGATGCCTATGTAATTCATATGATCTCCTCTTTATCTCTGATTTCATCTTAAAAGATCTGTGTCATTTAATGAAGGAGAATCTTGTGTTTTTCACACGACGATCTTGCGATTTTTACTATAATGAAACTGTGGTAGAGTACGAAGTCGTCCGACACAACAAGATCAAAGACATCAATGTCTTCATCAATTCCATCCGCATGCGCTCCCTGCACATGCATCACGACATGGAACTTTTGCTGCTGGTCAAAGGAGAAGGATCGATCCTGATCAAAAACCGCAAATACCGCATCTTTGAAGGCGACTGCATTCTGATCAACGCCTATGAATCCCACGAGATCCTTTCGCGGGAAGGATCGATGACTTTTATCATCATCCAGTTTTCCAATCACTTTTTAAGAGACTACTTTTATACGATCCGCAATGCCGTCTTCCCCGACCCGCTTGTGCGGGAACATTTCCCCGAGAAAGAATACAAAGAGCTCACCGACGACATCCTTGCCTTAGGGAAGATCTACCTGGAGGAAAAGGAACTCTACGAGCTGCAGCTGGTCGCCGTGTTTTCCAAGATCTTACACAGTCTGTTCACTTACATGAATGTCGAAGAACTTTCGGAAAGCGAATATTCCAAACGTAAGAAAGTCAACCGGCGGATCGACCGCATTTCCGCCTACATCGAAGCCAATTACACGGAACAGATACGGCTTGCCGACATCGCCGAAAGCGAAGACATCACCCTGACGCACCTGTCCCACTTCATCCGCGACAATTTCGGGATGAGCTTTCAGGACTATCTGAAAGAAAAACGTCTCGGCGCAGCCGTGCGGCTGATCACCGATCCGTCCACGACTCTTTCTGCTGTCGCCTCGGAATCCGGCTTCTCGGAACTCAAGTATATGACGGCCGCCTTCAAGGACGTCTTTGATCTCACGCCGCAGCAGTACCGGCAGATGGGCCTGGATCTTTCGGCGGAAAATAAAAAAGCGTCCGCCTTTGAATACATCTATTCCAAAGACGAAGCGCTTCATCTCTTATCGGAAATCGAGACTTCGATCATCCTTCGCTGAGGATGATCTTTTTATTTCAGATCCTCTTTTTTCCAGGAATCGTGCCAGCGAATGACGGGCTTCTCGCCTTCAAATTCCAGAGGCAGCCAGACATAGTCGGAGATCTTCGTGTTCTCCGAGAAATGACGCGGTTTTTCCAGATATTCGATCTGTGTCTTCGGCGACAGATCCGCCTTATAGTCAGCGAAGCGTTTCTCCATCGTCGAGATGATCTGTCTCGATAATTTCGGGATATATTTTTCCGGACACCAGCGGTCAGCCAAAGCGATGAGCTTTCCGCTTTCTTCTTCCTTCAATACCCAGCAGTACTGGGCGTTGAAAGAAGTCTTCGAAGTATCGTTGACACACACTTCGCCAAGGTCCTTCCATTCACCATGGAAGTCATCGAAGCTGCAGGCCCAGGTCGGATTGGGATAATAGCCGCTGGTGCCGCTGGTCAGCAGATAGTGTTTACCGTTGTGTCTGAAATACGCCGGCGATTCTCTTTGAAACGGCGGCTTGAGACCGACATAGTGCTCGGAATAGACACCGTTCACATCGGTATAATCTTCGCTCAGTTCCGCGCAGACCATCTCATAGTGCGGACGTTCGAAGATGAAGTAGGCTTTGTCTTCATCTTTTACCAATGTGAAATCGCCGGTATCCATCTGTAACGGCTTGAAGGCCTTGAGATATTCGTAAGGCCCGAACATATGGTCAGCCGTCAGGACGATCATGAACTGCGAAGTGACAGAAGACATGACCTTGATCCAGCAGACATACTTCTTCGTCTTTTCGCAATACAGGATATGCGGCCGATCCTGCTGGTAAGACGGATGCAGGGGGCACTTGATGTCATCGCTCGGTTCGATGAACAGGCCCATGTCTTCCCAGTTATACAGATCCTTGGAACGGTAGTAACGGAAGCCGTACGTCCAGACCGTATTGAAAAGACCACCCTTGGACTTTTCCTTGTTTTCCCCATACCAGTAGTAGCAGCCGTCTTCCTTGTTGTAGACGACGGAAAAGCCGTGGCAGTAGATCGGTTTGCCACTGGTATCGAGCCATTTCTTTCCCGGATAGATCGCATCGTACATAGTTTTTCTCCTAGATCTTTCTTATTTCGATGTCTTTCAGATCGACACTGTCGTTTCCTTCGTAGACCAAAGCGATCGTATAGACACCTTCTTCGACATCAAATCTCATTGAGACTTTCGTCCATTCATTTCCGCTTTCAAAATCAACATATGCCTTTGCTTCAGCGTTGACAGACAGATCGAATCTGCCCTTGCCGCCCCGTACCGTAAGCAGGATCTCGCTGTTTCCTTTCAAAGCGAAATACTTGTAGGCGATCCTGGTACCGTTATCGATATCTTTGATGAAACGTTCATTATTGCCGCTTGAGATGTGCGGTTCTTTTGTCTTGTTTTTACTGTTGGAACCATGGGACATCTTTCCGTTGCTTAAATTGCAGCAGATGACAGCCGGATAGCTTCCTTCTTTCAAAGGTCCGTCGTTGAGACCGCAGGAAGTGATTGGCACCTGAGGGATGTTTCCGTCAGGTCTCATTTCGATCTTCTCCGCACAGACCTGTCTGGAATAATCACTGTTGTGGGTCAGGCGGTGATAGAAGACATACCAGTTTCCGTTGATGTATTCGATCGAACCGTGGTTGGTACCGGTATGATTGAGACGGTCTTTGTCTTTCCTTCCTTCATAGCCGATGTCGCCGTTGGATACGATCGTGCCCCGAAATTCAAAGTCCCTGTCGGGATACTTTGATGTCGCATAACACAGTTCGTGGTTTCTGATGCTGGAATAGATGAAACAGTAAGTATCATTGATCTTGCGGATGGAAGATCCTTCAAAGAAGCGGTGCTCCTTGTATCCGTCCCCTTTGATCCTGTCATCGATCCTGACGGCTTCTGTTCTGATGGTCTTCATGTCATCTTCAAGTTCCATATGGAAGCTGCCCATGAAGTCCTCTGTGATATCTTCCTTGCGCCGGCCGGCTATCTTTGCCAGTATCTTGTTTCGCAGGAATTTCAAAGGGATCATGTCCAGCCAGAAGAGATTCGATCCCGAATACAAACGTATGACCCCATCGTCATTGATCACGGCCGGATCGAAGTTGAGATGTTTCATATACGGACTGCCGTCTTTATTCTGTACATATCCGTAATATTCGAATCTTCCGTCCGGCGTATCGCAGACCGCGATCGAGATCGGATTGGAATAACCGCCCTTCCCCTTTTCACCTGACAGGCAATAGTAAAGATAATATCTTCCGTCATTGCCTTTCACGCAATCCGGCGCATACATATAGGAGTTATCTTCCCGGTAAAAGGGATCCTGCTTCGACGAATAATTGAAACCCTTGTTTGTCCAATCGGAAAGATCTTTTACCGGTGCCGACCAGACCCTGTAGTCCAGCATGCAGAAGGTATCGCCGTCTTCTTTGTCGTGCGAACCGTAAAGATAGACGCGGTCGCCAAATACATGCGGTTCAGCGTCCGGTATATACTCATCGATCGGAAGGACCGGATTCACTGCCTGCTTCTTCATAAGTTTTCTCCGTTGGTCTTTATGATATCCATATAATGGTAAGCTGACTTTTTCAGAGTCCTTTCCTGCGTTTTATAGTCGACATGGACCAGACCGAAGCGCGGACCGTAGCCATCGTTCCATTCGAAGTTGTCCATGAAGCTCCAATGCTGATAGCCAAGGACCGGAATGCCTTCGTCGGCTGCCTTCTTCATTTCGGATAAGAATTCATTCAGGAAGGCGATGCGGTCTTCATCTTCGATCACACCATTCGTCTTGATATGGTCATCGGCCATGCCGTTTTCCGAGATCATGACCGGCAGACCGTAGCGCTGAAAGTAGTGATGTATCGTCCAGTACAGACATCTGCCATCGACCACCCAGCCCATCGTCGTCTTTCTATGTTCTTCCTTTGCGTAAGCCTGTTTGTAGACTTTCGGCCCGTTGGGATTGGAAGGCTGATAGACATTGACCGAGACGAAGTCGATCGGTTCGGAAATGATCTTCAGATCTTCTGCCGAAAGATACTTCTTCATCATTTTGGACGCTTTGCCTAAGACGATCGGATCCATATATAAGCCGTTGGATCCTTCACCGATCGTACTTTCAAAAGAATCCTTACACGCCATATCGATATCTTCCTTCTTATCACTTAAAGGAATGAAACAAGTCGAAGCCATGGCGATCGAAACAAAGGCTTTCTTCCTGGCGGTCTCACGGATCATCTTCACGCATTTTCCATGAGCCAAAAGGAAATTGCGCAGATGGTGCTTCCGGAAAGAGAAGACATCATGCTTATAAGGTGCCGAAGAACCCAGAACATAGGCTGTCATGATGAACATCTGCGGTTCGTTGAAAGTAAACCAGTAGCTCACACGGTCAGACAGTCTTTCAACGACTGCTTTGGCATATTGTAAGTACCAGTCGACGATCTGATCATTCTTCCAGCCGCCGAGGTCCTGTGCCCATTGTGGCAGATCCCAGTGGTATAAGGTACACAGCGGTTCGATGCCCGCATTGACGATCTCGTCGACCAGGTCGGAATAAAAGTCCAGGCCCTTTTCATTGATCATGCCTTTTTCCGGCATGACTCTGCACATATTGACGGAAAAACGATAGGACTTCACTCCCATCTGTTTCAGCAGTTTCACATCTTCCTTGTAGCGGTGATAATGGTCGCAGGCGACGTGGCACGTCTCATCGTTTTTGATGTGCTTTCCGGCATTGTCCCAGATGCTCAGACACTTGCCGTCTTCATCGTATGCCCCCTCGATCTGCGTCGCCGCGGTGGCAACGCCCCATAAGAAATCTTTGGAAAAACTCATTCAAGATCCTCCTATCCTACGTTTCTCATTCTATTTGAATTATGGCAGACTTGCATTTACAATTAAAGACAAGCTATTAGCATTTTAAGACATCATGGATCGGGAACTCACGTATATCGAAAGAAATATGAAGAAACTCATGTCTTCCTTCCCCGCTTATTACGAGCACATCTTGAGCGGAGAAGAACTTTTCGAATTCATCCGGGCGCTGATCGAGAAACACTCTTCCAACATCGACAGACATGCGATCTCCAAAGAAAGTGATGAGCTGATCAGCGGCGATTTCTTCCACGAACACAAAGAAGACATCATCTCCGGAAAACTCAGCGAGGAAGAAGTCCGCAACTACCGCGACTCCTTTTCCAACCAGACAGAGAAGTCCTTCCTCAACAGCGACTTTGACATCTCTCACAGCCGGATGATCCGCTACATGCCCGCACAGTGGCATTCCTCTTCCTACTTCTTCGTCTACTTCATCAGGCACGGAAACTGCGACATCGTCTTTTCCGATGAGACAGTCACGTTGAAAAAAGGTGACATCATGATCCTGGCGCCGGACGTCTTACACGCGACGCCATGTTACAGGGATGATGCGCTTCTTGAATACTTCCTGGTACGCAGCTCGAGCTTTGAAAAAGTCTTCTGGGACCAGCTCAACAAAGATTCCATCATGTCCCACTTTTTCCGCAACGCCCTTTTAAGCGGCAGAGACAACACGACTTCCTATCTGCTGTTTGAAACAGGCTATGACGAGACGATCTTTTCGCTGATCGAAAGGATCTGTGAGGAACTGAAAAACAAGCTTGCCTATTCTTCCCAGGTCATCAACTCCCTGACATCTCTGTTATTCTCTTTGACCCTTCGCAAATGCGAAGACTCGGTCATCCTGTCATCCAACGAAAGCGGCAAGTGGAAGAAAGAGTATTCCCTGATCTTCACCTATATACAGGACAATTTCGCAAACGCCTCTTTGCAAGACGTCGCCGATCACAGCGGCTATTCGCCCAAGCAGGTCGGACGCATCATTTCCAACTACTTCAACATGTCCTTCACTCAGCTGATCACCTTTCTGAAAATGGACAAGGCCGTTTCCTATCTGAAAGAAGGTTCCCTGTCCATGGAAGACATCTCGGAAAAGCTCGGCTATTCCGATCTGCCGAGTTTCTACCGGGCATTCAAAAAGTATTACCGTTGTTCCCCGGTGGCCTATCTGAAGAAAGACGAATGAAAAGCTTATTCCGATTTGAAATAAGCTTTTTTAAAGATCAATTAAATTCACTGGCTCAGTTCGCCGCGCAGATCCTTCTCCATCGCTTCCTTGATGAACTCGGGATCCTCACTGATCGAAAACAGATAGTAGAGTTTGGTGACTGCCGCCTCGGAAGTCATATCCTTGCCGGAGATCGCACCGGCTTTTTTCAAGCTGCTGCCGGCTTCATAGGTATCCATATCGACTCTCGCCTGCAGGCATTGGGAACATACCGCAAAGACGACGCCCTTTTCTTTTGCCTTATTCAATATCGGGACCAGTACGCCCTGATCGTCCGGGATGTTGCCCGAACCGAAGGTCTCGACGACCACGCCTTTCAGCTTCTCGGTCAGCAGCGTCTCAAACAGATCGAAACGGAAGCCCGGGAAGATCTTGATCATGCCGATCGGCACATCCTTGAACGGCAGGAATTCGAACGGTACATCCGTTTCTTTCAAGATCGCCGCTTCGTTGTACTGGACCGCCGTGCCGGCGCTTGCCAGGCTTGGATAGTTGGGACTTTCAAAAGCCCGCATGCCCATGGCCGAATACTTGGTCGCCCGGTTTCCCCGCAAAAGAAGACCGCCGAAATAGATACAGACTTCTTTCACCTTCCCTTCTCCCGCGATCAGCATCGAAGTGATCAGATTGTCTCTTCCGTCGCTTCGCACTTCACAAAGCGGGATCTGTGATCCGGTCAGCACGACCGGTTTTTTCAGACCTTTGAACATGAAAGACAGAGCGGAAGCCGTATAAGCCATCGTATCGGTACCGTGCAGGATCACGAAACCGTCATAATTGTCATAATTGCCGGCAACGAGTTTTCCGATCTTGTTCCACTCTTTGACCGACATCTTCGATGAATCCAGTAAAGGTTCCACCTCGATGAAGTCCCATTTGGGCATCACCGGTGCCTTTAAGGAATCCATATGAAAGATCGCGTCTTTGAAATATACGCCATCCGGCATGTAGCCATTGGCTGACTTGGTCATACCGATGGTACCGCCCGTATGAATGATCAGGATCTTGGACATAATACACCTCTATATTTTCATTATACTTCTATGTGAAAAAACCCTTGAAAGAATTAAAATAGAATCAATAGAAACGCAGTTGATAAGCGGAGAACCCTTATGGATCGATACATCACAAAAACCATCATTGTATTTCTTTGTCTTCTTCTTTTGCCTGTCCACACACTGACAGCCCAGGAAGAACTTTCTGTCAATGTCGCTCAGGTCTATGTGTCCGCCGGAGAAGAAAGAAAGAACGTCCTTTATGAAGTCATGGAGATCGAAGACGATGTGATGAAGGACCTGCATTTTGAAGTCCACATGGGCGACAGCGGATCCTACACCTACCGTCTGGTCCAGTACGATGATTCCGCAAGGAAACGTTATGACATACTCACTTCTCCGTCGGAATCTTTTACGGTCAATACCGCATCCTTATATACCGGTATCCCTGTCTATCTCTGTGTCTTTGACGCAAACGGAAACAATCTGATCAACCGCCTTCTGACACTGCGTATCGCCAAGGGAAAATTCTGTGAACGTTTCCCGGACCAGATCGCCTCGGAATACGAATCCGCGATACAGCTGAATATGGACGAACTGCTGCCGGGCATGCGCTTCGTCATGGAACCTTATCTGATGCCAGTCTCTGCCAAAGCCTACACGGATGGCCGTTTTGTGGTCGGCATCGGCATCAACTCTAATAACACTTCTTTCTGGAAAGATGCCGCTCAGGGCAAGATCGGCACCGGCGCAACACCGGTCGACTTACAAAGAGCCTTCAACGGCGATCCCGAGAAAAAAAGCGCCGTTGCCGGCAGGAATATGGGACTGATCTTCGATGTTGCCGGCTATGTCCAGGGCAACACCTATACCAACGAACCGCTGAAAGGCGAACTCAACGTCTTTATCGGCACCGGCTTTTCGATCGAAGGCCAGTATCTCATCCTGACCTGGAACGTCACGGCCATGACCGGCGCCAACGGCGTCATGAACTTCCAGCTGAAATACGACGAAGCCAAGTCCAAGTACTCCGATTTTTCGGTCGACCGCTTCGGACTGGGCTATAAACTGGCACTTGAACTCTTCGGCGGACTGGGCATCTCTTCGCTGGCAGCCGTAGGCATCTACGGTGCCGGATCGATCGCCGGCTATACGATCTTCTATCCGGATACCGAGATGGACTCTCTTGTTTTGGCCGGCGAATGCGGATTCCGAGTCAAACTCTTCTCCAGGACCCTGCTTTCCTTATCGCTGGTCTCCGGCAGCCACGACTTCGTACGCGGCAAGAAGAATGCCCTGCTTGGTTTTGCAGCGCAGGATTCCCTGGACAGCTATCTGCTTTCCGGAAATTATGCCAAAGTCGCCGGAGCGATCAGAGAACCGGAACACAGCGGAAGCTGGAATACCGACGGAAACGATCCCGACTTACTTACAGGCTATGAAAGGGACGAAGACTTCGAGCATCTTCTTGCGAAAGACATCTATCCCGAACCGGGCCTACAGGCGATCGATACTTCCGCCGCCAACATCTATCAGAACAACGTCGTCTTTTTAGGCAGTGATGCCTCAAGAGAAAACGGCAACCGTTCCCGACTGATGAACTTCTACTTCGCCGAAGAAAAGAACTTCATCTCCGACCCCGCCTGGGCACTTCCGGACGACGGCACAGCCGACTTTGATCCATACACCTTCCGCAGCGTTGACGGAAGCGCATATCTGCTTTGGCGCAACGCTTTGAAACCGTTGAATGAATCTTCTTCGATGGAAGAGATCGCAAGAAGCACCGACCTCTTCCTTGCCAGACACCTGAGCGGCAACACGTGGGACAGTGAAACGCAGATCACCGACTACGCTTCCGGCGAAGAGAACGTCTTTGCCTCGACGGCAAGGGTCTATGATTCTGCACAGGGAGGCATCGAGATCGCCTACTTCCTGGCCGATACTTCCGATCCTCTGTCTTTGAATGTTGAGGCAGAGCATGATATCTGCACTGCCGTATATCAGGACGGCAGCTGGCTGAATGAAAAAGTCCTCTCCGTTACCGGAAGCATCACCGCCTTTGATGCGGCATACTTCGGCGGCCGACAGACCTTCGCTATCACCAAGCGAAACAGCGACGAAAACGGAAATATGTCTTCCGTTCTGCAGGTCTATCAGGACGGCAGCCTGATCTTGGAAAGAAACAACGCCTATAACGGCCGCTTCTTAGCAACGGGAAACGGCGGCCGCATCCTCACCTGGATGGAAAACGGCGCTCTCTACGGTCTGGAAGATTCCGGTGATGTAGGCGTCTATCGCATCACGCCGGAAGACATCCGCATCCCTTCAAGCGACTATCAGATCTATGGAGAGTTTGCGACTTCCTATGTCGTTCTGATGGGTACCTGTTCCAAAGATTCCAGCGAGAACGCCTATGCGATCTTCTCGACCGATGGCGGTTATACCTGGGCAAAGAGCGGCTTGACCGACATCGATGAGAATGCCCTGGTCAACTCCTACGCCCTGTCCTTCACGAAGAAAAACGAACCGATCCTGTACTACTCCGTGCAGAACTATCAGACCAATTTCGATCCTTCTTTGACCGACGCATCCAACTTCTTGCAGGAAAGCGATACATCCGCGCCGTTTGACGGCTTAAAGACAGTGATGTTGGGTCAGGACGATCCGCGATTCATCGATACGCAGACTGACCTGTATGTCAAAGCCAGAAAGTCGAATCACCAGATCAATATCCTGAGTACCGCTTTCGATGATGCGGACGAAGCCAGAAAAGGCCTTGAAGTCCCGTTCACTCTCGAAGTGGAAAATGCCGGTTTCTATCCGCTTTCGCAAGTCGGCATCTATATCGACGGTCAGTATCTGACAAGTGTCTCAACAGATATCGCTCCGGGAAAGACCGGCGAACTTCATGCCTCGCTTGTTCTGCCAAACGATTGCGACAACAGCGCACAGGAATTTGAAGTCGCTGTTTCCGGATACCATGAGGACATCGATTCCTCTATGCCAATGACGCTGGATACCGGTCATATCTCGGTCCTCTATGGCCACGAGCTGGTCTACATGAACGAGAGCCTCAACTGGTATGTGACCAACCACGGCTTTGCCGATAAGAACATCCACACCTACGTTTATGACGCCGACACCGATGAGCTTGTCTTTGAGGAACATACCGATCTGCCGGGCGGTCACACCAAGAACGGACGCTTCGCGCTGTTCAAAGGCCTCTGGCGTCAGGAAGGCCACACCAACCTGAAGGCCTACATCCTCTTGGATGGTGAGGCCAAAGAAGACGTCGATTCGACGCGCATCGTCTCCTTCAACTCCCTGGAAGAGATCTACATCCAGGACTTCTCAAGGATCTTCGATGGCAACACGCCGACACCGACGCCGACGCCGACACCTTCCAACGATGAACCGGCCTATGATCATGAACCGATCGAAGGCGAATACAAGCTTCCGGTGACCTACGTCTCGGAAACGCCATACTCTTTAAACAACGGTCACAAACAGGAAGAAGAGAAAGAAGAAAAACCTGAAACACCTGTTGCTGAACCGGAAGTCCAGGAAGAGGCACCGGTCCCTGAAGAAACACAAACACCGCAAAGCGGCTTTATCTTCTCCTGGTGGATGTTGTTACCGGCGATGGTAATCCTTGGCCTGCTGTTATTGCTGCTGTTTGCGATACTCAGGCGAAGAGAACAGGAAGAGGAATAAGACATTTAAAAAGCTGATGACTTGATCGATCAAACCATCAGCTTTTTCATTTTCTCTTTTTTTTAAGTCCTGACTTTTACCACATGGCTCTTTGATGGAAAAATGACAATGGAATAAAGCGATCTGCAGGGCTGCCGTCTTCTTAAAAACCCGTCTTTAATGAATCGGATTATAATCTTTATGAAGGGCATTATCATGTCAAAGATGGACTATAGGCCAATGAGTATCGAAGAACTTGAGATCAGATACAATGAACTGAAAACCCAGATCAAAGATCTGGAACTTTCTATAAAAAAGGTGGAATCAGTAATGGAACCCCTCAAAGACCGTCTGAAAGATCTGAACGAAAAGCTTGCCCCGGTCATCGAGTGGTATAAAACGACAGTCAAAGATGAGATCGAGAAAGCCAAAGATTTGGTCAGTTATTACAAGAACAAGGTCTGGTGTGAAAACGACGAATTGGAACAGTTTGACATCAAACGCACTACGCAGCCGGATACATGGAGAACATCGATCGTAAACAGGCTTCACAAGAGCGAAGCAGATCTGAAAGAAGCTGAGGATCGGCTGGAGACCAGGACCAAAGAGATCGAAGAGGAATATTCTGAAAAGACCGCCGAACTCAGAAAGATCGAAAAACAATACAACAAACTGAGCAATCAGAAATATAATATCAACAAAAAACTGTCTTTTCTGAGCTATCAGTCTTCTCAGATATTCTGGGAACTGGACCGCCAAAAAAGGAATCTCGAGTACGCAAAGAAACTCGAAAAAGAAAAACAGGATACCGAATAAAAGCTATAAGCCGCCATGGTACAAATGGCGGCTCTTATTTTTTTGAACTCAAAGCGATATCTTCCGCCTTGATCGGCAGCTCATAGAAGCGCCTGCCGCAAGCCTGATAGATCGCTTCCTGGATGGCTGGTGATGGTGTGTTGATGACGACCTCGCCTATCGACTTGGCACCAAACGGGCCCAGGTGTTCATAGGACGGTTTGAAGTCGACCGTGATCTTTTCCACATCCATCCTTGACGGGATCTTGTATTCCATGAACGAATTCTCCAGTACGGTACCTTTGGCCGAATAATTGACATCTTCGCTCAGAGCCATGCCGATACCCTGTAAGATGCCGCCTTCCGCCTGTATCCTTGTGAGATTCGGGTTGAGCGGTGTGCCGCAGTCGACGACACCTACATATTCGATCACCTTGACTTCGCCTGTCTCAAAGTCTGTCTCCAGTTCACAGGCACCGGCCATGAACGGCGGCGGTGAGGTCTTGGAAGAATACGAAACGGTCTCTTTCAAAGCTTCGTTGTTGAAGACCATCGCCTTGTAGGCGATATCTTCCAAAGAGACTTCCTTATCTTCGAAGTAAACTTTTTTACCATCGAAATCACAGACTTCTTTGTCCGTTTCCAGCATCTGTGCCCCTAAGGCGATGATGTCATCCCGCAGTTTCAATGCACAGCGCTCCACGGCTTTGCCGGTCACATAGGCAGTCGATGAGGCATAGGAACCCGAATCGTATGGCGAGATGTCGGTATCGGCACCGAAGACCTGTATCTGTTCGAGTTCACAATCCAAAACTTCGGCAGCGATCTGCGACAGTGTCGTATCGCAGCCCGTTCCCATGTCGGCTGCACCGATGGTCAGAGAATAGAAGCCGCCCTCATTGAGGCTCAGAGTCGCCGAACCCACATCGACCGACGAGATGCCCGATCCCTGCATCGCCAAAGCGACACCAAGGCTGCGGACCTTGCCGTTATCCAGGACCCTTCTTTGTCCCTTTTCTTGCCAGCCGATGAGCTCTTTTGCCCTCAAAAGACACTTGTCCAGCGTGCAGGAAGTCAGAGGCTCATTGAAATAAGCCGGCATGACATCGCCTTCTTTGACGATGTTGTTCAGCCGTAACTGTATCGGATCGATCTTCATCAGATCGGCAAGTTCATTGACCGCCGATTCCACCGCAAACAGACCCTGCGTTGCCCCAAACCCCCGATAGGCACCGGAAGACATGCGGTTGGTATAGACGACCTCGCTTGCGAAGCGGTAGGCCTCCTGCTTGCCATAGAGCGGGATCGACTTGTGGCCGGAAAGATCGACCGTCGTCGGACCGTGTTCGCCATAGGCGCCGGTATTGGACAGAGTATGTAAGTCGATGCCTTTGATGATGCCGTTTTCATCGGCACCGATGCGCACATGCATCTGCATCTCATGACGCGGAGAGGAAGCAGTGAAACACTCCTTTCGCGTATAGACGATCTTGCATGGTTTTTTCAGTTTGTAGGTGACGAAAGCCGGATAGACTTCCGAAACTGCCGTCTGTTTTGCGCCGAATCCGCCGCCGACTCTCGGCTTGGTGACGCGGATCTGCGACTTCGGTATATGCAAGGCGTTGGCGACGATGTGACGGACATGGAAGACGATCTGGGTGGAAGAAATGATATGCAGCCTTCCGTACGGATCGAGTTCGCAATAGGTCGTGAACGGCTCCATGTAGCACTGCTGTGTCGCCTTGGTGTGATAGGTCCGATCGATCACATACTTGCACTTTGAAAGCACGGCATCGATGTCGCCCATCTGTGAGACATTGGAAGAAACGAGATTGCGTTTCACGTTGCCGCCGGTATCTACCAGCGCCTTCCAGTTGTCTTCCGGATGGATGATCGTCTCGTTGTCCAGAGCGGTCTTGAAATCCAGTACCGCACCCAGGACTTCGTATTCGACCTTCACGAGTTTCATCGCCTTATCGACAGCCTTCTCATTCTTGCCGGCCAGTATGGCGACGACGTCGCCGACATGACGGACATGACGGTCGATGATCAGACGGTCGTATGGTGAAAACTCCGGGTAGGTCGAACCGGCTGTCGTGAAGCGTTCCCCCTCCTGGTCGATGTCTTTGTAGGTGAATATCGCCTCCATGCCTTCGACCTTCATCGCCTCGGAAGTATCGATCTCTTTGACGATCGCGTTGGCGTGCGGAGAGCGGAGCAATTTGACGATCAGACAGGGTTCCCTGACCAGGTCATCGGTATAGACCGGTTTGCCGGTTAGCAGCTGCATCGCGTCTTTCTTGCGGACGGGCTTGTTTACGATCTTGAGATCCTTCATCCTGCCCTCCTTGAATCGCGGTACTTGATGAAACCGCGCATCTGTCCTTCATAGCCTGTACAGCGGCAAAGATTGCCCGACAGCCACATCCGGATCGTCTCGTCGTCGGGATCTTCGTTTTCCCTGAACAAAGCGATCATCGTGATGATGTAGCCGGGGTTGCAGAAACCGCACTGGTCTGCCCCTTCATCAGCCACATAGGCACCGATCTCTTCAGCCTCTTTCTGTAAGCCTTCCAGCGTTTCGATCTTATGGCCGGCCGCTCTTGCTGCCAGGATCGAACAGGACAAGACCGGCCTGCCGTCTAAAAGCACCGTGCAGGCGCCGCAATTGGACGTCTCGCAGCCGCACTTCACGGAATAGTATTTCTCTCTTCTTAAAAACTTCTGCAACGTCATGTCAGGATCGATGTCCCTGGTGATGACTTCATTGTTGATGATGAATCTTGCCTGCATCAGTTTTCCTCCAGTGCATCTTTGATGCGCTTCTTCAAAACTTCATAGAGATGTTGACGATACTCTTTGGAACCACGCTGATTGGATCCGAAGATCACTTCTTCTTCCTCTTTCGCTAACACAGCGATATTAGGCCTGGCTCCGACCGCAAAGAGATATCCGTCTTGATTTTTCACACCGCAGACGTTGAGTACCGGTAGGTCGGTATAGGTCTTTCGTACCGATTCAAAAGCGATCTTCGTTTTCTTTTTGGGTATGAGGATGTATTTCAAAATGTCCCGCTGATTCTTCTGTGCCAGGAAGTCGTTCAAAGAGACTTCCCCTTGTTTATGAAAGATCAGCCGGCAGTCCAGTGGCAGCAAGAGCGTGATGATATCGGAAAAGCCCAGTTTTGCGGAAATACTTCCGCCAAGAGTGGCGCAGTTTCGAAACTGGACGCCGACGATGTGCTTCAAGGCATCCTTAAAGGCATTTCCGAAATACTCTTCAAGTTTTTCGCTGTTTTCCAAAGCAGACAGAGCGACCTGCGCACCGATCCTGAAGCAGGCATCTTCTTCTTCGATCGTATCGAGACCCAGATCACACAGGTCGATGAAAGTGTCGTAGCCGGCATCGGAAAGATGCAGCCACATCATTCCGCCGCCGACGACATTTTGAAATGACTGGTTCAGTTCATATGCTTCGTCAAATGTTTTCGGTCTTACATAATTTTCAAAACGGATCATTGAGCCTCCTTTTCAAGATAGCCGATCATATCTTCAAAATACTTCAGATCTTCTTTGGTATCCACGTCCCAGAGTTCCCAGGGAAACAGTGCTTCGACTTTCTGCATCTTTGTTTCCGGGTGCTTTTTTATCAAAGCCGAACCGCCCGATTCACCCTTAAGCTGTTTCAATCCTTCAAAATACGCTTCCGGAAAGACCGTCGGTGCTCCCGCTTCACCATGATAAGAAAGCTTATAGAAACTCTCTTTGTCGTTTCGCCAGGCGTCCGCCAGAGAAAGGATCGATGAAAGCGTCACTAACGGCTGGTCAGCCTGTACGAACATCGTTGCACAAGGTGAAGCGATCTTTTTAAGACCTTCCCTGATCGAAGCACTCAGGCTTTCATCTTCATGCATGGCGGTTTCATAGCCCAGGCTTTCCGCGATCTGTTTTACTTCCTCGTGGATCGTCGATACGATGCAATGTTCCTTTAAAACAGAAAGAGTCTCCAGGATATAGGAGACCAGCTTTCTTCCTTTCAGTTCATAAAGCAGTTTGTTTTCTTCAAAACGGACGCCCTTGCCGGAAGCCAGGACGATGATCTTCAGTCCCTGCAGATCTTCATCGATGACAAGTCTGTCAAGATGGCGTCTGCCGAAGGCTGTATTGTCTGCCGCATATTCCTTATACAGACGCAAAAAGATCTCGGCCTTTTGACTGAGAAAAGATGCACCGCCGCTTTTGCCGCCGGAATGGGACTCCAGAAGCGGAAAGCCCAGCGCCTTTTCTGCGTGGCTGATGAGTCTGTATGCCTTGGAATAGGACATGCCCATCGCTTTGGCGGATGCGGAAAGGGAACCGTATCGTTTCACTCCTTCAAGTAAGCGCATCGGTCCGCTGCCGAAAAACTTTTCGCCATCCTCATCGACCAGTACTGAATTTAATTTGAGCGTAAACATTGCACCTATAGTATAAGGGCTGACACTCTTTACAGACAAATCCAAACGGTCTCTGATCCGTTCAGAGATCGTTTTGAAGCATTATCTGCCCTGCTGCGGTGTGCGGATCAGTAATAATTCTCTCCTTTGTACTCGTAATGCTCGTTGATGTATTCCAGGCAGGCTTGCAGATCTTCTTCCGAAAAGTCGTCTGTAAATTTATCTTGAAGATAGGCTTTGCCGATACCCACTCTCCATCTTTTTTCAAATCCCGCAAGGAATTCTTCTTTGGTATTGATGGTCTCGTATCTGCTCATCATTTCATCCGGATTTTCCCGATAGCCATAACGCAGACGTCCGCCGGTCACCAGGCTCAGTATTTCTTCATTCGTTATTTCTTTCTTTTTTGCCATGGTCTTTCTTCTTAAACTCATTATAAACTATGTCTATGATGCATTTAAAAGCTGTCTGTATGACCTGTTCCAACTGAAACAAAGGTATTGCGTGAGGGATGATAAAAGTATGGTATTGTATAGACGATGGTTATATTTTTGAAAATATAACGCTTCCGGGAGATAACGATATGAAAAAAATACTGACGATCCTCATGACTCTTCTTTTATCCTTCACCCTGTTTGGCTGTGCCCCCGAGAAGCAGGAAGCACCGGTTGAAGAGGTCCAGGAAGAAAGCGCTGCGATCGAGGTCAATGACCAGATCGGCCGTCTGGTAACTCTTGAAAAGCCGGCAGAAAAAGTCGTCTCGACCTATTATCTTGTCACGGCATCGATGCTGACACTGGGACTCAAAGAAAAGATCGTCGGTGTCGAAATGAAAGCCAACAGCCGCGGTCTTTATAAGCTCGCCGCACCGGAGCTCATCGAACTTCCGGGTGTCGGTTCGGGCAAGGAGATCAATGTCGAAGCGATCGCTTCTCTGGAACCGGATGTCGTCTTCCTGCCGAAGAAGCAGAAAGATGCCGCCGAAGTGCTTGAAGGTTTAGGCATCCCGAGCATCGTCGTCGATCCGGAAAGCTATGAAAAGTTCAACGAACTGCTTTCGATCATCGGCAAAGTCTGTGCCGTCGAATCCAAGGCCGAAGAACTGATCGCCTATTATGACGGTGTCGTAAGTGAAGTCTCTTCAGCGACCGCAAACGCGGAAACGCCAAGCGTCTATATCGCCGGAGACAGCTCCATCCTTCATACCTGCGGCGGCAACATGTATCAGCGCGAGATGGTGGAGATCGCCGGCGGTGAATGTGTCTCGGCACCTTTGGAAGGAAGCTCCTGGACCGACATCTCGCTTGAGCAGCTTCTGGAGTGGGATCCGGAATACATCTTTGTTGTCAACTATGCCGAATATACGATCGACGATCTTTTAAACGACGAGACTCTGAAAGATCTCAGGGCGGTCAAAGAAAACAAGGTCTGCATGATCCCTTCGAAGATCGAAGCCTGGGACTATCCGCAGCCTTCTTCCGTGCTGGGTCTTTACTGGATGGCCGGTATCCTTCATCCGGAACTCATCGAAAAAGACCGCTATGTCAAAGAAGCTGTTGCTTTCTATAAGAACTATTACGCGATCGACGTAACGGATGAAGACTTCTGAAAAATACCTCATCGCAATCCTGCTTCTGTCAGGCTGTTTCATCCTTTCGCTGACACTTGGCAGGTATCCTCTGTCTTTGAAGGAGATCTTTGCGATCCTGTTTCTGAGACAAGGGAAAGAAGTCGCGGTAAACATCTTCTACAATATCCGCCTGGTCCGCTGCCTGCAGGTCATCCTGTGCGGGATGGCCTTGTCAGTCGCCGGCTTTCTCTACCAGAGCGGCTTTCATAATGCCCTGGTATCGCCCGACACTTTAGGAGTCAGCGGCGGTGCTTCGGTCGGCGCCATCATCGCCATCCTGTACTTTGCCGATTCGCCTTTCCTGCGGCAGATCTTTTCCTTTGCCGGAGGCATCACGGCGGTGATCGTCTCCTTGCTTCTTGCAAGACTCATCGGACGCGATCAAAGGATCTCTCTGCTTCTTGCGGGGATCATCGTCTCTGCTCTGGCTAATTCGGCGATCATGGCGTTCAAGTATCTCGCTGATCCTTCGACCCAGCTGGCAGTGATCGACTACTGGCTGATGGGCTCCTTTTCGCTGATCAACAAAAACAAGCTCTTTTCTACGGCACTCATCGTATTGCCCTGTCTTTTCCTGGTGATCTTGCTTCGACACCGCTTCAAGGCGCTGCTGATCAATGAAGAAGAAGCCAGATCCCTGGGCGTCGATACCGGAAAGCTATATTTGCTTTGTATCGGTATCTCCACGTTGCTAACGGCGTCTTGCGTTTCAATGTCGGGCATCGTCTCCTGGATCGGCCTTCTGGCACCTCATATCGTTAAGACTCTCTTTCATTCTTCCTTTGAAGAGACCTTACTGTTGTGCATGCCGATCGGTGCCTCCATCCTTCTTTTATCGGATACGGCAGCCAGGACCCTTACGATGTCCGAGATCCCCGTCAGTATCATCACTTCGCTGACCGGTGCTGTGATCCTCTTTGTTTTCCTGTATCTGAAGAAAGGAAGACTATGATCGAATTTCAAAACGTATCCTTTTCCTACCGTGATCAGAAGATCTTTGAAGATCTGAATTTTTCTCTTGTGGATTTTACGAGCACGGCGCTGCTCGGGCTCAATGGCGAAGGTAAGACGACGATGCTGAAGCTCCTGCTTGGTCTTCTGAAACCCGAAAAGGGAAAGATCTTAATTGACGGCATCGATATCAGTACTTTGAGTGAAGAAAAACGTTCACGTCTTCTTTCCTATGTTCCGCAGCAGATCGAAGATCCTTTGAATATGTCCGTCCTGGATTTTGTATGTATGGGTAAGATCTCGAGACGCAGCTTCTTCAAAGGACCCGATGAAAGCGAAAAAGAAGAAGTCAGGACCTTATTGAAAGAATTACAGTGTGGCGATCTCATCGCAAGAGATCTTTCCGCCCTTTCCTTCGGCCAGAAAAGACTCATCTATCTGGCCAGAGCGATCTATCAGGATGCGGACGTCCTTGTCATGGATGAACCGGTCAGCTCTTTGGACTTTCTGAAACAGCACGACCTGCTTTCTTTCCTGAAAGATCATCTGAAAAGGCATAATAAAAAACTCATCTTCTCCATTCACGACCCCTGCCTGGCGTATGAATATGCCGATAGCTTCCTGTTTTTCAAAGAACATAGGCTATTTGATGCCGTCAGTAAGAAAAACAAGGATCATATCGATGCGTTACGCAAAGATATCGCATCTCTTTATGAAAACAGGGTCTGTGTGCGTTTTGACAGAGACAGGATCTACATGGATCTTTTGGACGAAGGAACGGTTGATTAAAATCGTTTCGCTTTCTAAAATAAGAACGTATACAAGGAGGCTGTCAGTATGAAACTTAAGATCGGCCCGATCGAGATCGACCACGATCCGATCAAAGACGAAGTGCTTTACGCCGCATTCAAAGAATCCCCGAAGGATGTCGATAAATACCTTGCCGAAAGAAGCAAGTTCTTCGATCTGGCATTACGCAATCTCATCGCCGGCAAGACGATGAAGATGATCCGTGACTTTATCTATACGCTGTTTGGCGGAGCCGTATTTATCGGCTGGTCCATCTACGTCTTCTTTGTTTCAAAAGACGCTTTCGTATGGAAAGAGCTGAGCCTTGAAAACGTCATCTATATCCTCTTACAGGCATTCTTAGTCATCTTCGTATGTCTGCTGCCGATCATACTGATCGGCGGATTCCTCAAGTCGGCATCCATGCTGGCACTGCTCGGACTCAAAAAGAAACAGTAATCAGAAAACTCATAATCTTCATTAAAAAACAGCGACTGCCGTGTCATGCACAGCAGTCGCTTTTCTTAAATCTTGTTTACTGCGGAATATGCTCGTCGATCATTTCCGTGACGAATTCTCTTTGGAAGATATCCGTCAGACGGATGCCGTACCGCACATCACATTCGCCAAGCGGCTTGTCTGCCACTTCCAGAGATTCCTGCTTGGAGACTCTGAGGGTGCTGCCGTAAGCTTCCGTCTCGACGAGGTTTCCGTCCTCATCATAGATGTCAAAGAGGAAGCGCAGGGAATCGCCCGGGCTGAGTTCCTGGATACCCTTTTCTCTGTGTGACAGATCATTGTCTAAGAAGGTATAGCCTTTGACTTTGCCCTTGATGTCGCGCGACGTATCTTCGCTGACCGGCTCCCATTCCACCTGCAGCAGGATGTCGTCCTTGTTGTTCAGGCGGGCCTTGACCGTTCCTTTGTAGATGATGCCTTCCGGTGCTTCTACCGGCGTCTGAGTCTCATAGCTGACCAGCCGGTTGTTGATGTGGATCCAGGTGCCGTCAGTCGAAGCCATCGGATGTTCGTATTCATCCAAAGCTCCCGGTACGTCTCTGCCCAGATAACGCCAGCCTTTTTCTGCCTTCTGGAACATGACCAGATCGGAATCGACAACGATCTTCCAGGCGCTGTCCGGCAGATCGAGCAGGTAACCATCTTCCGTTGCGATCATAGGGATATCGATGATCGAAGGGATCTCTGCGTAATTCTCAAAGCCGGATACATACCATTCTCTCTGCGTGTAGTCTTCGGCTTCGATCGGAATGCCGAATACTTCGACCGGTTCACCGGAATTCGTTTTCATATAGGCCATGACACTGAAATAGTCATCGTAGAATTTTGCAGTCTTCTCCAGATCCAGGGCAACGAATTCACTGTGTTCTTTGTCGTAAGTCGTAAGCGAATCATACGGGAACGTCACTGCCAGACCGTTGATGCCGTAGTTTGAAACGGCGTTGCGGTAGACGACAGCCGCTCTCATGCGGGCGATCAGGTCTTTGATGTATTGGCTGCTGACGATCGTATCGTCATAGTCAGTCTCATCGAGTCTCTGCAGATAGTCGATCAGGTCGACCTGTTCGCTTCCGGAGAACGGATAGGAGTTCGATACCGCCAGTGAGATGTCGCCATAGTCTGCCGGATCTTTGCGGATCGCCGCATCCTGTTTCTCATAGAGATCTTCCAGGGCGTCATAAGCGGCTTTGATCCTCGACAGGTCGATGAGCGATAAGGTCGTGTCGGTCTGTGCTTCGCCATGGTTGGCGATCGCGTTGTATAAGTCGAATGCGGAGATCAGTTCTTTTGCGAAATCTTCGGTCTTCATGTTCGGATTTCTTGCCAGGAGCCCGAATGCGGAAGTGTAATACCAGCCGTCACCGCTCTCGGTCTCTTCGGATCCCAGATAGAAGTCGGCATACGGTTCCATGGCATAAGCGATCTCGATATCCTGCATCAGGCAGGCATCGAAACCGATCATATCGAATTTCATATCGGCTTTTTCCAAAGCATCGACGATATCACTTACCAGCATCGTCTCATGATCGGGATCGACCTCGTTGCGTAACGGGTCATCGCCAAATCCGCTCGACAAGCCTCCGCCATGATCCCAAAATACCAGCATGTAGCGATCGGCCGGATATTCTTTCTTTGCCCAGCTTAAGAAATCGTAGAGCTCTTCGCTGTTGACCATCGAACGGCTTTCGCTGGCATCGGCGACTTTCTCAAGCTTTCCGTTCGCGATCTCATAGCGGGCAACGGTCTCATCTTTGATGCCATCGGTGAACCAGCGATAGGAACCGCCGGCCTGGATGACGAATTTCAGACCTTCACCTTCCTTGGTCGCATCCTTCATCTGGTCGATATTGTAGGTGGCCAGACCTCTGGTGTCTTCGAGGTTGGATCCGATAATATATTCAAGAACGACGACGCTCTCATCGTTGGTGTGATCCGGGAAATAACGGTCCCTTCCCGAATAACGGCTGTTGAGATAGAAGTAATCCGAGCCCATTGTCTCGATCCTTTCGACGATGCGGCCATCGCCCTTCAATCCTCTGATGCTTTCATTCTTGTCCGCAAGCATCAGCTGTACCAGAGGTCTTGGCGGATATAACATTGCCGAGAAATAGGCAACTGCGCCAAAGACGGAAAGTGCGACCGAAATGAAGGCACCCTCATACAAGAGCCCGAAAAGGAAACGGACAGGCTTGCTGCGGATGATCGGCTGAAATTCCGGGAAGCCCCAGAAGATCTCTTTCGCTCTTGTCAGCAGGAATAAGAACGGGATCGGGAAGATCAGCGTTCCTACTTTATAGAAGAAACCCTTGCCGAAGCAGTTGCAGATGCGCCAGTACAGCATCATCATGAACAGACCATAGATCAATATGGCGATCAGAGTGAATACGATACCGAACAGCTTGGCCTGGAAACCGCCGCGGGTATAACGCAGATAGAAGCCTCCGCCCAGCATGATCGCCGTAAGGACAAGGAAATGCAGGTGCAGTGACTTATGCCTGAACAGGTTCTTGGACATCTTTCCTTCTGCCACGAAAGGAATGAACGCCGGTCTTGGGTCCATGCCCATCTTTCTTAAGAGGCGGTAATAAACGATCACCTGTAAGATCAGCGGCAGGATCCAGTTGATCGGTTTTGACAGATAGTAGGTAAATAACATGATTTTCCTCCGATTTGCTCAGAATCTTTTTCGATGATCTGTCTGTCAAAAGAAGCGGACAGCTTCCCTGTCACATACAGGTTCCATCGATTATCAGTGTATCATCTATATAGGTCATTTTACCCTACGATTTCACCCGTATCAAAAAATGAAACGGACAAAGATCTTTGGTACCTGTATTACACAAGTGCCCGCTTCTTCGGTTTCTTTTTGCAACACCCTTTGAAACAGCTACAATATAGGTAACGAGGCAGATGAAAATGAAAGACAATCAATTCCGTGAATTAAGCGACCATTTCCTTTCTTTGGTCTCCGGCGGAACGATCAACGAGGAGCAGAAACAGCTTCTTGATACGATGGCACCGTTTTATCTGAAAACATTCCCGGGGACGACTCTGGACGATTTCCTGAACGTCTTCCGCAGATCCTATCCCGAATTCGATATCGAATCCTGCGGCGAAGATCTCATCGCGGAGATACGCGGACATGTCGCACATTACTGGGAACAATGATCTTTACGTTTTTATATGCGCCGTTTCAGATGCCGGCGATCTGAGAGGAGAACGATGAAAAAGAAAATCACAGTCCTGCTTTTTATACTGACCCTGCTTCTTACGGCCTGCACAAAGCCGGCAGAAGAACCAGCACAGGAGCCTTCCGAAGAACCTGCACAGGATCTTGTGGAAGACGCATTTGCCAAACGTTTTGAAACCGAAAAGCCTTGGATCGATTCCAACGTCTTCGGCACTGTCAGAGACTCCGGCTATGACCCCGATCTCAAAGATGACTTCTATGTCGCAGTGAATCATGACTGGATGGTCAGTTCGCAGCTTCGCCCCGGCTATACTTCCGACAGCAGTTTCGATGATCGCTCTTTTGAACTGAAAAACGAACTGAAGGCCATCATCGCCGACGAAGATCCCGAAAGCGAAGACGGAAGGATAGTCTCCAACCTCTATCACCTGTGGCTTGGCTGGGATCAGCGCAACAGCATTGATTATCAAAGTGAGATCCGCAAGCACACCGAAACAAAAGAAAAGATCGACGTCCGCATCCTCTCCGATCCGCATGCCTTAGCTTACCTCAGAGTCAACGCCGTCCTTCAGCAGTTCGAAGAATTCTATGAGACCTACGGCATCAAGGAAGGTGACGGCATGTATCTGGCACCGGAAGACAGAGTCGCTGTCTGGTAAGATATCTTAAAAAGGAAACCGACCTATGAAAGACGAATTTGATGAAGTAAAAGAAAACGAAGTAATCGAGACCGTCGAGCTGATGATACTTCAGCCTGAGGCGGGTACTATTATTGCATGTAAGGACCCTTCCGGTTTCGATCAGTCTCCCGTGCCCGTCATCGTTTCAAAAAGCGATAAATATCACATCGATACGCTCTGTCAGAACGGCATAAGCAGGCAAGAAGCCTACTGGAAGACCTACAATACCCTCGTCTTTTATTCGGATGAAAGGATAGAATACGGCAGGACCTATACGGTTTTCGGCAAAGTCAAAGCCGCACCAGGATATGTGTTCAATGATCCTGTCGATCTCTTCGTGAATGGCGAAGAACTTTCCCCGGAAGTGGTGGAAGATTATTCCCTGGAAGGAGACTCTTTCACCTTCTATTACGATCTGAAGATTGCATAAGATGAACGATCGCTGATAATGACAGACAAAAAGAACCGCCTGATTATCTAGATCAGACGGTTTTTTGATGGATCGTATTGTTTTTTAGAAAAGGATGACGCAGTATCTTGATTTCGATCTGCGCTGTCCTTTCCGTATATTTCGTCAATAGCGGATGATGTAATACAGCACGTAGGCCCAGCTGAGCAGTCCATGGAAAATAGCCCAGCCGATGGATTGCCACTTGGTATAGCTGATGACCATAGCCAGTGCACTGCCAAAAGTGATGCCGTGCCTTACGGTTCTTCCCATAAAAGCTTTCTTATCGTTTTCCATATGTATAGCTCCTTATGATAAATTCTAGCACCACCAATATTTAACTATGGAACAAAAACGGATCTTTCGATCAGCATCTGCCGCTTTATGTCGCTGCAAGCAGCATCGTCCTCGCTTTGATATTTCGTGCATCCGCATATTGACTGTGTGTATCATCTGTTAACGCTGGGATACCGTATACAATGAGTAGAAGTATCCTTTTTCCTCCATCAGCTCATCGAAAGTTCCCCGCTCTAAGACTGTACCGTTTTTCAGCGCAAACAGACCGGTACAGCGGCGCAGGATATTCTCATCCAGATCGTGGGTAACGATGACGCGGGTATATCCGTCCAGTTTCAGGATCGCGTCCAGCACCTCAAAGGAGGTCTCGGTATCCAGGGACGCCGTAGCTTCATCCACGAACAGCACCGGCGTTTTTCTTAAAAGCGCTCTGGCAATGGAGATCCGCTGCCGTTCCCCGCCGGAGAGACCGGATCCGTTTTCTCCGCAGAGATAGTCCGCTCCTTTTTCATCGATGAGCTTAGAGAGCCCCGACAGCCGCACAGCGCGATCGATCTCCTCCTGCGGGAACTTTGAAAACATCGTGATGTTGTCGGCGATCGTGCTGTTGAAGACGAATACGTTCTGCTGGATCATAGACACAAGATCATAGAGCGAACCGGCAGATATCGTTTTGAGATCTTTGCCGTCATAAAGGATCTCACCCTGATAGTTTTTCGAGGAAGCCATCAGCAGATTCAAGATGGTCGATTTGCCGCTGCCGGAACCGCCCACCAATGCGTAACAGCCGCCGGCGCGCAGTTGCATGTCCACGTCACGAAGCACGCTCTTTCCTTCCTCATAGGCAAACGCAAGATCTTTGACCGAGATCCCCTTTGTGAGATGCGGCGCGATCTCTTCCCCTTCATCAGAAACATTTTTATTCAGTGCCTGCGCCAGCTTGTCGATCAGCGAATTGGCAGACATCATGCCTGCATAGAAGGTCGGGAAGACCTGTATGGGTCCCAGCACATAGTTGAGAAGCTGTACGAAGACGATAGCTGTACCGGCGGTGATACCGCCTTTTCCGGAAAGTGCCAGGGCTGCGGCTACAAAGAAGACGCCGAACTGCAGGACCGCTCCCGCAATGCCGGAGGCGTTGTTTGTCAGTACATTGATCTTCGTGCGCTCCTTCGAAGCTTCAGCCACCGCTGTATTGCTGCCGCTGTGCAAGCGGGCGATACTTTTCTCTGCCTTGAAGCTCTTGATCACCGAAAATCCCATAAGTGTATCTTTCAGCATGCCGGTATAGATCTCTTTCTGATCGGAAACATTCTTTTCCGTCTTTGCCGCTTTGCTGCCAAGGACGACCGATACGATGATCGGGAGCAGCGAAAAACCGACGGCAACCAACGTCAGCAGTGGACTGCACCATAACATCAGAGCCAAAGCACCGATAAACGCGATCATGACCTGCAGTGTGCTTTGCAGCCTGTTGACGAATTCTGTTTCGATCGTATTCACATCATTGGAGAGAGCGGAAATGTACAAGGAGCTGTTCTCACCGGAGAAAGCCTGAATGCCTTTTTCCATGAGCCTGTCAAAGACATATTCCCGATACTGCTTCATCGCTTTTGCCCGGAATCTTGAAAGAAAGACCCAATCGATCGCTCCTGCCGCAAGAAACAGTATAAACGCACTTCCTGTGATCATCAGAAGTGTTTTCAGAGTATACGGACACTCTCCGGAGATCAGATCAGCGACTTCCTTGATCAGCCATGAGACTGTCAGTTCCGCTGCTGCAGCAAGAGCCGTCGCGACCAGGCTCATCACCAGGTTGAAATGATTGTTTCTGAACAGCGTCTTCACAAAAGGCCGGCGCAGTGTCCTGATCTCTTCCTTATTCATAACAGTCCCTCTTTTCCGCTGACGGATCTCCACAGAGCGATGAACTCTTCGTTACCCGACTGATTTACCGCGTTTCTGACGCTGTCCATGGCGGTGGCACCCATGCTGTCATGGGCGCTTGCTCCTTCGATACGGCAGACAAAGCGGATATCGCTTTCATCATAGCTTGGTGCGCCATCAAAGAATCTGGCGAGCTCTTTTGCCTTTTGCAACGAACTTTCTGCTTTCTCAGATTGTCCCGACACGAACTGTGACTGTGCCAGCACCGCAAACAGAACGGCATCGACTTTGTCGAAATAGTTTGGCTTGCTTTCTTTCCGCAGTCCCGAAAGCATCTCTATCCCCCATTGAAGGATCGCCTGACAGGAGATGTGGTCTCCGCTGTCGAAAAACACATTCACATAGCCGCTGATCGTACTGATCAGATCCGTTACGTGGCTCAGCAGTGATTCCGATAAATATGGCATGGCCTCTTCACTTGCTCCGCTTTGCGCAAGGATGTTCCCGATATCGTGACTGAACAGGCCTCCGGCGTTATGGGCCTTATAAAGTTCTATGGCTTTATCGGTTTCACCCAGCCCCAGATAGGTACCGGCGATCCTTCCATAGATCGTCTGTTCACTGATCTGGGGATCTTCGTTCTGCCCTAAAAGAACTCTTGACCGTTCCAGCAGTTCCAATGCCCGATGAAACAGCTGCTTATCTCCCAGGTCGACACCGAGTGTCCGATACAGGGCGGCACTTTCGTTGACGACTTTGAAGGAGTTGGGGTATTTCATAAGCGCCTTTTCTGCTTCGGAAAGACCTTTCGGATCTTTGTTTCGCCGAAGGTCCTGCAAACGTTTTACGCTCGCTTCCATGCGGTTGTCCTTGACTTCATAACCAAGCAGCACATCGACCGAAGTATCAAACAGATCGGCGATCTCAAGGATCATTTCCAATTCCGGTACAGAAAGCCCTGCTTCCCACTTATATACGGCTCCTGCCGTCACCCCCAGTGCTTCGGAAAGCTGTTCCTGTGTCAATGAACGTTCCTTGCGGAAATTCCGGATATTTTCTGCCAGCATCATTTTCATATTCTTTCCTGTCCCTTCCGTTTTCTATTTTATAGAAACGATATCCGGAAATGAACGGACCATTCATACCAGTCAGATCTGATTTTTTCTACTGTCAGTATGAGTCAGTGCAATATAAAAAAACAAAACATCAGCGCAGATACGCTGATGCCCTGTTTCAAAAATCGCTTTTATAGTGTTTACAGTATTACAAAGACGGCAGGATCACTTTTTCGATGAAGCCGACTCTGTCAAAGATCCTCGGCTTGAATGTGCCGGTGATACCGACTGATGTATTTTCTTCTCTGTTTACATAAATGATGTTTCCGCCATCGCCGATCGCCGCATAGACTTCTTTGTTTTCAAACGGCTTATACCACAGATATCCGTAGCTCATATTCCCCATCCGTTCATCAAGCTTCAGGTGAGGTCTCAGCATATCTTTCAGATACTCTTTCGATATGATCCTTTTTTTCTTATAGATCCCATCATCCAGGATGAGATTTCCGATCTTTGCCAGTTCCTGTGCCGACATGCAGAGTCCCCAGCCGGCCGTAACGGTCCCCTTGGGGTCTGTATACCATTCATATCTTCGTGGGTTCTTGTTCATGAGATAGTCAAACTGGTCTTCTTTTGAGCTGTTGCCGTGATCGGTCCTTTCGGGAAGAGCCAGCGCAGAAAAAAGATAACGATTCGCAAAATCGATGCATTTCATCCCCGAAGCATTTTCAATGATGCCGGCAAGGACCTGTATGCCAAGCGTCGCATACTTGAACTCGCCGGTAATGCCTCCTCTTCCGCCCAGAAGATCTAGAGCCGCCAGCGTCCAGTCATCGGATATACAGACTTTCGTCCATGGTTCATGACGATATTTATAAGGCGCCGTCATCGTCATAAGATGTCTGTTGTTTAGCTCATAGATCGTTTTTTCGCCTCTTTTTACCTGATAGTTTGGAAAGAAATCCAGTACTTTCTGGTCGACGCTTCTGATAAATCCTTCGTCGATCGCGATGCCTGTCAGCAGTCCCATGATACCCTTGGTAACGGAATTGACGTTTGCGGCGTCTTTGTCTGTAAAACCACGCCAGCTGTCATTCAGGATGATCTTTCCCTTTCGAATGACACAGATCTGTGCGATGTTACTCTCGTTGCCGCTGCTGTTTTCAATGTATTCGTGAAGCTCTTTGTTATTCACTTTGTTTTTTCCTCCTCTTTCTTCAGATTCGGACGTCCTTAACTAAATAAATAAGTGAATTAAAAATTATATTCAAGTATTTATGAAAATGCTTTTTAAGAAGAAAGCGCCATTAAAAAACGTATCTGTAAAACGAGGATACAGATACGTCCTTTGAAAAACCGAGATCAGCCCTGAGCAGACTGTTTATTTGTCAGTTTCGTTTTTCGCCTTTTGTCTGTTTACAAGGTTTACCGGCGATGTCTCCACGCGTTTTGCCAAATACAGACAGTACAGGACCGTTAATATGATCGTGACGCCGTGGCCGATCCGGTTCAGCAACGGTGAAGCGCCATCCGATGCGAACTGAGCAAAAATGTCAAACAGGCTGTGAGACAGAATGCAGGGAAGAAGGCTTCCGCCCTTGTAAAACACCACCGTAACAAGGAAGCCATAGCTGACAGCAAAGACGACCTGCATAAGCGTTTCGGCCAGCTCGTGTCCGGTAAAGAGATTCACAATATGACCCAGCCCAAAGGTGACAGAGGAGACGATCACTGCAGTTATGACATTTCCATCCTTCAGCATGGCCTTGAACAGGAAGCCCCGGAAGATCGTCTCTTCGGCGAAGCCGACAAATGCCATCGATATGATGGCGAACAGTTGTCCCGGCATTGAATAACGCGGCGTAATGCCGCCCCAGAGGTTGAGCGTCGTGATGATCCACAGCGGGAGGAACCAAAGCATAGCCCGACTGTTTTTTGCCCAACCGGACAGACCGTATTTCTCCATCAGCCCGTTTTTCCAAACAAACAAAAGCATCAAGCCGGAGATCACGACAAGTCCGTCCATCATATACGGACTATCGTCTCCGAGATTGCGCAGGAAACCCATGGAAACCGTGTAGAGCACGATCCAGAGTATCGCAGATGTTATCTCACTTTTCTTGTAGATCTTTGTCATGATCCAGACTCCTTCTCCAATCCTTCCGCAACCCTGATGAGCGCTGCCTGAATTGCTTCAGGATCGTATTTCATAGCGTTATTTGCGATGAGACTTGCGTAGCCGTGAACAAGCGCTGCCAACGGTTCAAAAAAGCAGACTGCTTCTTCCATCGTCAGGTTTTCTTCTTTGCTGACCGCCGCCAAGACGCCTGCGGTCTCCGGTGCCCGGACCAGGTCTTCCAAAGTCAGGCCGGAAAAACGACCGGACTGAAAAAGGAACTGAAACAGATTGGGTTCTTCCTTTGCAAACCTGATATATCGAAGCCCGATCTCCAGAAGATCTTCACCGTCAAGAATATACGCACTGTGGTATTCATCCGCTTTCTGATAAGCCAGGTCCTTCAGAACAGCTGTATCAGGAAACTGATACATGATTGGCTGTGTAGAGCATCCCAGAAAAGATGCAAGGTTTCTTACCGTCAGGGCGTCCTGCCCCTGTTCCCGGATCAGGCGGAACGCACCCTCTACCATGGACTCTTTTGTTGTCGTCGGTTTCTTTGGCATGGCTGTACCCTCATAATACTATAACGACTGTTATTATATCAGCAGAGCTCCCTTTTATCAAGCCGTGACAACGCCTTATTCAATTGACTAAAGACGCCTGCATTCCCGTTTGATCATCTTATGAACGACGGCGGCGGGGAATCTCCCCGCCTTCAACACCGTTTCAACAGATCAGGATCTCGCAAGAAACAGATCAGGATCTCGCAAGAAGCCGCGCCTTTTCTTCTCGAGCGTAGTTCAGGTTGGTATCTTCGGTGAATCCCCATTCGTTTTCCAGAAGATTGATGATCCTCTCGTAGGTGTCCGCCGCTTTCCGGTACTCACCCGTGATCTCATAAATGTCCGCAATAGCCATCAGCTCGTCCTGGAACCGCGGGCGTATTGTTGTCTTTTCAAAAGATCGTTCGTATAGGCTGATTGCTTAGGGATGTGTTCTCCTCTCTGAGCCGGTCATTGCTTGCTATCAAGTGTTCGTTTTCCTTATACAGCCTTTGACTGCAAAGATGATTGGAACTATCTTGAACACGTGAAAAGTTTTTTCACCTTACGACACCGGGTTTTACTATGTTGAATTGATAGCTCCCCAAGAAGTCAGGTTACAAAGGAACCAAACAGCCGATCGTCTAAAGCACAAACCCTCAAAGCGAGATATTGAAATTTCAAATCAACGCTTAATCAACGACGATAATCATTATCGGTGTGTCAGCTTTGAGGGGGAAATAACCTTTGAAAATTACCTCCGTATTGAAAACACAAATATTCCTGCCGCAGAAGCCGCACAAATGATTAAAGACGCCTTCCACCTGTAACTTTTTCTCCGAACGACAAAAACCCTTCGCTGCATACCCACAGCGAAGGGCTTTCATAATATGGATCGTTCCGGTCGCAAGCTGTCAAGAATGACTCTTTTACCCCGAAACCCCTTGATACGGGGAATAAAGGGAGATCATGCAACTGTTATCAAATTGTTATCAAAGAAACCTTTGTGAAGCCGGAAAGCCATGATTTTACTGGGTTTTCCGTTTTTTGTATCTCATTCCCACTCGATCGTTCCCGGAGGCTTGGATGTGATGTCGTAAACGACACGGGAAACATCTTTTACTTCGTTGCAGATGCGGGTCGAGACTCTTTCGAGAAGCTCATAAGGGATCCTGGTGATCCTGGCTGTCATGAAGTCATCGGTCGTGACTGCCCGCAAAGCCACCGTATAGCCATAGGTCCTGGCATCGCCCTTGACACCGACAGCTCTGGAATCGGTCAGTACCGCAAAATACTGGCTGGCCTTTTCTTTAAGATCGGCTTTCTCAAGTTCCGATGTGAAGATCGCATCGGCATCTTTCAGGATAACGAGCTTTTCTTTTGTTATCTCACCTAAGACTCTGACCGCAAGTCCGGGACCCGGAAACGGCTGCCGGTAGACCATATCATACGGGATACCGAGCTCCAGTCCGACTTTCCGTACTTCATCTTTAAATAAGTCTCTTAACGGTTCAACGATCTGTGAAAACATCATGTCTTCCGGAAGACCGCCGACATTGTGGTGGGATTTGATCGTCGCCGAATCATCTTTGCCTGATTCGATGACATCCGGATAGATGGTGCCCTGGACCAGGACCTCCGTATCCTTCAGTTTCCTTGCCTCTTGCTCAAAGACACGGATGAACTCTTCACCGATGATCTTGCGCTTTTTCTCCGGCTCTGTGACGCCCTCAAGTTTAGTTAGGAATCTTTCCCCGGCATCGACAGCGATCAGGTTGAGTCCGAACTTTCCTTTGAAAAGCTCTTCGACCTGTTCCGCTTCGTTTTTACGCAAGAGCCCGTGATCGACAAAGACACAGGTCAGATCGTTTCCGATCGCTTTATGTAAGAGCACAGCTGCCACGGAAGAATCCACACCTCCCGATAAAGCCAGCAGGACTTTTTTTCCTCCCAGCTCTTTTTTGTATCTTTCGATGCTCGTCTTCACGAAGTCATCCATCGTCCATTCTTTTGCGCATCTGCAGACTTCAAACAGGAAATTGGAAAAGATCTTCGTACCATATTCCGTATGGGTGACTTCCGGATGAAATTGCACGGCATAGAGTTTTCTTGACGGATCGCTCATCGCCGCACACGGGCACTTGTCGGTAACGGCTGTGACAGCGAAACCTTCCGGTACCTTGGATATGAAATCGGTATGCGACATCCAGCATTCGCTTTCCTGAGGAACATCTTTGAACAAAAGATCTTCTCTGACACATACTTTTGTGGAGCCGTACTCGGAAGAATCCTTCGCGGAAGAAACTTCTCCATCACTCAGATATGCCATCAGCTGGGCACCGTAACAGATGCCTAAGACCGGGATCTTAAGATCGAAGATCTTTCTGTCATAAGAAGGCGAGTCTTTCTCATAGACGCTGTTGGGACCGCCGGTAAAGATGATGCCTTTGTATCCTTCTTCTTTGATCTCTTGAATGGAGATCTTGTTGTAACGGCGGATCTGAGCATAGACGTTTAAGTCTCTTACTCTTCTTGCGATCAGCTGATCGTACTGCCCTCCGAAATCCAGCACCAGTATCTTGTCCATATCTTCTCCTAAACTTCGATCAAAGTCTTCTCTTCTTTCACACCTTCAAATAAAGGCTGCAGCTTTGCGACGAAATGTTCCGTCTGACTTGCGCAGCGGCCGGTATAAAGCTTTGGCTCAAGTATATCTTTCAATTCTTTTTCATTCAAGCCCAATTCTTCTTCTTGTATCAGAAGCGCAAGAAGGTCAGCTTCCTCACCGTTTCGTTTTGCCTTTATGACTTTCATCGAATCTCTGCGGATGATCTCATGGATGATCTGTCTGTCTTTTCCTTTGCGGACAGCTTCCATCATGATGTTTTCGGTAGCGATAAAAGGAAGATAATCTTTGATACGCTTCTCGACGATCTTTTCATTGACTTTGAGCCCCTCGATGATGTTGCAAAGTACAGAAAGGATACCATCGGCACAAAGAAAGGCCTCCGGCATGGACAGACGGCGGTTGGCCGAGTCATCAAGACTTCTTTCGAGCCACTGCACAGCAGCCGTATCACAGGCATTGCCGGCATCGTTGATCAGATATCTGGCCAGTGAACAGACCCGTTCGCAGCGCATCGGATTCCGTTTGTATGCCATGGCGGAAGAACCGATCTGCGAATCTTCGAAGGGTTCCTCCAGCTCTCCGTCGTGCTGTAACAGGCGGATGTCCTGTGCCATCTTGTAAGCACTTTGTGCGATGGAAGATAAGACGAAAAGGATCTTCGCATCGATCTTGCGCGGATAGGTCTGCGAAGACAGATCGTAGACCGCCTTAAATCCGAAGTCTTCGGCGATCCTTGCGTTCATCCTGTCGATCTTTTCTTCATCGCCTTCAAACAGATCCATGAAGCTCGCTTCGCTGCCGGTCGTTCCCCGACAGCCCAGAAACTTCAAGCCGTCTTTTACATGATCAAGATCCTGAAGATCGAAATACAGATCCTGCAGCCACAAAGAAAAACGTTTGCCCATCGTCGTCGGCTGGGCAGGCTGGTAGTGGGTATAGGCAAGAGCCGGCAGATCCTTGTATCTTAAGGCAAGATCGCTGAGCTCTTTCATCAGCTTCAGCAGATCTTCCCTGATATAGGAAAGAGCCTGGCGATAGATGATCAGATCGCCGTTATCAGTCACATAGCAGCTCGTCGCCCCCAGGTGGATGATGCCTTTGGCGGCAGGTGCCGCCAGACCATAGACGTAGACATGAGCCATGACGTCATGACGGACTTCTTTCTCTCTTTGTCTGACTGCATCGTAATCGATGTCACAGATATGGTCTTTCAGCTCTTTTATCTGCTCATCTGAAATATTCAGACCCAGCTCTTTTTCTGCTTCAGCCAGAGATACCCAGAGCTTCCGCCAGGTCGTATACCTCACATCCTGCGAAAACAGTTCGCTCATCCTTTTTGAAGCATAGCGTCCGGTCAATGGTGATTCGTATCTGTCTGTCATATGTTTTCCCTCATGATGATATCGTCCCTGGAAGGACCGACAGAAATATAGCCGATATGACAGCCGATCCTTTCTTCGATGAATCCGATATATTCTTTTGCCTCTTTCGGCAGATCCTCATACTCCCTTATGTCACGGATGTCGGTTTTCCAGCCCTTGAGATAGATGAGCTCCGGCCTGCATTTTTCCAAAAGAGACGGAAACGGGAAGCCATCGATCTTTTTTCCTTCCAGAAGATAGCCGACACAGACCGGTATCTTATCCATATAAGAAAGGATATCCATTTTTGTCAAAGCGATATTTGTGGCATCCTGCACCTTCACGCCGTAAGCAGTTGCCGGTATATCAAAGGCACCGACTCTCCTCGGACGGCCGGTCTTAGCTCCGTACTCGCTTCCCTGCTCCCGAAGGATCTTCGCCTCTTCCCCTGACATCTCCGTAACGAAAGGACCCTCTCCCACACAAGTCGAATAGGCTTTGACGACACCGATGACTTCATCGATCTTCACAAAAGGAGCACCCGAGCCGATCGGTGCATAGGCGGCAAGAGTGTTGGAAGATGTCGTATACGGATAGATGCCAAAGTCGATATCCCGCAGTGCTCCAAGCTGTGCTTCAAACAATATCTTCTTATCCTGTCTGGCGCATTCCTGTAAAAGCTTCGTCGTATCGCAGATGTATGGAAGGATACGCATACAATATTTATCGATCCACTCTTCGAGATCTTCCATCGTATAGCCCTTTGCCCCATAGACACCTTTGAGGACCAGGTTTTTCCACTCCATGATCTCTGCAAGGTTTTTCCTGAAACTGTCGATATCCTTTAACTGACCGCATAACAAAGTCTTTTTCTGATACTTGTCGGAATAAAACGGTGCGATACCTTGTTTCGTGGACCCGTATTTTTTATCATTCAGCCGCTTCTCTTCCAGTTCATCAAGATCCTTGTGCCACGGCAGCAGCAGCGATGCTCGCTCCGAGATCTTCAGATCCCTGCTTGTGATATCGATTCCTTTTTCCTTCAGGACATCGATCTCCTTGCATAAGTTCTCCGGATCCAGGGCCACCCCGTTGCCTAAGACATTGATCACACCTCTTCGAAAGATCCCCGATGGCAGCAGATGCAAGGCAAAGCTTCCATGTTCGTTGACGACGCTGTGACCGGCGTTGCCGCCGCCCTGGTAACGGACGACGACCTCATAATCCCTGGCGATCAGATCGACCATCCGGCCTTTTCCTTCATCGCCCCAGTTGATCCCTACGACTGCCGTATTCATGACTAGTCCTTTCCAAACAGCAGATCGCTGTAGGACGGCATCGGCCAGTAGATGCGTTCACAGACTTGTTCCAGTTCATCGGTGTTTTCCCGCAGTTCTTCCATCAGAGGGATGATCTTATCGTGATAGAAATCGGCGATCTCTTGCGCACTTAGCGGTCTTTCTTTGAGAAGCGTTTCGATCTTCGCGATGTCTTTACAGATCGCTTTCTTATTCTTCTTGATCAGTTTCACTGTCTTATATTCATAGGAGTTTTCATCAAACAGATCTAGGTCATCGTCTTCATCCAGCGACTTCTTCAGCATCAGTTCAAAAGACGTGATGCCCGGAAGGATGTCCTTTTTCAACATATCGATCAAAGTTGAAACTTCGATGTGGATGGTCTTATAGTACTTTTCCAGATAGATCTCATGTCTTGAGATCAGCTCGCTCTTGGAAAGGATATTGTTTTCCGTAAAGACTTTGACATTCTTTTTATCCAGATAATGGGACAAAGCGACCGGCGTGGACGGATAGTTGCTCAGACCGCGCTTCTTCGCTTCCTTGATCCAGCTTTCATCGTAGCCGTTACCGTTGAAGATGATCCGCTTGTGCTTCTTCAAAGTCTTGCGTATCAGATCATGAAGAGCGCTGTTGAAGTCTTCCGCCTTCTCCAGTTCATCCGCAAACTTTTTCAGCTCCTCAGCCACGATGGTGTTGAGTATCGTGTTGGGTGTAGCGATCGAAGCGGAAGAACCCGGCATACGGAACTCGAACTTGTTGCCGGTAAAGGCGAATGGCGAGGTGCGGTTGCGGTCGGTGTTGTCTTTCGGGAAAGCCGGTATCGTATGGACACCGATCTGCAAGGCTTCCTTCTTTCTTCCCGCGTAGTCCTTTCCTTTTTCGATCGACGACAGGATCTCACCCAGTTCATCGCCGACAAAGACAGAGACGATGGCCGGCGGAGCTTCCGAAGCCCCCAGCCGATGATCGTTTCCTGCCGAAGAGATCGAGATACGCACCAGATCCTGGTACTCATCGATCGCCTTGATGATGGCGGTCAGAAAAAGCAGAAACTGGGCATTTTCCGATGGCGTATCGCCCGGATCGAGCAGATTGACCCCGGTGTCTGTCTTCAAAGACCAGTTGTTGTGCTTGCCCGAACCGTTGATGCCGGCAAACGGTTTTTCATGTAAGAGACACTCCAGATCGTGACGCTTGGCGACCTTCTTTAAGATCTCCATCGTCAGATTGTTCTGGTCGGCAGAGACATTGACCGTCAGAAAGTTGTTTGCCAGCTCATGCTGGGACGGGGCAACTTCGTTATGCTCGGTCTTGGCCTGGATACCTAAGGCCCAGAGCTCTTCGTTGACTTCCTTCATGAAATCCTGCACCTTGGTACGGATGGAACCGTAGTAGTGATCGTTCATCTCCTGGCCTTTCGGTGCCGGTGCTCCCAGCAAGGTCCTGCCGGTCAGCCGCAGGTCTTCTCTTTGTTCAAAGAGGCTCTTGTCGATCAGGAAGTATTCCTGTTCGGCGCCGGCCGTTGCTTTGATATGATCGACGTCCTTGTTACCAAACAGCTTCAGGATGCGCATCGCCTCCTTGTTCAAAGCTTCCATCGAACGAAGCAGCGGTGCCTTATGATCCAACGCTTCTCCCGAATAAGAGACGAAGACCGTCGGGATACACAAGACCCCGTCCTTGATGAAAGCATAGGAGGTCGGATCCCAGGCTGTATAGCCTCTGGCTTCAAAGGTATCCCTCAATCCTCCCGATGGAAACGATGAGGCGTCTGCTTCGCCTTTGACCAGGTTGAAAGGTGAAAATTCCAATGTGATCTTGCCGCCCCCGGCCGTTGAAACGAAGCTTTCGTGTTTCTCAGCTGTGGCGCCTGATAAAGGATGGAACCAGTGGGTGAAGTGGGTCGCCCCGTTCTCCACTGCCCAGTCTTTCATCGCGTTGGCGACTTCTTCAGCAATATCTTTGTTGAGATAGGTCCCCTGCTTGATTGTTTTATTGAGTTCTTTGTACGTTGACTTGGATAGTCTGGCCTTCATCACTTCGTCATTGAAGACCTTGCTGCCGAATGTTTTCATGATATCAGTCATAGTTTTTCTCCTTGTTGGCGATGGCCTGTCTGATCAATCCGACGAATAAAGGATGCGGATGATTGGGTCTTGATTTGAATTCCGGATGAAACTGCACGCCGATGAAATAATCGTCTTTCGGATTTTCCACAGTTTCTACGATATAGTCGTCAGGTGAAGTACCTGATAAGATCAGTCCTTTTTCTGACAGAGGCTGTCGGAAAGCGTTGCTGAATTCATAACGGTGGCGATGACGCTCTGAGATGTTCTTTTCTTTATAAAGGCTTGCGATCAGTGTGCCTTCTTTCAAGACACAGGGATAGGCACCCAAACGAAGGGTCCCGCCTTTATCGGTCTCGTCGCTTTGATCGGGCAGAAAGTCGATGACTTTGTATGGAGAATCTTCATCGAACTCTCTTGAGTTGGCATCTTTAAGTCCGGCGACGTTTCTGGCAAATTCGATGACTCCCACCTGCATGCCCAGACAGATCCCCAGATACGGAATATTATTTTCGCGGCAGTGCTTTGCGCTCACCACCATGCCTTCGATCCCGCGTTTGCCGAAACCTCCCGGCACGATGACACCGTCGATCCCCTTGAGTTTCTCGGCGACATTGTCTTCTTCGATGCATTCCGAATCGATCCATCGGATCTTTACCTTGGAGCTTAGATCGATGCCCGCATGATGCAGGGCTTCGGCGATCGAAAGATAAGCATCGTGAAGCTTCACATACTTGCCGACGATCGCGATGCAGGTCTTATGGACTGGGTGCTTGGCTTTCTTTACCATCGCTTTCCAGTCGCTGAGATCGGCTATGCGTTTTCCGAGACTCAGTTTTTCACAGACTGTGTCGGCCATTCCCTGTTTTTCCAGCATCAGCGGAACTTCATACAGAAGCGGTATCGTCCGATTCTCGATGACGCAGTCCCTTTTCAGATTGCAGAACAAGGCGATCTTTTCAAAGACCTCTTCCTCCAGCGGTTTCACACAGCGAAGCACGATGAGATCAGGCTTGATGCCCATGCCCTGCAACTCTTTGACCGAATGCTGGGTCGGCTTGGACTTGTGTTCCTTGGACGATTCCAGATACGGTATGAGCGTGACATGGACATAACAGACGTTTTCGCTTCCCTGTTCGAGGCCGATCTGCCGTATCGCTTCGATGAAAGGCTGCGATTCGATGTCGCCGATCGTTCCGCCGACTTCGCAGATCAGCACATCCGGATCGTTTTTCTTCGCCGCCGCATAGACGAAGTCCTTGATCTCGTTGGTGATGTGCGGGATGACCTGAACGGTCTTTCCCAGGTAATCTCCTCTTCTCTCTTTATTCAGAACGTTCCAGTAGACCTTGCCGGTCGTCAGATTGGAAAATCTGTTCAGATCTTCGTTGATGAAACGTTCGTAATGGCCTAAGTCGAGGTCGGTCTCTGCCCCGTCATCCGTCACATAGACTTCGCCATGTTGGTAAGGAGACATCGTCCCTGGATCGACGTTGATGTATGGATCGAGCTTCTGCGAAGCGACCTTGAGGCCCCTCGCTTTCAACAACCTTCCCAAAGAGGCAGCCGTGATCCCCTTGCCTAATCCCGACACCACACCGCCTGTCACAAAGATAAATTTTGTCATAAGTGCACCTCCGAAAAATCAAATAAAAACAACATCTTGCGATGTCATTCCTTAAGGGTTTTGAAACCATCATCCATCTGATCTTCATGGATCTTTCGATTTTCAGCGCGGCCGCACTAAAATACGAAATAATGTTAACTCTATATAAAAACAAGTGTCAATCAAAAACCGGTACTTTTTTCAGGAAATATTCCTGGGAAATAATTCTTTATGAAACTATTTACATTTTCTTCTTTCCCGCAGGAAGAAAAGCTATAATGGTGATGTTGTTTAAGGAGTAGATTATGATCACAGAACAGATCGACAAAGATATATATGAACTGTGTCTTTCTTCCGATGAAGAACTTAAAGACATTTATAAAAGGATCGATGAGATCGCTTTGAAAAACAGCGAACGCATCCTTTCCGCCTTCATTGAAAACCGGGTCTCCTATACGGACTTCGCTGACATCAACGGTTACGGAAACTACGACGCCGGAAGAGACAAATTGGAGAAGATCTTTTCGACAGTGCTTGGCACGGAAGACGCCCTGGTACGTCCGCAGATCATGTCGGGTACCAACGCCTTGTATCTGGCCTTCTCCGGTTTATTGAAACACGGCGACACGATGATCTCACTGACCGGTACCCCATACGATTCCCTGCAGGAGATGATCGGACTTTGCGGTGACTCTTCGCAGTCTTTGAAAGCCTATGGCGTGAACTATGAACAGATCGATCTGATCGACAATGAGTTCGATACCGAAAAGATCGTCGAACGTCTCAAGAGGAACGATGTGAAGCTCGTCGAGATACAGCGTTCCCGCGGCTACTCTCAAAGAAAGTCGCTGATGTTGTACAAGATCAAAGACCTCATCACAAGGATCCGTGAGGTCAACACGGAAGTCATCATCATGGTTGACAACTGCTATGGCGAGCTTACCGAGACAAGAGAACCGGGTCATGTCGGTGCCGACATCGTGGTCGGTTCTTTGATGAAGAATCTGGGCGGCGGCATTGCTTCGACCGGCGGCTACATCGCCGGAAGAGCCGACCTGATCGGCCAGATCGCCGATCGTCTGACGGCTCCGGGTATCGGCAAGGAACAGGGCGCCAACTTCAATCTGAACAATTCCTTCTTCAAAGGCATCTTTATGGCACCCAACGCCGTCAAGGAAGCCATGAAAACAGCTGTCTTTGCCTCCTATATGATGGAAAAGCTCGGATATAAGAATATCGATCCGAAGTACGATGAAGAGCGTACCGATATCATACAGACGGTGGAACTCGGCGATGAAGGAAGTCTTGTGCGTTTCACGCAAGGTATTCAGGAATCTTCCCCGATCGATTCTTTCGTCACCGTGTTGCCGGCACCGATGCCCGGTTACCCTTTTGATGAAGTGATGGCCTGCGGTGCCTTCACACAGGGAAGCACGATCGAATTAAGTGCCGATGCGCCGGTCAAGGAGCCCTACATCCTGTTCATGCAGGGATCGCTGTCCTTAGAGTATGGCAAGCTGATGGTGATGTCCGCTCTGACCAAGGCAAGAAAAAAGGAAGCCTAAACGCTTCCCATCTGTCCGCCGTCGATACGGATCACCGAGTTATTGATGTAATCCGCTTCGATCAGAAACTTCACAAGATCGGCGACCTCCTCAGGTCTGCCGTATCTTTTTTTTAATATCTTTTCGCATTCTTCTTTCAGGAACTGTTCATCGTAGCCCTGAAGTTCTTTTTCGGTGCCGATGAAGCCCGGTGCGATCGCATTGACATTGACGTATGGCGAAAACTGTACCGCCAGATCGTGGGTCAGAGAGATCAGGGCGGCTTTCGATGCGTCGTAGTCGAAACACATCGGATAGTAGGTATTGATGCCATTGGTCGAGGCGATGTTGATGATGCATCCGTACTCATTTTCTTTCATATGTTCATAGGCTCTCCTGGCACAGTTATAGGCACCTACCACATTGACATCAAGGACTCTGCGGAACTGCTCGGCCGTCTTCAGATGGAACATGTCCGGCAGATCGATCGCCGCGTTGTTGATTAGGATATCGACGCCGCCAAGTTCTTCATCGATCTTTTCAAACATCTCTTCGACTTTATCTTCATCTGCCACATCGGCCTGGATGACCATGCAGCGCACAGAATATTTTTCTTTGAGTTTTTCGGCTAAGGAAAACGCCTTTTCTTGCGAAGAAAAGTAATGGATGACGATGTCATAGTTTTCTTTTGCCAGCCTTTCGCAGATCGCCGAGCCGATCCCGCCGGAAGCACCTGTGACCAATACGACTCTGTTCATGTTTAAAAAAGAGCTTGTATTAAGCTCTTGAAGAATACTTGCCGTCTTCCGTGGAGACTGCGATCAGTTCGCCTTCATCGATGAACTGCGGAACTCTCAGAGTGAGACCTGTTTCCGTTGTCGCGTCCTTTGTCTGGTTGTTGGAAGCACCCTTGATGCCCGGGCTCGTCTCAGTGACACGCAGATTGACGATCGCCGGTACAGATACAGTTAAGACCTGTCCTTCAAACATCATCAGAGAAACCTCAAGTCCGTCGACCATGAAGTACTTGTTGAAACCGATCTGTTCTTCGTTGAGTTCATAGGTCTCAAATGTCGTCATATCCATGAAAGTGTATGTATCATCGACGGCATAGGAGAAGTTGACCAGTTTCTTTTCGATGTTGGCGGATTCAAATTTTACGTTGGCGTTAAAGTTTCTTTCCTGAGTGGCACCGGTCTTGAGATTCTTCATCTTCGTTCTTAAGATAGCGGCACCCTTGCCCGGTTTTACGTGCTGGAAATCGATGACCTGCCAAGGATCACCATCTACGATCAGTGTTAAACCTGTCTTAAAATCGCCTGCTTCAATTGCCATAATATTCACCTCGTTTATATCGCATATTTTATCAGATTTTATAGTCCTATATCAAATCCTTACAGCAAAGACTTTGCGTCTTCTTTGTGTGTTCTGATATAGCGGCTCCATTTGATGTAGCCGTACGTCGTATTGGTAAAGTAGCCGAGTTTCAGCACCAGCAGGACATACTGGCCGGCCAGGATGTTCATGATCGCCTCAAGTGCAGCACAGATATACCAGGCGATCCACTGTTCCCGCAAACGGAAGAAGATGAACAGACCGTTGGCGATGCCTACCGCCGATGCGCAGGCATCCAGATAGATCATGACTGTCTCTAACTGCTCGTTGCCGCCTAAGAAGTCCGTGCGGATATCAAGACCGGAAATGAAGTAGCCGACAACGATGGTCCATACGGCGATCGCAACGATCACCAGGACTTCCTGGTAACCTTTGAGCCTTCGTACGACCGTCAGCTCATCTTCCATGTCGTCCTTGTGTTTCGTCCAGTTGATGAAGCTTAAGATATCGATCGGCAGCCAGAAGAAGAGTGTGACCGTCATCGTCGCAAAGCGGTACATCAGTACGATCGAGATGATGATCTCGGTGATCTCGACAAGCACCGAGACTAAGAAGTTGTATCTTGACTGCTTGGAGATCAGCAGTTCGCAAAGGATATTCAGGAACGTATCCAATAAATACAGCAGCATGATCCAGATGCCGTTGACGCCGTTTGCGCTCTCTTCCGGGAAGAGGACCGCGAAGATCGTCGCCAGCACCATGATCGATAAGAACCAGCACTTCTCATAAGTCGAGAAAAAGTTTCCGAAATACAGCATCACAGCCACCGATACCGCCAGGATGATCAGTGCGTTGGCCAGATTGAATACCGGCATCAGCTCTTCCGCCATCACCCCCTGATAAGAAGCTTTCACCGCTTCCGGCAAAGGATCTTTATGATCGAAGAAGAGTTTCGTCCCGTCTTTCGTCTCATAGGCGTATGCCGTGATCTTCTCCTCTTCCAACGTTTCGTAATCTTCGTAAGTGTAAGTCTTGATCAGCTTTCCTTCTTCGGCGGCAAAGATGACTTCGCAGGAAAGCGAATCCTCATCGCAATCCTCTGCATCGCTGTCTCTTGTCATAACCCTTTCGCCAAGATAGCTCAGTTCACCGGGGTCTGCATTGAGCTTCGCCGTTCCCCGGACAAAGGAGAACGCCGATCCCAGAAGCAGGATCACCAGTGCGATCGTTTCAAATGTCCTTATCTTTTTATTGGGTTCCATCTGACCCTTCAGTTTTTCTTTCATATCCTTTTTCTTTCCGTGTTCAACGTTTCTATTCTACACCATTATTCCTGCGAGCCACTTAAAAAAGCCGATGCGACGGCTTTTAGATAAAGTGGACCCCGTGTCAAGGACAATAAATAAAAAACCACTTATCATCTGATCACAAAAATAATATTCCCGATGAGAACGACAGCTAGATTGAAACCTTATTTTAAAGTCGCTAATCAGAAGCGAAGCCGAGAAAAGAAAACTTTCACTTTATATGTACATACTTCCGTTAGCATTTTATACGGTTATAGAAAACCTATTATGTAGTATTCAAAAACTGCATAAGATAGATTATGCGAAATAGCAAGGATAAAAGAAAATCTCCATATTTCAAGAGATTTGTCTGTTCTTAGATTTTCTTCAGAGACTGGTCCATAAAGTAATTTCTGAGAATTTCGTTTACTTTAGTCTGATATCCTTTGCCGGTTCCTTTCATTACAGCAATCAGGTCGGCATCCAGTCTGAAAGTGATCGGCTCCTTTTTAGGCGTAATATTGTAATATTTGAATTTTGCTTTAGAAAAATCAAGAGTTTCCGGAATATCTGAATAATCCACCGGATGTTTTCTCAGTTCTTCCAATTCTTTAATTTCTTCAGAAGTAAGATCTAATGTATTTTTCATATTCCTCCTTTTCTCTTGGCCCTAGAGCTCTCGCTGATATCAGACGGTGTCTGATCTTTCCGTCTGCTGACCGTTCTGTATAAAACACAGTGATGACAACAATACCATTGATGTTCCCGAATCCCTGGTACCTTTGTTCAGTTACTGAGTGTGTCTCATCCTCGATCTCCAGAAAATACGGGTCGTAGAAGACTTTTGAAGCGAGTTCAAAACTGATATGGTGCTTCTTTCTGTTGATCAGGTCTTTTTCTTCGTCCCATTCGCAATTTCCGTCTTTACTGATAACTGTCATACATATATTATATTACAAAATTGTATTACATATGTAAAGAGTCTTGCAACATAATACACGCAGACAATTATCTTTCACAATTAGTATAGTCAGAAATTCTGTAAATCTCCCTGTCGATCTGAAGCAGTTAAAGACCCTGTTCTGCTTCATCGGAACCTTTGAAATAGATGCTATATAGTTCGCTTGTAATATGGAGATCAAGACTGAAAGAAAATTCGTTGGAATGCCCTTTATTATGATTGTCCTCGTAGAACAGGATAGCTCAACTACACATCTTTCTTGCGTCTATGCTAAACAATAATGCTTCGTTTTTATGTGTTAAGAACGGAGGTATTGAATGAAATATTCAGAAGCAGGTTTCAGACCTTTCTATCATCAGTATGTGTTATTTCCGATTACGGCAGCAGGATCTGCTGTATCAGACTATAAGCATTTCAATGAGGCTGACAGCATAGTGACTTACGGCTATATCGATCACGAAACCGGATTCCGTTTTGAAGTGCTCAGCACGGCAAGTATCAGAAACGATCAGTTTCAGATCTTTAACGACCGTCCGGAAGGAAAAAGAGTTTTCATAAAGGCACAAGTCATAAACGATATAGAAGGATTCGCCATAAAAGACAGGGATGGTCTTTATGCAGCCAATAAGCAACTCATCGATTCAATAAGCGAAGGTTATGAATATAACAATGAAATCATGAACAGCAGAATGATGCCCTTCCTTGATGAATCAAGAGATCCGTTCTGTATTGATGACGTTCAGGTACAACTTCATAAAGAAGGCAATCGGATTGAAGCGTGCTGGGTCAGGGTCGAAGGTCTCGAAGAACACGTGATCATAGGAAAGCTTCTCAATGAACCTTATCAGGACTTTGGCTATCATGAAGGCGATACGATTGCCTTCTTCGTTCAGAAAACGGAGGATGACAAGATCATCTGCATCAGCGATATGAATCCGACGGCTTATATAAGCAGAGAAGACCTTGAAGGTGGTCAGATGTTAAGAGACGCGATCAGAATTGCGGAGCAAGCATCTGTGTGAACATAGATCCGATGCTTAACGTTGCGATCGCCTGCGAAATGCTTTCCATCGGCATGAACGACGTTGCGAAAGTGATGCTCAATGTTGGAGTCACGGAAAACGCAATGCCATGGGCGTTGTTGCCCAACTGTGCGGTCTGGCTGCAGCGTTCCTGGTCTGGTTGCCTTTCATTAAGGCATATGACGACAAGTGCTACAGAGAAGAACAGGAAGCGGAAGACAAATAATATGGCTTATGACAGGAAACCGTTACCGGTTTCCTGTCTGTGACTTAAGGAGTATATAATCATGCTAAGTTATGTCAAGCGTTTTATTGATATTCTGATGTTTCTTCTTTTCTTCATGACAAAAGGACGAAGTTTTGCCTTCTCTTCGTTTTGATGATGGAAGTAATTGTTAAGATAAGTGATCCGTTATTATGAGAACTCTTCTATATTCCACAAGCCAAGCTCTTTGTATCTTTCCTTAACCCTTGCATAGTAGATGTGTAAGAACTTGCGCATGCCTGCCACCCTGACCTGTTTGTTCAGTTTGTGTTCACTCTTCTTTCTGATCATGAAATCATAGATGGCTGTATCCTTTTTCGGTTTCACCTTCATGATGGAGTCCATCGCCAGA
>JAZQIF010000176.1:0-58225 GCA_045540935.1 Erysipelotrichaceae bacterium | reverse complement strand
GAACGGTTCTTCTTCAAGAATTCGATGGCCTTTCTGGCAGCTTCTTCATCCTTGGTGATGATGTGATAGACACTGCCGGCAAGCGCAGTTGCAACAGCTTCTTCATAACCCTCATCCGGATGGATCTCCTGACCGATGACGCCCATGATGCCGTAGAACGAAGACTTATGAGCCATGATCGATTTGACACCGGACTGGTTTGCCGAAGAAAACGGATCGGAGATGACGTTTTTCAAGACTTCCATACGGTTGGACATACGGTTGACGATATTGGCGGTCTCATCCTTTTTCAAGGATGCTTCCGAAAGATCCATCGCCGTATTTTCCAGATTGGTGTTCAGCATCTCGATGTCGGCTTTCAGCTTATTGAGACGCTCGAGTCTGTCATCGTATTCGAATTTGGCTTCGCTGATATAGGATTCCATCTCTTTGATCTTCTCTTCGGAAGAACCCATTTCGATGGCATATTTACGTTTTTCATCAATCTCGATCTTTCTTGCTTCAAGAGTCTGGATCTCGTTGATGACGTTCATCAGACGTTCCTGGATCGAGTTGATCTCTTTATCGTATTCCTTGAGACGGGACTTTGCCTCAAATGTCGAGTTTTCATGGACCTGAATGGTCGTCTCGTGCATCGCGAGGTTGGTCTCAAGTTCAAACAGTGATTTTTCCAGTTCCGTCTTCTGAATGTTCAGATTGCGGATATCGTTGACTAAAACGGCAACTTCGATCTGTTCGAGTCTTGCCTTCTTCTCACGATAGATCTCCGCCTTCTTTGCCTGACGGCGCAAAGGTGCGACCTGACGTTCGAGCTCCGAAAGGATATCAAAAGTACGGTCAAGGTTGTCCTTGGTCCTTTCGAGCTTGTTCAAAGACTCGATCTTTCTCTTCTTGTATTTGGATACGCCGGCAGCATCTTCAAAGATCTCACGGCGGTCATAAGGCTTTGCTTCAGCAAAACTTAAGACATTGCCCTGCGAGATCATCGACAGAGAATTCTTGCCAAGACCTGTATCCATGATCAGATCGAGGATATCTTTATATCTCACATTCTTGCGATTGATCAGGTATTCGGCATCCTGATCATCGTTATAGATACGGCGGGTCAGTTCGATCTCATCGAGATCGGAATTCAGCATATGAGCCGAATTATCAAAGACCAGCGTCACTTCCGCCATATTCATCGGTTTTCTTTCTTCCGTTCCGGCAAAGATGATATCCGTCATCTTTTCGCCGCGCAAAGACTTGACCGACTGTTCGCCTAAGACCCAACGGATGGCATCGGAAATGTTGGACTTTCCGCAGCCGTTTGGTCCGACGATCCCGGTGACGGGGTCTTCGAAATTGATCGTTATATTGTCAGCAAAGGATTTGAATCCCTGCATTTCTATGCGTTTAAGAAACATTAAAACTCCTTTTTCACTAGAACATTATAACAGATTTAATGCATATCATATAAGCAATCCACGACGATTGGATCAATCGGTTTTCAGAGTTACAAAAAGTGAGGAATACAGAGGATCTTCCCTGTTGTAATCGCAGTCTTTTTCGATCAGTTCATTGATCCCATGATGCTTACGCAGATCGTAGGTGTTCCTGTTTTCTTTCAGATAGTAATGTCTGTTCTTTGAGACATATTTTTCAAACGGATCGGTCTTGATATACATCAGAACTCTGTCACCATGGATCAGTACAAACGGACGTATCTCCTGACCGTTTCTTTCCTTATACGCCTCGATGAGATCCTTCACCTGGTCTTCATTGATCTCCGAAGAAAGGACGATATGATCAAAACCCAGCCCTTTCAGAAACTCGTAGGTATAGGAATTGAAACAATTGAGCGTATAATAGGCGATCTTCTCGCGATACGGTTCAAACAGACCGCCGAATTCGCAGATCACCGCATCATCTTGTGTATGGTAAACAGAATCCTTATTGATGACCGGATCCATCAGGAATCTCTTATCGTGCAGTGTGATGACATCATCTTCCTGATCCATCCTACCGTAACTGAGATCATCTGCCTTAAATGCAGGAGTATAATCCGCATAGATCGGATCCTTATGGAAGCTTTCCAAACGATAGGCATCGAAAGCTTCCACAGCCTTGCGACGGATCTCATTGAGCTGTTTGACAGAAAGGAAGGCCCCATCCGTTGTGACCGAGATATCTTCCATCTCATAGACAGTCTCATTGAGCTTGGAGAACTGACGGATGATCGTCTCTTCGTCCAAAGGCGCCTTCAGAGCCTTTTGGGCAGCGATGTCGGAAACATAGCGATAGGAAAGATCGTTGTGTATTAATTCCACACTTACCTCTTTTTCCGGCAGAACGGTGATATTCAAAGAAAGCGGAACTTTCTTTTCTTTCACTTCCCCTATTTCCTTTTCAAGTAAGAAGTCCTGAGTCTTATAGACGATGCCTTTTAAAGGCGTATCCGACTCAATGGCGACGACATCCCCTTTTTGAGCCTTGCTGACGAGTTTTCCGTCAAGGTAAAGCTTGTTTACGATACAGCCGAAATCGTTGATCCTGATGCCGTCAAACTGGCTCAGATCATCATTCAGGCGGATATACTGCAGCTTCTTGCGGTAATACAGCGTCTCACCGATCGCAATGCCAAGATGGTTAGGTGTCTTCTGTCCGAACAGATCATTGCGGTCATAAAGAAGATCATTGGTGAAATTGCGGTTGAACAGGACCTTGAGCTTCTTCATGTCTTCATCGCTCACATCGAATCGTTCATGAGAAAGTGCCGCATCGATCGCATTTCTGTAAAAACGGGTCACCAGGCCGACATAGGCAGCCGATTTCATGCGTCCTTCGATCTTGAAAGAAGATACGCCCGCATCGATCAGATCCGGGATATCATTCAAAAGGAACATGTCTTTCGGTGAAAGAAGATAATCGGTATCGGTCTTTATCCTTCCGCCCTCTTTTTCATACAGTTCATATCTTAAACGGCAGCATTGGGCACACATACCCTTGTTTGCCGAACGGCTCTTGACGGAAGAAGACATCAGGCACTGACCGGAATAGGAAACACAGATCGCGCCATGAACGAATGTCTCGATCTCGATATCTTCCTTGCAAGCTTCCCTGATCAAAGAAAGATCGGATTCCCTGGCTAAAACGACACGCTTGAAGCCAAGCTTCTTAGCGTTCCTGACGCCTTGGATATTGTGAACGTGCATCTGGGTGGAACAGTGAAGCTCAAAGTCCGGATATTTCTTTTTCAGATAATAGTAGAGTCCCAGATCCTGTATCAGCAAGGCATCGACCTTATTGCGGTAATAAAAATCCGCCATTTTGATTGCGTTGGCGAATTCCTTCTCACTCAACAAGGTATTTAACGTGACAAAAATGCGCACATCGTGAAGATGGGCATAATTGACAGCCGCAATGAGTTCTTCCTCATCGAAGTTGTTCGCAAAAGCACGGGCGGAAAAGTTCTTGCCGCCCAGATATACCGCATTCGCGCCGTTATTGACCGCCGCTTTGAGACATTCGAAGTTTCCGGCGGGTGCTAATAGTTCAACGTTTCGCATATTTATACTCCAGTGAAAGACCGCCCAAAGAAGTCTCTTTGAGTTCGATCGCCAGTTTGTTTCCCGTATAGTTCATCGCATGGACGACGGAATCAAAGGAGATCAGATTTCCTTTGACATCTTTTAGCTGCTCCGCCAGATAGGCACAGTCATAAGCTCTTAGAATGGATACGGCATTCCTCTCGATACAAGGAATGATGACATAACCCAATACCGGGTCACAGGTAAGGCCCAAGAAATGTTCGATGCCCATCTCGGCCGCATATTCGATCGTTGCCAGATCAAAGCCTTCCTTATAAGCGATCGCTGCCGCCGCCATCGAACAGGCCGTACCGACCTCCGCCTGACAGCCGCCTGTCGAACCGGCGATCGAAGCATTCTTCTTGATGCAGTTGCCGAAGATCCCGGCGATCGCCAGCAGGTCACAAAGCTCATCCGTATTCACGCCTTCGTTGTGATGCAGATAATACATCAAAGATGTAAGGATGCCGCATGCGCCTAATGTCGGAGCCGTACACATCATGCCGCCGGCCGCATTTTCTTCGCAGGTCGCATAAGAATAGGAGATCAGATAGTCTTTTCTCTCTTTTGCCTTCTTGTGAAGTTTGCCTGCCACGCGATAGTAATTGAGTTCCCTATTGATAAGGCCTTCCGTATTGAGGCCCCGTTCCACTGCTTCAAACATGACCTGCAGACAGTCTTTGAGATAATCTTTCAAGTCCGGTTCATGGTCATATATGTATTCAAGCAAAGAGATCGAACGCTTCTTCAGGACTTTTTTTATGGCTTCAAAACCATTCTCTTCATAGACTTCCGTATCATCTCCGGCATCATATTCTTTGATCCGGATGGCACCGCCGCCCAGAGACTGGCCATGCCAGGTCTGTTTCTCTTCACCCTTTGCATAACCCGTGATGAACATATCGTTTTCGTTGTCGTCATGATCGAAAACAAATTCCACATAATCACTTTCAAGTGCCTGTTTCATGATATCGATCGTGCCGTGTCCTTTGGCCGTCATAGCCAGAGAACCGCCTAAAAGGATATGATAAGAATCACATTCCGGAAACTGCTGTTTATAAAGTTTCGCCATCCGGAAAGGAGCGATGGTATGGGAACTTGAAGGGCCATAGCCGATACGGTAAAGCTGTTTGATTGCCTGCATATTACACCTTCTTTAAAAATTCCAGAAGAAAAACTTCGAATCTGCTCTGATCGCTGATCGAATTGTCTGACTTCAATGTGATATCCAGATCCGAGAGTTTCTTCAACAGTTCGATGATCTTTTCTTTTTTCAATATTTTCAATGTCTCATTTGCCTTGTTGAGACGATATTCATTGGCACCCGTGATCTCCAAGATCTGTTTGCGGGACATATTGATCGAATCGTAATAAGCGATCTGATACAGGAAGCGCAGCTGGTTTGCCAGCAAGCCGATGACACCGAAGATCGAATCGGTCTGGGTGAGCAGCTTTCGTTCGATGCTGACGGCCTTGGAAAGGTCTTTGCTGGTCAGTGCATTGATCATCTCAAAACTGTCATTGTCATCGGAAGCCGTACACAGCTTATTGACCGCTTTGGGATCGATCTTTCCCGGATAAAGTTTGAGTATTGCCAGATTGGCATTGAAGAGAGTTGCATCCCGCTTGCAGATGGTATTCAACAGATAGACGGCATCGGAAGTGATGTCGAGCTTTTCCTCACTGATCCTTGAACGGACATAGTTGGAAAAATTCTTGTAATCCAGATGCTTGAGATCGATGACCTGCGCATTGGCAGCGATCGACTTGTAGACTTTTAACTTTGAATTGAAGTTATCGGCATAGGTATAGAAGATCAGCTGCGTATCATAGAGTGGCTTTTTGACATATTCGAGAAGTTCGTCAATGCTTTTTTCATCACATTTCTTTGTAAGAAAAAAAGGCTGATCGACTAAAACGATCGTACCGCTGGAAAATAAAGAATTGCCTTCGCATGCCTCCATCAGTGAAGCGATCGAAAAATTCTTATCGCTTCCGTCAAACGAATGGATCTCCCCTTCGCTTTTCGAAACGATCTCATCGATCTTTTCTTTGATGAAACACGGTTCCTGTCCCTGTATGATATAGATCACGACCTAATTATAACAAATTCATATTTACCCGAAATGATAAAGCAGAAAAGACGCCCCGGAAAAAAGACGATCGAAGAAGACAGGTTCGTGGAAAAAGTATCGACTTTATAGCGTTCCAGGATATCGAGGACTTCTTTGTGAGGATGGCCATACTGTCCGGACGTGGAAAGGATCGCGATCCTGGGCAGAAGCTTAGAAACGAAATACTCGCTTGTCCCGGTCCTGGAACCGTGATGGGAAGCTTTCAAAACATCCAGGTCATGAAGATCATAGGTGTCGACGAGCTTTCTTTCGACTTTTGCCGAGATGTCTCCGGTAAACAAAAACGAGATCCCGTTCACGTCGAGCAGATAGACTAAAGAATTATCGTTGTCATTGTCATAGACACCGGCATCCAGATGATCGAAAAACAAGCCGTGATACTCGATATCCTTTCCCTGTTCGATGACTTCCTTTACCTTGAAATCCTTTTTCAGAGCATCGATATTGCCGTTATGATCGGAATCATTGTGGGTGATGATCAAATGATCGATCCGGTAGATCCCTTTTTTGAACAGTAACTTCTTCAGCTTGTAATAATTGTATGGAGAGCCCGTATCGATCAGAACACAGGACTTTCTGAAAGGCAAACGTATGAAAGCCGAATCGCCCTGCCCCACATCGATGAAACCGACCTGCACAAAAGGATCTTTCAAAGGAGACAAGATCAGGCAGATCAATAACAAAAACCGTTTCCAGTGCTTATCAAAAGAAGAAATTTGACAAAGCCGAGAGAATGCCAAAAGCCAGAAAAGTCCCAGACTCCCCCGTATCGGAATATCGATCTTCTGGAAAAAGCTGAAGATCCTGCCCAGAAACAGGACAAACGACGATAAAAACGGAAACGCGATATTCAGAAGACTCAAGAGAAATAAGAAGATCTTAAAATTCCTGGTCAGTTCAAAGAAAAACACATCAAAAAGATCGAACTGTCCAAACAGTTCTGCCGAAAGGATGGCCAGATAAGTCTTGAAGCTCAGATCGATCGAAAAGATGGAATACAGATCGAAAAGAAAGGTCAGAAGAAAAGACGGATTCTTCAGAAGCTCATGATTCAAAGCCATGATAAAAAGAAGCTTATAAGCGCATTTTTCATCTTTCCGCAGATCGAACCTTTCCAGAAAAAGATCCAGAAACAAAAGATAAAAACGTATCGGAAAGCAGAAGAATATCGAAAAAAGGATCAGAAGGATCAGACAAAGAAGACGATATTTCTTGGACAGTTTCTTAAAGAAATAATAGGCAGAAAGTCCATAGCCCAATTCAAGGCTGCTTTCCGCTTCCGGATAGCGGTTATAGACCATCCGCAGAATGATGTTTTTCACTTCCGCAGGATATCCGTTATAACGTTCGATCAGCATGTGCCGCAGCGAAAAAGAAGCGATCTTGAGCGATCCGCTTCCCTTGAACAGGATGTTTTTGTTCATCTGCGTCAGAGTATCATTTATCGGCAGACGTTTCGCAAAATAAAGGATATCGCCTTCTAAAAGCCCTTCATCGAATACGATCACTTTATAGAAGAATTTATCGACGATCGCATAGCTGTTTCTTACTTCCTCCACGATGCCGATCGGGATCATATCGATGCGATATACGTTCAGAACAAACAGAAGAACATATAAAACAAGAAACAGGAAAGCATCTTTCCTGTTATCTGTGCCCAGTAAGATCAGCAGGATCAAAGCGATCCGATGATCCCTGAAGTATAAAGCGATACATAAGAATAACGCGATCTTAAAGAGCGATATATCCTTTGATCTTTTCATAAGTCGCCTTACCGATGCCTTTCACGTTCATGATGTCTTCCAATGTCTTGAAACCGGCATTCTGCTTACGGTATTCGATGATTCTGTCAGCGATCGCCGGTCCGATACCCGGCAGTCTGCACAGTTCTTCGACACCGGCCGAATTGATGGAGATCAGCCTTTCTTCTTTCTTTGCCGGAATGACGATCATTTCGTTGTCAGAAAGCTGTTTCTGCAAGGAAAAAGAAGAGATATCCGCATTTTCTTTCAGTCCGGCCAGATTAAAGACATCTTCAATACGGTCGCCGAGTTTCATCTCATAGACCCCTTCCTTTTCTACTTCTCCGCGTATCTCCACATCGATCGTCCTGTCTTCGCTCAGATCCATAGAAGAAAGAGATACGCTGTTACAGATGCACAGGATCGCCAGCAGAACAAGAAGGATCAGTTTCCGATACATGTCTTCGGGATGGCGTGTTTCTTTGAAGCCAGGATGAGGAACTCATTGACCCGATAGTTCTTGTATGTGATCTGATCGTAATCGAGATCGGCAGCGATCTCATATTCGGCTTCTTCGATGTAATAGCCTTTCGGAGCTTCCAGTTCCTTTACGTCGATCTTTGAATCATACGGTATGCCTTTTACGTAGATCGAGCCCTGTGAGACATAGGTCGTCTTGTTTAATGAACAGCCGTTTACATCATCACTGATGCAGTAGAAGTATTTTCCCGGCCTGGCATTTTTCAATATGAAAGAACCATTTTTGAGAGTACCGATCGAGATGTTTTCTTCGCTTTCATGGCGGTAACAGACCTGATCGCCTTGTTTGTATTGGAAGATGTTGAGTGCACCGGTCATACATTCATAGCTGACCCTTTCGCCTTCATCATCGATATAGGAAAGCTCGAACCTTGCTTCATCCAGAAGGATCGTATGTTCGCCATTCTCCTTATACAGCTTTAAGTCGAAGTCCCTTACCGAATTGATGAAATGCGGCTGTACATCGTTATTTGTGTCATTAATGAAGATACACGGATCGCTCACAAAGCCATAGCCTCTGGCCGGCTTGCTTTCAACAAGAAGATAGGTCTCTCCCTTCTTAAGCCCATCGAATCTCTGCAGTGCTTCTCCATCGGTGATCAGTTCTTTGAACAGTGATGCCTGAAGCTTCTGTACGCTTCCTTCAAAAGGCAGGTCCTTGCATACCATGCCGATGCCTGAGATCGATCCGTCTTTTGATTCATAATGAAACAGACCAGGTTCCTGCGAAGAGAACTTCGTATCATCGAAGTATTTCTGGTATCGTTCCGAAGTAATGAAGCTTTCTTCATTAGAAAGTTCAGGGTAGACAGCACAGAAATCGATCTGCGCGCCTTTTCGAATCAGAAGGATATCTTCTTCCCCTTGCGGATCGATGCGATACAGGCTGAAAAGCGCTCCTTTGATCGCTCCTTCACTTTCATCGGTCTTGGCAAACTGAAAACTGTAGGTATCGTCATACGGATGAAGAGTCAGGATGATGTTCCCGAGATCGATATAGTCTCCTTCAAAGGAATATAGATCCTGCGAAGTTTCGCTGTGATAAAGGAAACTGTCATCTTTCATCCTGTGGATCGGAGCTAAGATGGTCTTTTCTGTCTGATCAGACATCCGGACAGTGAGCTGATCGCCTGTCTTATCCAGGATCTCGATGTCGGAGTGTTCCACCTGATAATCTTTCAATCCTTCGATCTGCAATGTCTGTACTTCATTCCGGACCAGCTCAAAGGAAAGCTCTTTATCAGCCGGTTCATCTTCAAACGTCGCGATCAGATCGAGTATGTCTTTCTCCCCGTAATCGGCCGCATCTTTGCCATCAAAGGAATAACGTACACCCGACTGCACTTCCCAGATCATGAGCTGAGCGGCAATGTAGTATTCTTCGCCAAGCATCTCAAAAGCGCGGTAGATATCAAAGATACGCTTATCATCGTAATTTTGTTTTACATAAACATTGTCTTTCGGCGAGTAGTCGACCAAGGCTTCCATGCAGAAGGCAAAACGGTTTGTTTCCTTATTGAAGAAACGCACGACTTTGAGTTCATCGAGCTGGTCGGCATGCTGTAACAGGATCTTGAATGAGAACTTGCTCATATCCTCCTGTTCTTCTGCCCTGATCGGGAAAAACGTCAGGCACATTAAGACCGCAAACAGGATCTTCAGTTTCTTTTTCATAATCATGTCCTCCATTCATGATTCGTAAAAAAGAAGGATGATACCTAGACGATATTTACGAAAATCCCTATTTTTTCATCGTTTTTGTACAAATAGATCGGATATTGGCCAATTTGGTTTGGATTCAACAGGGAATAATCGACGCTGACCTGCATGTTGGTATCGATATTGGATTGGATGGCAGCGATGATCTGTGCGATATCCGTCCCTGCAGGGAATTCATAATTACTCTGATGCAGATGAAAGTAGTCTTCTTCATATTCGATCTTTTCGCTTTGAACGCTTTGAACTGTTTCAGGTTTCTGTATGTAGACCGGAACTTCTTTGACGACTTGCTCATAGACATAGGTCTCGATGATCTTTTCTTCACGTATCTCATAGGGATAGGAAAAGTTTTTATCACCGATCTGAATATGGAGTATCCCTTCATCGAATTCAAAGCGGTATGCCTGAGGCGATTTGGAAAGGATCGAAAAGAATTCTTCAAAGATGAAGTCGGAGGTATCGTTTAAAACGACATCCCTCTTCTGTAAAAGATAAAAGTCTTTGGAAGGTTTATAGTCATATGCCTTCTTCTGGGCAAGGATATGGGAAAGATAGCGGAACGATAAGACGATGGAACAGATCAGAAACAATATGATGAATATATATTTACGCATAAAAAATGAACAGGTCCTCCTGTTCATTATTTGTAAAAAATATGGTCGATTCCTAATAGATCTTTAAGATTTTTACATCATAAGGAACATCGACTTTGACGGTGACGACGTCATTGACACGCTGGTCAAGGATCGCTTCTGCCAAAGGCGTGACATTTGAAAGCAAGCCGTTGAGCGGATCTGCTTCAACGGAACCGACGATCTTGTAAGTCAGCTTGTTGTTGGTATCCATTTCCAGAAGATCGACAGTCGAACCGATCCTGACGAAGTTGGTCTTCTTGGTCTCGGTGATGACTTCAGCGTTCTTGATCTGGTGTTCCAGTTCTTTGATCCTGGCTTCGACTTTTGCCTGATGATCTCTGGCTGCATCGTAGTCGGCGTTTTCGGAAAGGTCGCCCTGTGCTCTGGCAGCCTTGAGTTCTTCGATGACTTCTTCTCTTGTTACATGTATCAGAGTGCTTAACTCATTTTTAAGGTCATTCAGACCTTCTTCGGTCACATAAAATTTTTCTTCCATTGTACCCTCCAGTCTAGAGCATTATATCATTTTTCTCATTCAGTATACTATTGATTTTCACCTTCAGCAGATCGATGGCGACGGTGTTGGATTTGCCCTGCGGAATGATGATATCCGCATATTGTTTCGTAGGTTCCAAAAACTGATCATGCATCGGTTTGACGGTGTTGAGATACTGATCGGTGATCGATTCGATCGTTCTGGCACGTTCCTTGACGTCTCTTTTCAGACGGCGGATGAAACGGATGTCGGCAGGCGTATCGACAAAGATCTTGATGTCTTCGAGTTTCCGGATCTCTTCCCTGTATAAGGCGAAAAGTCCTTCGATGATGATGACGTCGCTTGGATGAACGATCTCCGTCACATCGGAACGGTTGTGGACCGTATAATCATAGGTCGGCTTTTCGATCGTTTCTCCGGCGATCAGACGCTGGATGTGGTCGATCATCAGTTCGAAATCAAATGCCAGCGGATGGTCGTAATTGGTCTTTGCCCTTTCTTCCATCGGAAGATGGGACTGGTCCTTATAGTAATCGTCCTCTCTGATGATGTTGATCGAATTGGTGTAGCGGAATCCATCGATGAGGATGCCTGCGATCGATGATTTTCCCGAACAGGTGCCTCCGGCAATGCCGATAACGACAGGTTTGTTTCTGGACATATACTAAACTCCTTTATCAATAATCACATGCCAGATAGTAGTGCTGGATGTTATATTCATGTTCTGCTTCGGTCCTGGCAAAGACGGTACCGCCGTTGCACATATCCGCAGAGAAGAAGAAATAACCTTCGCTGGTATCCGGATGAAGAGCGGCAGTGATGACCGTTTCATTCGGACAGCAGACCGGTCCCGGCGGGAAGCCCTGGATCGTATAGGTATTGTACGGATCCGGACGCCAGGTATAGTCCAAAGTATCGCCGACGTCGTAACATTCTTCCTTGCTTAAGTCAAAGGCGTAACAGGCCGTTACGGTCGAACCGAGGATCTCCGGAGCTTTCAGCCTCGTGACAAAGACACCGGCGATCAGCTTGGAGTCTTCCGGATCACCGGATTCCCACTGCACGATCGAAGCCAAAGTGAAGACTTCATGGATCGAAAACTCCGAAGCATTGAATTCATCGATGTGGCGGTTGTAGACATCAAGCGTCCTGTCTAAGAACCTTCTTGTGATCTCGTCACAGTTGGTGAATTCGAAGAATTCGTAAGTATCCGGGAAGAGATAGCCTTCCAGATAATATTTGACATCATCATCGAAGATCTCTTCGGTGAGGAACGGATATTCCGCCATGTAGGAACGTACGACCGATTCATCGTTCCAATAAGCCAGCAGTTCTTCTTCGCTGACGGTCGTATTCTCGCCAAGTATCTTGGCGTAAGAGCGGATGAAGTCGCCTTCATCAAAGCTCAGCGTGACCGTATCCTGGTGGGCGTTCGCCGGATTGGCAAGGAAAGCCATCAGCTCATCGAGCGTGATCTTGCGCGTGCCGCCGCTACCGTCGTCCATATCGTGTGGGATCTCGAAGTAGCCTGCTGCGAAAGAATAACCGGTAAAGATGCGGTTGTAGTAATAGACGACATCGGCATTCCGGATGATGCCTTCGGCTTCCAGCTTATCCAAAGTGGATTTGCCATAGGCACCTTCATCGACGATGAAGACCGTGAAATCACAAGGTGTCTGTCCATTTTCACAGATCTCTCCGTTCAGGAACTTATCCGTCAGTTTCAGAGAAGAACGGACGTAGAAAATGATCCCGAATATCAGAGCCAGGATCAGAAAAAGGATGGCGAAGATGGCGATCAGGATCTTATTTTTCTTCTTCATAAGCCCCTACGACCTCTTCTACCATAGCCAGCTCTTCAGGATCATCGACCGGATACAGATTTGCCTTTTCGTCGTATGTCAGAGCATAGAGTTCATCTTCCTTGCCCTCTTCATATACGACGACATATTGTTTTTCATTGGCATCGAAGGTCAGATAGATCTTCATTTCCACTTCTTTGCCGTTTTCATCTGTAATAAAAATGGAGTTTTCTTTCATAACAGGATCTTTCTAAATCTTATTCTTTAACGAAATAGACTCCCCGGCAAGCGGAGAGTACTATTATTTGTTTTACATAGATAACTGATCAAAGTTCATCATTATTTGCTTTCAAGATAATATCTGACAAGCTCTTCGATGATCTCGTATCGTTCGACCTGCTGGATATTATTGCGGGCATTTTTGTGAGATGAGATATAGGCAGGATCATTGCTGATGAGATAACCGGAGATCTGATTGACCGCGTTATACCCTCTTTCCTCAAGAGCCTGTGAGACTTCCTTGAGAAGCTGTTTCATATTTTCTCTTTTTATCTCTTCAGAAGTAAATAACATCGTTCTGGAATTGTTTGAAGCCATATTCAACACCTCCCTCACTTAATTATACACTATCTGGTACTTAGAAAAGCAGTTTTTCGACTTCAGAAACGATCATCGCCGGATCGGCATTGGAACCGCCGCCCTGCGCCAGGTCAGGTCTGCCGCCGCCCTTTCCGTTGGCCAGTGCACAGGCCTTGGAAATGACTTCGCCGCATTTGATACCTTCCTTGACGGCTTTCTCACCGGCCGCTGCGACCATCGAGAGTCTTTCGCCATTTTTGTTGACGATGAAGACGAAACCGCCGTCGAGCTTGTTCTTGATGCCGTTGGCATAATCTTTGAGGTTTCCGGAGTATTCATCCAGAGATAAAAGGATATATTTGAATCTGCCGTTGTCCTTTGCCTTGGCGATCAGAGAGTTGGCCTCTTCGTTCATCAGCTTTTCCTTGATGGTCTTGAGTTCCGACTGCAGCTTGGCGTTGTCATTTTTCAAAGCGACGATACGATCGAAGATCATGTCGAAGTTCTTCAATTTGAGTTCATCCATGATCTCATCGAGTCTTCTTTCGTAGTCCTTGAAGGCTTCGTACGCCTTCTGCTTCGTGCAGCACTCGATCCTGCGGATACCGGAACCGATGGATTCTTCATAGTTGATCTTGAAGACACCCAGTTCCGCCGTGTTGGAAGCATGGGTACCGCCGCAGAATTCCTTGGAGACATCGCCCATCGAGACGACTCTTACCTTGTCGCCGTATTTTTCATCAAACAATGCGATCGCTCCGGTGTTCTTGGCTTCTTCGATCGATAAGACCTCGGTCGTGACAGGAAGTCCGGCTGCGATATAAGAGTTGACGAGTGCTTCGACTTCGTTTAATTGTTCTCTAGAGACTTTCTCGTAGTGCGAGAAGTCGAATCTTGCATAATCCTTGCAGACATAAGAACCGGCCTGTGCGATATGGGAACCGAGCACCTTGATCAGTGCTGCCTGCAAGAGGTGGACGGAAGAGTGGTTGGCCTTGATCTTGAGACGGTCCTGCGCATTGATCTTCAGTTTGAGCTGATCACCGATCTTAACGGAACCTTCTTCAACTTTGACATGATGTAAGAACTGGCCGTTCGGAGCTTTCTTGACATCTGAAACATGTGCCTTGAATCCTTTGCCGCAGATCTCGCCTTCATCGGCGATCTGACCGCCGGATTCCGCATAGAAGCAGGAACGATCCAAAGCGATCTCGCCTTCCTCATCGATCACATCGACTGCCTTGCCGGAAACAAATGTACCGGTAACGGTCGCTTCATCTTCAAGCTTTTCATAGCCCGTGAATTCAAACGGTGCCTTGAACTCGAGAAGGTCTTCCGACTGGCCATGCATCGAATCTTCGACATCTCTGGCATTTCTTGCCATCTCACGCTGTCTCTGCATGCAGGCATTGAAACCTTCGATATCGCACTTGAGACCCTTGTCTTCCGCCGATTCGATGGTCATTTCTTTCGGGAATCCGTAGGTATCATAGAGTTTGAAGATGACTTCACCGCTTAAGACGCCGTCTGCAGCCTTTTTCAGCTCTTCTGCGAGGAGTTTCTCACCATTGGATAAAGTTAATAAGAAAGACTGTTCTTCCTTTAAAATGAGCTTTTTGACGAATTCTTTCTTATCCATCAGGTACGGATAGAAATCCTTCATGTTCTCACATACGACATCCACCAGTTCATATAAGAACGGCTTGTCGATGCCGATGTTTCTGCCGTAACGCATCGCCCTTCTCAAGACTCTTCTTAAGACATAGCCTCTTCCTTCGTTGGAGAAAGAAGCGCCATCCGACAGCGCAAAGACACAGGTACGGATGTGGTCGGCGATGACGCGGTATGCCATCTTGTCTTCGCTGTAAGACTTTTTGGCAAATTTTTCCGTTTCTTTGATATAAGGTAAGAACAGGTCGGTATCGAAGTTTGTCTCACCATCCTGAATGAGGGCCGTCAGTCTTTCCAGACCCATACCGGTATCGATGTTCTTCTGCGGAAGTTCCTGATACTGGCTTCTCGGCATCTCGTCCGGCTTGCAGTTGTATTGTGAGAAGACGACGTTCCATACTTCGATGTAACGGTCGTTTTCGATGTCTTCAAAGAAGAGCTTGTCGCCCAAGCCCTGCGGATCATATTTTTCACCGCGGTCATAGAAGATCTCGGAGTCCGGTCCGCCCGGGCCTTCACCGATCTCCCAGAAGTTGTCCGCCGTCTTGCGGATGTGGCTCGGATCGATGTCGGTCTGCTTGGTCCAGATATCATAGGCCTGTGTGTCATCCGGATAGATCGTGACATACATCCTGGACTTGTCAAAACCGATCCATTCCGGCGAAGTCAGAAATTCCCATGCCCACTTGATGGCATCTTCCTTGAAATAATCGCCGATCGAAAAGTTGCCCAGCATTTCAAAGAATGTATGATGTCTGGCTGTCTTGCCGACGTTTTCGATATCGTTGGTACGGATGCACTTCTGTGCATTGGTGATGCGGTTGCATCTTGGCTTTTCTCTGCCGTCGAAATACTTCTTCAAGCCGGAAACGCCCGCATTGATCCAAAGCAGTGTCGGATCATTGACCGGAACCAGCGAAACGCCCGGTTCGATCATGTGGCCCTTGGATACGAAGAAGTCCAAAAATTTCTGTCTGACCTGATTGCCTGTTAAATAGTTCATATTTACCTCCGAAAAATAAGAAAACGTCCTGTCTAAGGACGTCGTAAAACGCGGTACCACCTTAGTTCAAATATCTCTATTTGCCCTTACATCCTTAACGCGGAACACGTCGGGCATTACCCCGAATACAAGAAGTAGCTTCGTACGCCTCTGTTGTATCTTTGCACCGGCCAGATACTCTCTTCAAACAGGAAAACGTATTACTGATCTTCTTTCAATATAGTATCACAATTATTGGTTTCTACCCATAGAGATCACGCGTACGATGACGGGTGAAAGGATGACGTTGGTCAATACTTCAAATAAGAAGTTGCCGCCCACCAGACCCAGCAGGATATACGCGCCTGTGGAGGCAAAACCGAAGGCTGAAGCCCATGCGGAAATGGTCGGCATGAAAAACAGGAAACAGCCGATCAGAAAGATCCCGGTATTGCATATCGGACACACGACCGCCGACAAGACTGCCGCCAGGGTCTTCTTTTGTTCAAAGAGCTTATAGACGATGCCGCTGACTAAACCGGCGACCGTACCCTTGGCGATGACCGTCAGTATGGTGCCGAAGACATTGACTGCCAGGAATGCCGCCGCATCACCGGACAGCAAAACGGTCACGGAAAAGACAAAGCCGAGCCATGCACCGGCAGCCGGACCGTACAGTGCCGCACCGACTACGATCGGGATCAGCACCAGTGAGATCGAAAACTGGCCGAAACGGATAAATGAGCCTAACAGCTGCAACACGACGACGATCGCCGTCAGGATGCCTAAAGCTGCGATCTTCTTGGTTTTTTCATTCTGCATTTGCGAGTTTCTCCTTAAGAGTAGTGTTCCTTCTCTTCATCTGCCTGGAAAGGCCTTCTTTCAGCAGGTCCTTGGATCCGATGATCACCAGTTTCTTCTTCGCTCTGGAGATCGCCGTATAGATCAGGTTCCTGTTCAGCATGTGATAATTGTTCCTGTTGAAGATAAAATAGACAGCCTGATATTCCGATCCCTGTGCCTTATGAACGGACAGCGCATAGGCCAGAGAGATATCATCCAGCTCTTCAAAAGGATAGAAAACATACGTCCCCGAGTAGTTTACCATTAAACTTTTCTCTTTGTCATCAATATCTTCCAAAATTCCGATATCTCCGTTGTAAACATCGTCGTTCGGACGGTTTTTCAGCTGTAATATCTTGTCGTTTTCCCGATAGATGTACTTTCCCGACTTCTTTTCCTTCTTATACGGATCCTTCGGATTGAAGGCCTCCTGCAAGGCGTAGTTAAGTGAATCGATGCCCCACTCTCCTTTGTACATCGGTGCCAGGATCTGTATCTCATCGAGCATATAGCCTTCTTTGATGTCTTCTTTGATCAATGAGATGAGATCGAAGCGGTCATTGTTGATATCGAAGAAGCTGATATCATTTTCAAAACGTTCCAGATCGACATCGTTATTGCGGATATCGTTGGCCAGTGTGATGATCTCATTGCCCTTGGATTGCCGATAGTTGTATTCGAGCATCGTCACCGGGATCTTTCCCGAATCGATCAGGTCGTTGAGCAGATTGCCCGGCCGAATGGATGGCAGCTGATTGTTGTCGCCGATGATGCAGATCTTCTTCACTCTGGCGCAGGCCTTTAAAAGCGAGGCGAACAGTGAATTGTCGACCATCGAAAACTCATCGATGATCAGCGCATCGTAGATCAGAGGATTCTCGACATTATAGATGAAGGTATTGTTTTCCTTGTTCCACTTCAGCAAAGAATGAACGGTCTTTGATTCGACATCGCAGATCTCATTGATCCTCTTGGCTGCTCTGCCGGTCGGTGCCGTGACGATGAGGTTTCCGAAAGGATAAAGCTCCTTGAAGATCTCGCTGAGTGCCTTGACGATGGTCGTCTTGCCCGTACCCGGACCCCCGACGATGATCGAGATCTTGTTTCTGAAGAAGTTAAGGATTGCCTCTTTCTGTAGCTCGTGGTAAGAGATCGACAGATGATCCTCGAGACTTTCGATATCATCCTGTATCAGTTCATCTTCGACAGTCAGTCCGCCTTCAAAATGCGAGATGAAATCGGAGATATAGACTTCATCGTAATAATCGTTATAAAGATAGATCTTCTCAGCGAACCGGATAAGATAATTCTTCTCGATGCAGCGCTCCAATATCTCATCGATATTGTCCATCCTGCCGTAATAATCAAGTAAGGACAGAAGTTTCTCATAGGTGATATAGATATCCCCGGAATTGAAGGTATATTCCGAGATCATATGGATCAGATAGGCTTCCCGGTATTTGTTGTCGGCATCCGGGAATTCAAAAGTCGAGGCAAAGCGCTTGACCTTGTCAAAACCGATGCCGTAGATCTCATTGTAAAAACGGAAAGGATTATCTTCCGCGACTTCCTTGGTCGCCAGCTTGAATCTAGAAAAGATCTTCTGCGCATCATTGGAATTAAAACCGCCGGAAACAAGATACAGGATGATCTCGCTTTGCGGATCAGACATCGCTTCAAAGCCCGTCTGCAAAGACAGAAGCTGCCTTTCACTCAGTTCGACTTCGGCGATGCGCATCGGCTCTTCCTTTAAGATCTTCAGCGTCTCATTTCCGAAATACGCATAGATCTTCTCTGCCGCCTTCTTGCCGATACCGGGGAAGGCCGAACTCTTTAAAAACGAGATGATCTCTTCTTTTTCGGTAGCGATATATTTTTCGACACTGATCAAAGAAAACTGGAAACCGTAGCGGGGATGTTCGACATAGGTCCCGGTGAGCACATAGCGTTCCCCTTTTTCATAATCAAAAGAAGGGCCTGTGACAGTGATGGCCCCTTCGCTCGTATTGAATCTGGACACCATATAATTCTCGCTCTTATAAATGGTGCGGGTAAATTCCCCTTCGATGATATCGATCGTCTCGTTATTGTCCATTGACCCTTCTCATCAGTTTTTCATTGAGATCTTCATCATTGATGAAAGTCTTCTCGATCACACCGCCGCCAAGCAGCTGTCCGTCTTTGTAAAAGACTGCCTGCTGACCCGGCGTGACCGCCTTGATCTTCTGCGGATAGTATAAGTAAGCGGCTGTATCCGATACTTTCTTGATCCTTACTTCATTGTCTGCCTGACGATAGCGGAACTTGCACTGGATGTATTCGTTTTTCAAGTCGGCGATCCAGTTGATCTCATCGACATAGCAACTGTCGGAATACAGATATTCCTCATTTTTGACTGAAGTCAGATAAAGGACATTGTTTCTCACGTCTTTGCCTGCGCAGTAATACGGACCGCGGTTGCCTCCGACGCCAAAGCCCTTTCTCTGGCCGATCGTATAGTAATAGACACCCTGATGTTCACCCACGACTTCCAGTGTGTCGATATCGATGATCTTCCCCTGTTTCATCGGGATGTAGTTTTTTAAGAATTCGCGGAAATTGCGCTCGCCGATGAAGCAGATCCCGGTGGAATCCTTCTTGTCTGCGATCGGTAAGTCCAGCTCATGTGCGATCCTTCGCACTTCCCCTTTGTCGATATCCCCCAACGGGAACAGGCTCTTATCGAGAGCCGCCTTATCGACCTGCGCCAGGAAGTAGGACTGGTCCTTGTTTAAATCAGCCGCCTTATAATAGCGGATGCCTTCGTCCGTTTCGACAGATTTGAAATAGTGACCGGTCGCGATCCGGTCAAAACCGTTATTTTCCGCAAAACGCAGGAAATGATCGAATTTGATATATTTGTTGCAAAGGATGTCGGGATTGGGTGTCCTTCCTCTTTCGTATTCTTCGATGAAGTTTTTGAACACCGCGTTCCAGTATTCTTCAATATAGTCGGAGCGCAAAAGCTTAAGACCCAGCTTGTCGGCGACTGCCTTGGCATCGTTGTAATCTTCTTCCTGCGGACAGATGTCATTGTTCAGTGTATTGTTTCCCAAAGTGTCATTGTTGAGTGCGGAATCCCAGTTACGCATAAAACAGCAGGTCACATCAAACCCTGCTTCTTTTAACAGATATGCGGCGACCGCACTGTCGACGCCGCCGGAAAGTCCTACGAGGATCTTCAGCATTCTTTTCGGATCTCACCGCATGTTTCGAAATGCGGACATTCTCCTTCGCACTTCGAGATCGACCTGAGTTTCTTGAACAGCTCGATCTCCTCTTCGTCGTAACCGATCTGCAGATTTCTGTCATCGATGATGATCGGCCGTTTCAAGATGGACGGATTTCGAACGATGAAATCACACAGCTCGTTCAAGGACATCTCCTCGATGTTGACCTTGTTTTCCTGTATGATCTTGGAACGCTTCGATATGATATCATCGGTCCCGTTCTCCGTCCGGGAGATCAGATAGCGGATCTCTTCTTTATTGAGCAGCGTATTGAAAATATTCTTCTCTATAAAGCGAAGATGATTGTCTTTCAGATAATTTTTCACTTTTCGGCATGAAGAACATCCTGGTGATGTGTAGACAACTATCATACGTTGTATTATACAACACTTCCCGTTTGATTTTAAGCGCGTTTCTGGTTTATTATAGGTACAGGAAAAAGTAGTCCGGAATACCTGTTTTCAGAGAGATCATGGTCGGTGAAAATGATCAGCAGACTCCGCGGCGAATTGGGACCTGACTTACAGACGGCACCAGTCGTCTGCGTGTTCCGCGTTAAGGAAAAAAGTGAAAAGCTAAGGTGGTACCGCGCGTCAGCGCCCTTGTGATCACCTTTTTTATTTGAAGGAGAAAAACGACATGAAAAGAATGTTATCCGGCATCAAGCCGACCGGCCAGCTCACTTTGGGAAACTACATCGGTGCACTGCGCAACTTCGTCAGCTATCAGGACGATTATGAGATGATCGTATTCATCGCCAACCTGCACTGCATCACCGAATATCAGGATCCGGAAGATCTGCGCAAGAACCTGACCGATGCGGTCGCCTTATATCTTGCCTGCGGTCTAGACCCTGAAAGAAGCACGATCTTCCTTCAGACGGACGTTCACTCCCATGCGGAACTCGGTTATATCATGGCCTGCAACACCTACTTAGGCGAACTCAACCGTATGACCCAGTTCAAAGACAAATCCGCCAAAGGCGAAAAGAATATGACAGCCGGTCTATACACCTATCCGTGTCTGATGGCTGCCGATATCCTGTTATATGACGCCAACTACGTCCCGGTCGGTGAAGACCAGAAGCAGCATGTCGAACTTACCAGAGACATCGCCCAGCGTTTCAACCACAAGTATGGCGACACGTTCGTCGTTCCGGAACCGCTGATCGCCAAAGTCGGCGCCAGGATCATGTCCTTATCCGACCCATCCAAGAAGATGTCCAAATCCGACGAGACCAACAAAGGCTGCATCTACCTGCTCGATGATCTGAAGGCTGCCCGCAAGAAAGTCATGTCGGCCGTCACCGATTCGATCGGCATCATCCAGCTCGACAAAGAGAAGCAGCCGGGCTTATACAACCTGATCGAGATCGCATCCGCCCTTTCCGGCCGTACGATGGAAGACATCGTCAAGGAATTCGAAGGTCAGGGTTACGGCAAGCTCAAGGGCTATGTCGCCGATGTCGTCTGTGAAACTCTGGAAAAGATCCAGGCACGCTACCGTGAGATCATCGAATCCCGCCAGATCGAAAAAGTATTGGAAGAAGGCGCAAAGAAAGCTTCTCTTATTGCCGATGCCAAACTTGAAGAAGTCAAGCGCAAGATCGGTCTCGAGATCAAATATCAGTAATATATAATATGCCGTATCCTTGCGATATGGCATTTTCATTGTCTGTCTTCTTCTGCAAATTCTCCGGCATTGATCTTATCGAAACGTTTGATGATCTTTCTGGATGAGACATTGAGATCATAGAATGCCGAATTCAGGTTTTCATAAGCCTTGTAGATCTCTTCGCTTCGCTTTTCGAAACGTTTGAATTCATTGCTCAGATCGGAAAGAAGGATCGCGATCTGTCTGGCCTTTTCATCTTTCTTACGGCCTAAATAGATCGAACGCATCGCCGTGATATAGGCCATCAGCGTGGTCGGTGAGACGATGTAGACCTTCTTTTCATAGGAATAATCCACAAGTTCCGGAAAGGAACCGTAGATCCTGGCAAAGACCGCCTCTGCCGGAACGAACATATAGGCCAGATCGGCCGTCAGACCGGGGATGATGTATTTCCTGTGGATATCATCGATGTGCTTGCGGATGTCATCTCTGAATTTCTTTTCGTAAAGCTGCCGGCTCCGCTCGTCAAGATGGACGTTCAGCATATTTCTGTAGTTTTCCAAAGGAAACTTCGAATCGATACATAATAAGTCGAAACTTCCTTCCGCCTTGATCACCGCATCGGCGATAAAGCCGTTCGGCAGCCGGTATTGTTTTTCAAACAGGGAATCGTTTTCTCCATAGACCGACTGCAAGAGTGAATACAGTTCCACTTCGCCAAAGGCTCCCCTGCTTTTCTTGTCGGTCAGGATGTCTTCCAGCGAAATGATATCCTTTGACATCTGATTGAGCGAATCCTGGGCTTCATTGATCTTTGCCATCTTTTCGGAGATCGAATGAAAGACTTCGTTGGATGTCTTGTTGGACTGGATGATATTGGAATTCACCCGGTCGGAAAAATCATGGAACTGGCTGCTGAGCCGGGCATCGAGATCGACGAAGTCCCGGTTGATATTGGAACGGATCTCATAGATCGAACGGCTCAGTTCGTTGTTGAGATCGTTGGTCTTCTTGGAGTTGTTCAAAACGATGATCAGGATGATCAGTACGGTAACGACAAAAAGCGATGCCATCAGGATCAGCAATGTATTGTTATCCATCATTCTTCCTCATTATTGAGATAATCCTTAAGCAGCTGCATGCGGCTGGTGGTCACATCGTCCTTTTCCCGGTTGGCCATCGATAACAAAAACACATACACGCTGTATGCCGATATGAAGATCAGAGTCATCAAAGAAAGATAATCGGAAATATTCTTAAGCATTTTCTTCTCTCAGTTTATTATACAATTCTTCCGCCGTATTTTTATTTAAGACGGTCTGAAGCTCTTCCAGGGAAAGCGTACGCAGGTTGGCGATCGTCTTATACTTGCGAAGCAGTTTGACCCTGCTTTTGGGACCCAAGCCCTTCACATCGTCGAGCACCGACTTGTACATCGCCTTCTGACGAAGTTTTTTATGATACGTGATCGCAAAGCGGTGGACCTCATCCTGCATGTTGGTCAGGAAAAAGAAGAGATTGGAATCTTTTTTGATCGAAACGATCTCGTAATCGGAATCCATCATATAGGAAGTGTTGTGATGATCGTCCTTGCCTAAGCCGACGATCGTGATATCCATATTCAAAGACGAAAGGATCTCCTTGGCGATATCGATCTGGATGCGGCCGCCATCGACGATCAGCAGGTCCGGTCTTTCAAGCCCGTCTTTCAAGACTCGGAAATAGCGGCGGTACAGCATCTCGCGCATCGATGAAAGATCGTCTGCCGAATCTTCCAGCTTGAAAAGCCGGTAGTCTTTCTTGGAAGGCTTGAAGTCCTTGTAGACGACCATCGCCCCGACCGTATTGACGCCGCCCGTATGGGAGTTATCAAAAAGCTCGATCGTCTTTATCGGCTTATGGAAGATGCGTTTGAACTCCTCATCGAGCTGATCGGAATAGGATTCCTTGCGGGTGATGATGTTCTTGTTCTGTTTGAGTGACTCGATGCAGTTGGTCTTGGCCTGTTTCAAAAGCTGATACTTGTAGCCTCGGGTGACTGTCGCACAGTCATAGACATCCTTGAGATAGTCATAGATCTCTTTCGGGACATAGAGTTTCTTCGGGGTCTCGTTGATCTCATAGAAATGATAGATGTAGGATGTGACGAAGTTTTCCGGGTCGGAGACCAGATAATCGACGAACTTATCGGAAGAAAGCAGTCTTCCGTTCTTGACGAAAAGACCGACGATCGCGATATAGCCGTCTTCCACATAGTAATTGAAGATATCGAAGGTCTCACGGTTGTTTTTCTGAACGTCCTGTTTGAGATTGGTCTGTCTTACATCTTCGATCAGGTCGCGGTAATATGCCGCATTCTCATAATCGAGGCGTTCCACCGCCCCATCCATCTTCTCTTTGAGCGAACGGATGACATCCCGGTTATCGCCGTTGAGAAAGGCCATGATCTGATCCTTGGTCTTCGTACATTCCTCTTCTGAAACATCGATCTTGCAGTAACCGGGACACTGGCCTAAGTGATAATACAGGCACAGGTCCTTTTTCATGTTTTCGCATTTTCTGGTGGGATAGAGCTTATTGATCAGTTCCACCATATTTCTGGCAGCTCCGACATCCGGGAACGGACCGTAGAGCTTGCCTTTGAAGCGGGACTTCTTTTTCATGCGGACGACCGAAACATACGGCTCCTTGCAGTCCTTGATCAGGATATAGGGATAGGACTTGTCATCCTTGAAGACGATATTGTATTTCGGATCATATTCCTTGATCAGATTGTATTCCAGGATCAGAGCTTCCTTTTCCGATTTAGTGACGATATAGTCAAAATCGGCGATATTGGATACGAGCTTCGTCGTCTTGTAGTCGTGCGCTCCTCTAAAGTAAGAATTGACACGATTAAAAAGGTTGATCGCCTTGCCGACATAGATCACCGTACCGTCTTTGTCTTTATGAAGATACACGCCCGGTTTTTTCGGAAGCGTCAGTAGTTTTTCTTTCAGATCGCTCATTTGAACTCCACGATCGTCACGGCCGATCCGCCGTCATAATAGTCACCGTCTTTGAAGGTCTTGACATAGGAAAGACGGGAAAGTCTCTGGCGCAGGGCTTTTCGAAGTGTCCCTGTCCCGATGCCATGGATCACCTTGACATTCGACATGTGGGAAGCATTGGCCTTATCCAGATATTCTTCCATCTCCACCAAAGCATCTTCCACCCGGCTTCCCACAAGATTGATCTCGGAAGGCACTCTTGCGTATTTGCGGGCGATGACTTTGGCCTGCGGCTTCTTGATCTTGGGCATCAGCGTCAGATCGGAGATCTTTGCCTGAACGGTGAGTCCGCGTATCGAAATGAAGGCCCTGTCTTTGGAGATCTTGGTGATGACACCGATCTGTTCGTTGTCCTTGATGCGGACGTTGTCCCCTTCTTTGAAGACGACCTTCTCTTCTTTCTTTGGTGCAGGAGCTTGACTTTGCAGCTGCTCGATCTCTTCGATCACTTTTTCGTTTCTGACTTCTTTGATGCTGTCGAGCTTTTCCAAAGCTTCCAGCTTCACATCTTCGATATAGGCATTGAGCTCATCGAGATATTTCTTCTTCAAAGCTTCCTTTTCGTTTTCAAAAGCTCTGTTCTTCTCTTCGAATTCTTTGATCTGTTTCTCAGCCTGCGCACGCTCTTCCAGCAGTTTTTCTTTTTCGATCTGCGTCTCTTCGATCTGTTTGGACAGACGGTCCATCAGTTCGTCATGTTCGGACTTGTTTTTCTGTAAGTAGTTCCTGGCGTTCTCGATGATTTCAGGATCATCGAAATAGCGGGAAGCGATCTCCAGGGCGTTGGAAGCGCCGATCGAATCTTCCAGATACTTGTAGGTCGGAGAAAGCGTCTCCATGTTGAAACCGACGGAAGATAAAAGGATCTTGGGATCATCGTAAGAATACTTCTTGATGTCATCGAAGTGCGTCGTGATGATGAAAGAAGAACCCCTTTCCTTGAGCTTGTCGAGGATCGCCAGCGAGATGGCCTGAGCTTCCTTGGGATCGGTGCCCGAAATGAGCTCATCGATCAGAACGAGGCACTTCTCATCGGTCTGCGAAAGGATGTTGTTGATGTTCTGTATATGTGCGGAAAAAGTCGATAAGGAATCGGAGATCGACTGGTTGTCATCGATATCGACATAGACGTTCCTGTACAAAGGGATATCAGCTTTTTCGGCAATGATCGGAATGCCAAGATAGGACATCAATATGGAAAGACCGATCGCTTTCAAAGAGACGGTCTTGCCGCCGGTATTGGAACCGGAGATGACGATGCCCTGGTATGGCGCTTTCAGGCGATAGGAATTGGATACGACTTTCCTTTCATCGATCAGAGGATGACAGAGACTTTCAAAATCGAAAGTCAGCGTAACATTCAGTGTCGGAAGTATGCCGCTTTTCGCTCTTCCATACTCCGCCTTGGCAAAGATGGCCGAAAGGCGCATCAGAGAATCAAAATTCTCTTTATATTCTTCCGCGATCGAAGCGACAAGATAAGACAGTTCGCGCAGTATCCGTTCGATCTCATCTTCCCTGTCCTGCATCAGCGAAACTTTTCTGTTGTTTGCTTCGATGAAAGATGCCGGTTCCACATAGAAAGCCAGTCCCGAGGAAGAGGAACCGTAGGTATAGCCCTGGTACTTGTTTTTATCGGAATTCTTGATCAGGAACGTGATGCGGTCATTTCGCATGAAGATGGAAGGTTCCTGTAATGAGTCACCGTGTTTGTCGATGAAGGTATGGGCTCGGTTGTATAAGTCCTTCTCTGCCCTGTCAAGATCAAATAAGATCGTCTTCAGACGATCGGAGGCGTCTTCTTTGACCGCACCGGAATTATCGATACAGCGCTCGATCTTTTCAAAGACCCGGTCATTGAGATTGATCGAATCGGGATAGTCGCGGATGGACAGGCCCTCATCGAACTTCGAGAACTGTTTGACGATGCGTTCGCAATGGTTGTGGAAGACTAAAACATTCTTTAATTCCACACCGCTGAGCATCATTCCCTTGTCTGCCTTGACCAGCAGATCATTGACATTATAAATACCGTCAAAACTGACGTTGATATTATCCTTGAGGATCTTCATGGCCTCTGCCGTCTCTTTGATGTTCTTGCGGATCTGCAGCGGATTGAAATTGACAGCTTCCGACAGGATGAAAAGACGCGATTCTTTGATCGGCGTCAGCTTGCTTACAGATTCCTGAATGACATCAAGGTCAAGGTTTGCGTAATTATCAGTCATTGTCCTTCCTCATCGAGATGAGCCACTCTTTCAGTTCATTGCGGTATTCTTGCGCATCGAAACCCTCGGCCGTCTTGTCGATCTTGTTCTCCGAGATCACATCGACGACATAGCTGAAAGCTTCATCGGTATATTCACCGATGTATTTCAGGATCGTATGTTCCCGTATCGCTTTGCCGTTGGCAATGAGCGGTGTCGATAATAACATCGACAAAGCCAGTACGATCAGTGTCGCATTGACAAAGCCCAAGGCTGCTCCCAAAAGCCGGTTGAACCCGCCGATCACCGGGATCTTGTTGACGGAACGCACCACCAGAGAGATGAACAGATAGGCAAGCTTCAACAAAAGAAAGACGATCAGAAAGTACGCTGCGGTATTTAACAGCGAATTGAGATCGATGAGCTTTCCGATGAGCTCATATTTCTCAGAGACCTTGCCGATATCGAATAACGGAAACAGGTCGGCGAAGACCGGAGAGACCAGCCAAGCCGCAAAGATCGATGCTGCCGCATAGCAGAGTGACAGCAGTTCCGAAAGAAATCCCTTCTTATATCCCAAAAAGATCATCAGCAGATAGATCGCGATGATGAAGACGGAAATGAAGATGAAATAGTCTTGCGAAACGACCATATTTAAATTTTATCGCAATTAAGAATAATTACAAACTTTGTTTTATACTAGTGATATGAGCAATTTTTCATTCAAGCTTGATGATGATAAGATCAGCAGATTAAAAGATACTTTTCACGAATATATCAAAGAAAACAAGAACGAATACATCGATACGTTCATACAGAAGGAAGATCTGACCATCACGATCTACAAGTCGAAAAAAGTCGTCTTCCAGGGCAACGATGCCTTCTTCTATGCCCAGGCCTACCTTGAGACCAAGAAGATCCGGATGGCCGGATCGGATGAGGTCGGTACGGGGGATGTCTTTGGACCGGTGGTCGTCTGTTCGGCGATCGTCGAAGAAAGTGATTATCCCTTCATCGAAGAAAATCACATCACCGACTCCAAAGCCTTGCCCGATGCCTTCATACGCAAGATCGGACCGGAATTAAGGACCCGCTTCAAGCATTCCCTGCTGATCCTGGATAATGCGACCTACAACAAGGTCCATGAGACCGATAATCTCAATGCGATCAAAGCCAGGATGCACAACAAAGCCTATCTCAATATGCTCGATAAGGGCTATGATATTCCAAAAGCCGCCTATGTCGACCAGTTCTGTTCGGTCGATGATTATTACCGCTACCTCGTCAAAGAAAAACGGGTCTACCACGATCTGATCTTTGAGACCAAGGCGGAATCCAAATACCCGGCGGTAGCTATCGGTTCGATGATCTCCCGCTACGCATTCCTGGAATACATGGATGCCTTAAACAAGAAATACGGCATGACTTTCCATCGCGGAGCCACCGAGACGCAGGCCATCGATGATGACATACGGCAGATCATCACGCGATTCGGCAAAGATGAATTAAAGAATGTCGGGAAACTCCATTTCAAGAATTTTGAAAAATACCGTTGATGATATAAAATAGTTGAGATTGAAAGGATGAAGATATGAAATTAAAAAGTTCCTATTTCTATACACTCAGAGAAGATGCCAGAGACGAAGATTCGATCAGCGGCAATCTGTTAGTCAAAGCCGGCTTCATCAAGAAGACTTCGGCAGGTGTCTACATTATGCTGCCGCTGGGCTTAAGAGTACAGAACAATATCGAAAAGATCATCCGCAGACATATGAACGAGGCCGGTGCCCAGGAAGTCAAGATGCCGGCACTGATCGCTGCGGAATACTACGAAGAATCCGGTAGAATGAAAGGCTTCGGTCCTTCCATCTTCAAACTCAAAGACCGTAACGACAAAGACATGGTCTTAGGCCCGACACATGAGGAATTATTTGCTTATGCGGCCAAGTCGATGATCAAGTCTTACAAGAACATGCCGTTCAATCTCTACCAGTTCCAGACGAAGTTCAGAGATGAACCGCGTGCCAGATTCGGACTTGTCCGTGTCAAAGAGTTCGTCATGAAAGACGCGTACTCCTTCGATGCCGATGAAGCAGGTCTCGATGTCAGCTACAAGAAGATGTTTGATGCTTATAAGAAATCCTTTGATGAGATGGGCATCAATTACCGCATCGTCAAAGCCGATACCGGTGTCATGGGCGGTCTGCTTTCCGAAGAATTCCAGGCCATCGCCCCGCTTGGAGAAGATACGGTCATCTATTGCGAAGACTGTTCCTACTCTTCCAACCTCGAAGTCGCCAAGACCGTAAGAGCCGAAAAACATGAGAAGAAAGAACCGCTGCCTCTGACAAAAGTCGAAACACCGCATTGCGAAACGATCGAAGATGTCGCCAAGTACCTCAAGATGGATATGAAAGACACCGTCAAGGCCTTGCTGATGAACGTTGACGGACAGTTCACCGTATTCTTCATCAACGGCGAAAGAGAACTCAACGAATCCAAAGTCCTCAAGCTGCTTGGTGCCAGCGAACTGAATTTCGCAGACGATGAGCTGATCGCCACTTCCAATGCCGTTCCGGGCTATTGCGGACCGATTGATCTCAACTGCCGTGTCGTGATCGATGAAGAAGTATTGGAAATGTCCAACTTCTGCTGCGGTGCCAACGAAAAAGGCTATCACTATATCAACTGCAACGTCTCCGATATCCGTTACGATGTCGTCGGTGACATCGTCAACGCCAAGGAAGGCGACCTCTGTCCGATCTGCGGCAAGCCGCTCAAATTCACCAAAGGTATCGAAGTCGGCAACACCTTCAAGCTCGGCACCAAATATTCCAAGGCCATGGGCTTACAGTACGCGGATGTCGACAACAAACTGCAGGATGTCTGGATGGGCTCTTATGGTATAGGTCTTGGCAGAACGATGGCCGCGATCGTCGAACAGTCACATGACGACAAGGGCATCATCTGGCCGGAAAACATCGCACCGTTCAAATACATCATCCTGATCATGTCATCGAAGGACGAGACACAGAACAAAGTCGCAAACGATCTCTACGATAAGATGTATGCTGCCGGCATCGAAGTCATGCTGGATGACAGAGATGAAAGACCGGGCGTCAAATTCAATGATGCCGAACTGATCGGTATCCCGTACAGGATCACCGTCGGCAAGAAAGCCAGCGAAGGCTTCGTCGAATTCAAAGGGCGTACCGATGAAAAAGCACAGGAGATCTCGATCGAAGAACTCCTAACGAAAATCAACGCTCAGTGATATCACTGAGCGTTTTTCTTAGATCGGATTATTTTCTGTTTGCGACCTGGTCACAAAGCATAGCGACGAATTCATCAAGGCCCATCGATTCCGAACCTTCCACACCATAGCGGCGGATATTAACGGAATTGTTTTCGACTTCATTGTCTCCGACGATGATCTCATAAGGGATCTTGTTCATCTGGGCTTCTCTGACACGGTAGCCGAGTTTTTCATTACGGCTGTCGACGTGGACACGGATGCCCTTTTCTTTCAGCATCTCGCATACTTTGTAGGCGTAATCGGCCTGCTTTTCAAAGTGAACAGGGATGACGACAGCCTGTTTCGGGCATAGCCATACCGGGAAGCAGCCTTTGGTCTCTTCGATCAGGTAAGCTGTGAATCTGTCGAAAGTTCCGAATATCGCACGGTGCAAGACGACCGGAGTCTTCTTTTCGCCATCGGAATCGACATAGGTAAGTTCGAACCTTCTCGGAAGTAAGAAGTCCAGCTGGCAGGTCGAGAGCGTGATCTCCGGACCGATCGCCGGTTTTACTTCAACGTCGAGTTTCGGACCGTAGAAGGCAGCTTCACCGATCGCTTCGAAGTACTTGACACCAAGAGAATTCAGAACATCTCTTAACTTCACTTCCGCTTCATTCCACATATCATCATCATCGAAGTACTTTTCTTTATCTTCCGGATCTCTCAAGGAAAGACGGAACTTGTAGTTCTTGATACCGAAGTCATTGTAGACATCCAGGATCAGAGTGACGACCTTCTTGAATTCTTCCGCGATCTGATCCGGTGTGACGAATAGGTGTGCGTCGTTCTGGCACATGCATCTGACACGTTCGAGACCCTTGACAGCACCGGAAGCTTCATAACGGAAGTCCGTCGCAAATTCGCCGATCCTGACAGGCAGATCTCTGTAGGAATGCAGCTTATTCTTGTATATCAGCATATGGTGCGGACAGTTCATCGGACGTAAGACGAATTCTTCGTTGTCGACTTTCATCATCGGGAACATGTTGTCCTTGTAGTGATCCCAGTGACCGGATGTCTTATAAAGATCGACCGTACCGACACATGGCGTATAGACATGTTCGTAACCGAGCTTCTGTTCCTTTTCGTAGATGTAGTTTTCCAGCTGCTTGCGGATGATCGCGCCGTTAGGCAGCCACATCGGCATACCTGCACCGACCAATACATGTGACATGAACAGTTCCTGTTCCTTGCCGATCTTACGATGGTCTCTCTGTTTGGCTTCTTCGATCTCCTGTAAGCAGGCATCGAGATCTTCCTGATTGTAGAAAGCCACGCCGTAGATCCTTTGCAGCATCTTGTTTTTGGCATCATTCTTCCAGTATGCGCCGGAATACTTCAGAAGCTTGAAATACTTGATCTCTTTGACGGATTCGACATGCGGACCGCGGCAAAGATCGGTGAAATCGCCCTGGCTGTAGCAGGAGATGACTGTAGAATCATCCATGTGGTTGATCAGATCGATCTTGTATTCATCGTCCTTGAACATCTCGAGAGCTTCTTCTCTGCTGAGTTCTCTTCTGACGATGCGTTTGCCGTCTTTTGCGATCTTCTTCATCTCTTTTTCGATCTTCGGGATGTCTTCGTCATGGATCGAATCTTCACCCAGATCGATATCGTAATAGAATCCCTCATCGATGACCGGGCCTACCCAGAACTTGGCATGCGGATAAAGATGCGAAACAGCCTGTGCGAGAAGGTGTGCACAGGAATGGTTCAGGACATTCAGTTTTTCGTCTTCCTTGATGTTGATCATATAAATCCTCCAAAAATGAAAAAGGCGGCACAAAGGGCGCAGATGCGCGGTACCACCTTAATTTCTAACTCATGCTCTTAACGCGAGCGACGTCTTCCCATTACGGAGAAACTTGTGAGTAGTAACCTGTCAGCTCAACAGACGTTTTCAGCAGCCACGTCCTCTCTGAAGATGATCACAGACAGATCTTGTCTCAGTCGTTGTTTTCTAAAAATATTATAGAGACAATCTTTCGGTTTTTCAACAATACGTTACATGTAGCAGCGTATGAAACCATCAAGATTCTCGTAGTACTTCGGATCCTTGTTGGCATCCTTGTGGCCGACATCCGGGACCGAGTAATACTTCTTGATGCCTTTGTTGTGATTGTATAAGATCACAGACATCTCATGCGGGACAAAAGTGTCTTTTTCGCCATGGATGAACAGGATCGGGATCTCGTTGTTTTCCAGGCACAGTTTCGGACATACGTCATCAAAGCGCATGCCGAAACGATCGATCATCTTCTTTTCGAGCAGTTTCAAAACCGGATATGGGAAGTAGATCTTGTAATCTCTTTTGATCACATGGGCGATCTCATCTCTGAGTGAAGAATAACCGCAGTCTTCGACGAGACACTTCACCTTATCGGAAAGCTCATACGCTGTCGACATCATGACGGCAGCCGCACCCATCGAAACACCATACAGACAGATCTTCACATCTTCGTATTTCTGGCAAAGATAATTGATCCATATCTGCAAGTCCTGTGATTCCTTGACACCGTAGGTGCACCATTCGCCTTGCGAATCTCCGGAACCGCGCTGGTCGACTAAAAGCAGATTGTATCCGAGCTTATCGAACTCCATCGCCCTTCCATACATATCGCTTTTATCCGAATACACACCATGCAGCATGATGATATAACGGTCATCTTCATGATTGCGGATGTTGTAGGCGGAAAGTTTGAGTCCGTCAAAACTCTTCACTTTCACTTCGAGCGCATTGGAAGAATTGAGCCATTCCAGATATTCGGTCTCAACGACCCTTTTTTCCTGTCTCTTGGTGAAGATCCTTTCGATCAGCTGATCAGAGATCGCCTGATAGGCAAGATAGGATGCTCCCCCAAGCCCTGCTGAGATCAATGCTGTCTTTTTCAGATCCATTATTCGAACTCCTTCTTCTTTTCAAGAAGCGTGTTATAAGAATTGGTATAGTTGTTCAGTTTCGCTCTTTCTTCTTCGACCTTGGCAGCCGGTGCTTTGGAAACGAAACGCTCATTTCCCAGCATCGAAGTCGAACGTTTGATCTCACTTTCCAGTCTCGCGAGTTCTTTTTCGATCTTTTCCAGTTCTGCCTTCTTGTCGACGATCTCCGACATGATGAAGCTTACGGAACCGAAAGTCGTCGGACGGACGATCGTCTCTTCTTCCATCGATTCTCTGACGCAAAGCTTCGTCATCCTGTACAGGATCGCAGAAAGCGAATCATCGAGCTTGAAGCCGTCACTCATGACAGCGAGTTCCTTGGAAGGCTTGATGTTGTTTTCGTTACGGATCTCTCTGGCGATCTTGATGATCTCGATGATCTTATCGACATCTTCAGCCTTGCTTTCATCGACGCCTTCATAGATCTCCGGCCAGGATTCTTTCATGATCGAAACATCTTTGGAATGGATGTTCTGATAGATCTCCTCGGTAACAAACGGGATGAACGGATGAAGCAGTTTGACGATGGCTTCCAGAACATAGATCAGAGTATCTAATGTATGATGCTTGACTGCTAAGTCTTCCGAGTTGAGAGCGGACTTCGTGAATTCGATATACATCGAGCAGAAATCATCCCAGACGAAGCTCATGATCTCATTGCCGGCGATCGCCAGTTCATAGCGGTCGAGATTAGTTGTTGCAGAAGCGATGGCCTTGTTGAGCTTGTTGATGATCCAGGCATCCGTTTCGTTTTCGATCTCAGGCTTCTTGTAGGAATACGTCTCGTCGACATTCATCAGAACATAACGTGACGCGTTCCACAGCTTGTTGATGAAGTTCCAGCCGGCCTGCATCTTTTCGCTCGAGAAGTTCATATCCAGGCCCGGTGTCGAGTTGGTCGATAAGAACAGACGCAGCGTATCGCAGCCATAGTGGTCGATCAGGTGGATCGGATCGATGCCGTTTCCTAAGGATTTAGACATCTTTCTGCCCTTCTCATCACGGATCAGACGGTGGATCAGGCAGTCTTTGAACGGAACATCGTTGCAGAAGTGTCTTGCCGAGAACGCCATTCTGGCGACCCAGAAGAAAATGATATCGTAACCGGTGACCATGCAGGAAGTCGGGAAGTAACGTTTGAAGTCTTCCGTCTCTTCCGGCCAGCCTAATGTCGTGAACGGCCACAGAGCACTGGAGAACCAGGTATCCAGGACATCTTCATCCTGATGATAGTTCTCGATATCTTTCGGCGGTTCGACGTCGCAATAGATCTCGCCTGTCTTATTATGATACCAGACCGGGATCCTGTGGCCCCACCCCAGCTGTCTGGAGATACACCAGTCTTCGATGTTTTCCAGCCACTGATTGAAGGTCTTTTCGAAACGCTTCGGATAGAAGTTGATCTTGGTCTCTTCGTTTTCCTGTGCCTTCAGAACATCTTCGGCCAGCGGTTTCATCTTGACGAACCACTGGTTGGAAAGATACGGCTCGACCATGACGCCGGTCCTTTCAGAGTGACCGACGGAGTGGACGATCTTTTCCGCTCTGACGAACGTTCCGTCCTGTTTGTATTTTTCGAGCAGTTTTTCACGGCACTCGAAACGGTCCAGTCCGTTGAATTCGCCGCAGAGCTCGTTCATCGTACCGTCTTCGTTCATACAGATCGGCATATCCAGGTGATGACGCAAAGCGATCTGATAGTCGTTCGGGTCATGTGCCGGCGTACACTTCATGATGCCGGTACCGAAGCCGATCTCGATGTATTCATCGCCGATGATCTCTAACTCTTCGCCATTTGCCGGATTGTAAGCTTTCTTTCCGATCAGGTGTTTGACCTTGTCATCGTTCGGATTGACGACGATGCATACATCACCGAACATCGTCTCAGGACGGGTCGTCGCAACTTCAAATGTCTCATCGGAATCGACCATCCGGTACTTGAGATAGTACATGTATGCTTCGACATCCTTGTGGATGACTTCGATGTTGCTCAAAGCGGTCTTGGCTTCCGGGTCCCAGTTGATGACTCTCTTGCCTCTGTAGATCAGTCCTTCGTTGTAGTACGTCACGAAGACCTTGGCAACAGCTCTGGAAAGACCTTCATCGAGCGTGAAGCGTTCTTTTCTGTAATCGGTGGAGTTGCCCAGTTTTGCCCATTGCGAACGGATGAAATCGGAATATTCATGTTTCCATTCCCAGGCCTTTTCCAAAAACTTTTCTCTGCCAAGATCGTAACGGGAAACACCCTGCTTCTTCAGACGCTCATCGACTTTCGCCTGTGTCGCGATACCGGCATGGTCCATGCCCGGTACCCACAGTACATCGAAGCCCTTGAGGCGGTTGTATCTGGCCAAAAGGTCCTGGATGGTATTGTCCATCGCATGTCCCAGATGCAGTTTGCCGGTGACATTTGGCGGCGGAATAACGATACAGTATGGCTTCTTTGACATGTCACCGCATTCGAAATAGTGGTGATCCAGCCATTCCTGGTATTTGCCTTCTTCTACTTTTTTCGGTTCATACTTATTTTCCAGCATAGCGATCCTCCTGAAATAAAAAAGGTGGTCAAAGGGCGCAGTCCGCGCGGTACCACCTTATTTTCTAACTCAAGCTCTTAACGCGAGCACACGTACATATGTAGACTCCAAGACAACATTTTCATCCTGACCAGTATAAGTTCCACCGACCCTTATATCTCTATGTTCCCGTCCGGATTACTTCCTTCTTATCAACGTCTATTCAATTATAATTTATCCTTTGCAATAAGGCAAATCAGCATAACGCAAGATCGATCTTCTCTTTGATCTGTTCGATATTCTTCCGCTTCTCTGCTGAAACGAAGACCACATTGTCCATATCCTTATACAGCTTATGTTTATTGTTCATCAGCTGATTGTTGGAAAGCTTGTCGATCTTGTTGGCGACGATGAGATACGGCAGTTCTCTATGATCCAGGAAATCCTTCATATCCTCATCATCCTTCGTCAGACCGATCCTGGCATCCGTGATCATGATGACCAGAGCGATCTTTTCTTTCCGGGCGAAGTATTCATCCATCATCCTGCCAAATTCCACCGCTTCCGCATCGGACCTTCTGGCATAGCCGTAGCCAGGTACGTCGACAGCCGTATAACTTCCGTCGATATCGAAGAAATTGATCAGCCTGGTCTTGCCCGGTGTTTTACCGACATAGGCCAGTTTCTTCTTATAAAGCGTATTGATCAGAGATGACTTGCCGACATTGCTTCGGCCGACAAAGACGACTTCCTTATCCGTGTCGGGAAAAGAAGCCTTGCTATTGGCGGAACAGATGAAGCTGATCACAGCAGTGCCTCGTTGATGACCTGATCGACCTTCTCGACCGGGATATACTTCACCTCAGCCTTGACGGTTTCAGGTACATCATCAAGATCCTTGACATTGCCTTTCGGAATGATGATCGTCTTGATGCCGCTGCGATGCGCTGCCAGCGATTTCTCTTTGAGACCGCCGATCGGCAGTACATTGCCGCGAAGCGTCACTTCGCCGGTCATCGCCAGATCTTTTTTCACAGCACGCTGTGTCAGAGCCGAAACGATGGCTGTCGTGATCGTCACACCTGCCGAAGGACCGTCTTTCGGAACGGCACCTTCCGGAACGTGGATGTGGATATCGTGTTTCTCAAAGAACTCGATCGGGATGTTGTACTTCTTGGCATTCGCCTTGATGAAGTCCAAAGCGATCTTGGTCGATTCGACCATGACATCGCCCAGCTGACCGGTAACGATCAGATTGCCCTTGCCTTCGAAGTAGTTGACTTCGACCGGCAGGATATCACCGCCAAAGGAAGTATAGGCAAGACCGGTAACGACACCGATCTGGTCTTTCTTTTCCTTGGTCCCGTAATCGAAGATCTCATGGCCGAGCCATTCATTGATCAGCTTCTTGGTGACTTTGACCGATTTCTTCTTTTCTTTCAATATCGCAAGAACGCTCTTACGGCAGAGCTTGCCGATCGTTCTTTCCAGCTGTCTGACACCGGCTTCTCTGGTGTAATGACGCACGATATATAAGATCATGTCGTCCGGCAGAGTAAACTGGCTGGTCTTTAAACCGTTGAGTTCGACCTGTTTCTTGATCAGGTGGTTTCTGGCAATATTCAGTTTTTCGATTTCCGTATAGGAAGATAATTCGATGATCTCCAGACGGTCCAGAAGTGCCGGCGGGATATTATCACGGTAGTTGGCCGTGCAGATGAAAAGTACATCGGAAAGATCATACGGTTCTTCCAGATAATGATCGGAGAACATCATGTTCTGTTCCGGATCGAGGACTTCCAGCATTGCCGAAGACGGATCGCCTTTGTAATCGGAAGCCATCTTGTCGATCTCATCGATCAGGAAGACCGGATTGATCGTACCGGCACGTTTCATGCCCTGGATGATCCTGCCCGGAAGTGCACCTAAATAGGTCCTTCTGTGGCCGCGGATCTCGGCTTCGTCACGTACGCCGCCCAAAGAGATCTTTACGAACTTTCTGTCCAGTGCTCTGGCGACCGATTTGGCAAGCGAAGTCTTACCGACGCCCGGAGGACCGACCAGACAGATGATCGGTGCTTTCAAGGAATTGGTCATCTGTTTGACTGCAAGATATTCCAGGATCCTTTCCTTGACCTTATCAAGACCGTAATGGTCTTCATCCAGGATCTTCGATGCGGAATCAAGATCATCGTTGTCCTGAGACTTCTGATACCAAGGAATATTCAAAAGCCATTCCAGATAAGTACGGATGACGCCTGTCTCACCTGTGGAAGGCGGAAGCATGTCGTAATGTTTGAATTCTTCCCTGGCCTTGGCCTTGACGTTTTCCGGATACGGTTCATTTTCGACCTTCTCACGAAGATCATCGATGTCCGAACCGCCGTCCTTGCCGCCAAGTTCGTCCTTGATGGCTTTGAGCTTTTCACGAAGATAGTAATCTCTCTGACCGTCTTCGATGCTTTCTTTGACCTTCTCGTTGATCTCCTGCTCGATCATATCCATATTTCTTTCTTTTTCGATATGTGCGAGCATCATCTGTAAACGTTTGTTTACGTTTCCTTCTTCCAGGAAGAGCTGTTTGTCTTCAATGTTCTGGATGTAGATCTGTGCAAAGGTATCCACTAAGACGGAAGCCAGTACGGAATCAAAGACAGTGAACTGACGGATCGGGAAACCCGGTCTGGCAAACTTCTGTGCGATGACATTGAATTCTGCCAGTGCTTTCTTCGTCAGATTTTCGATCGCGGATTCATCTTCGACCTCATCATGGATCTCTTCCACTTCAACGAAATTGACATCATGTTTGATGAAATGCTTGGTGATACGGCATCTTGTAAGACCGGCAAAAACGACCTTGAGATGGTCATCTCTTTCCCTGCTGGTCTTGATACGGCAGATCGTGCCGACATTAAAGACATCATCCGGTCCCGGAAGATCGACAGTCTGATCCTTCTGGGATACCAGAACGATATTGGATTGGTAAGCATTCGCGTAATTCACCGCATCGATCGATGCCTGTCTGCCGACTTCGACAGCCAGATCCTGCATCGGGAAGACGACAGCTCCGCGTGTGCATAAGAGAGGATAAGAATATTTACTCATAAATTACCTCCTTTATTTAAGAAAAGACGCAAAGCGTCTTTTTGTTATTTCTTCAGTAAATCCAAGGCTTTCTGCAGCTTGAGATCATCAGCGAGCGTGTCTTCCGGAACATACATCTTGACTTCATCCGCGCTCATAGAATACATTTCAGCCATTCTGTCGTATTCCTTCTTGAGATCTTCGTCATTTACTGTGATATTCTCACTCTTGGCGATTTCGCTTAAAGCAAGATTGATCTTGATACGCTTGTTTGCATCATCCTTCATGGAATCTCTGAGCTGTTCTACGGTCTGGTTCGTGAACTTGAGGAACTGTGCAAGAGAGAGGCCCTGCTGCATCATGTTTGCTTCATAGTTCTGGACCATGCTGTCGAGTTCGCTCTTGACCATAGCTTCCGGGATCTCGACTTCCGTCAATTCGACCAGCTTGTCCATCAGATCGTTGTCAGCGTTTCTTTCCGCTTCGGATTTCTTTCTGTTTTCGAGATTCTCTTTTGTGTAGTTTCTTAATTCATCAACGGTATTGACGTTGTCATACTTGAGTTCCTTGACGAATTCATCATTGAGTTCAGGAAGGACTTTCTTCTTGATCTCATGAACTGTAACTGTGAAACGTGCTTCCTTGTCAGCAAGGTCAGCAGCGTGGTATTCCTTCGGGAACGTGACCATGATGTCCTTTGTTTCTTCGGACTTCATGCCGATCAACTGTTCTTCGAAACCAGGAATGAAGGAATGAGAACCGATGACCAGGTCATGATTTTCATCTTTGCCGCCTTCAAACGGTGTATCGCCTAAGAAACCTTCGTAGTCGATGACTGCAGTATCGCCATCCTCAACAACGCCGTCTTCCTTCAATTCCAGGTCAGCCTTGCGGTCTAATAATGTGGCGATCTGATCGTCGATCTCCTGATCGGTAACTTCGACATCAGCGACCTTATATTCCAGAGACTTGTAATCGCCGACTTTGACATCCGGAAGTACCGGGCAGACAAAAGTCATGACACACTTGTCATCGTTGAGATCGTCGACCTTGAGTTCCGGTCTGTCGATCAGAGTGACATCATGTTCCTTGATGGCTGCATCCAATGCGCCCTGTGCGAGTGCTTCTGCAGCATCCAGCAATACTTCGTTGTGATTGATATACTTTTCAGCGAGGTGCTTTGGAGCCTGACCTCTTCTGAAACCCTTTATTTCTACTTTGGCTGCCAGCTTTTTGAAAGCGGCTTCCTTTGCCTTTTCCCATGACTCGCCTTCCAATGTGCAAGTCAGTTCAGCTTTGGCATTTTCAACTTTTTTATATTCCGACATATCTAATACTCCTTTAAAGTCTTATTTATAATATCATTTAAATCTGCTAATTTCTATATAAAAGCCTATTCTGTCAATGTTTTAGCATTCCTCAGCTTTCGAATGCTTTGTTGATGAAAAAGATGATCTTTTCGCCGATCGAAGCGCTGTCTTTTTCTTGAAGCTGCAGCGGCAGATACAGCATCGCTTCCTTATACAGCAGCTGCATCGCCAGGCGCAGTTTGGACGGTTCCTTCATGAATTCTTCCTCTAAGATCGACTTCACTTTTCCAAAACATTCACTCTGATCCGCCCTCTTGAGATCCCTGGGAACAAATGCGATCTCCTTGTCTTTGCTCCGATACAATAAAGGTTCATCGATCTGCTGGGCGATCAGAGAATCGATCAGTAACGCTTTGGCGTTTGCAGATCTTTCTTCATCCGCAAGAAAACGGGTGATGCTGTCGATGTGATTACGAAGGTTCATCCTGTCCATCTCGCTAACGGCGATCAGCTGAAACTTTTCATCCTTGTTCAAGAAAGAAAGGATCTCTTCTTCCGAGAACTTTCTTGGATGATCCGTCGCCTCACTTACCTGCATCAAAAGATCGTGAAGTATCTTTTCAAACTCTTTCGGGACATAAGGCATGTCAAGTTCGTTGAGTATCAGACGCTTTGCGTCTTCATAATCCTGCTGATCGATCTTATCTTTGATCTGATCCAATATATCATCGTAATAATTCATACCTATATAAGTATAACAGATGCGCCTAGGCATAAAGAAAGGCCGGCGTTGCCGGCCTCTTGATTCAAATGAACAGATCAGTCGAATTTTTCTCTGTTGGCATTGTAGCTCGTATGTAAGAGCTCGTGAGCCAGGTGAGAGTTTGGTTCGCCGAGGAATTTTTCGTATAATTCCTGGATCTGTGTATTGTTGTGAGACTGTCTGATGACCTGTCTTTCATCTTCAGAATACAAAGCTTTCGCTCTCTTTTCCTTGTAAGTATCAAGGATGTCGTCGTCTTCGTTCGGTAAGAAGCAAGGCTTGACATAAGACTGACCGCCGCCGTTGATACAGCCGCCCGGGCAGCCCATGATCTCGATGAACTGGTATTTGGACTTGCCTTCTCTGATCTCGTCGAGCAGGACCTTGGCAGACTTCATACCGGAAGCAACGGCGATATTTACGACTGTGCCGTTGATATCGATCGCAGCTTCTCTGATGCCTGCTTCATGGCCTCTGACCTCAGTGAATTCGATCTTGCCGTATTCCTTGCCGGTCAGCTTGAAGTAGACAGTTCTCAGCGCAGCTTCCATAACACCGCCTGTGACACCGAAGATAACACCGGCACCTGAGTATTCACCCATGATGTCCTGATCCCAGTCTTCATCAGGAAGCTTATTGAAGTTGATACCTGAACGTTTGATCAGTTTGCCTAATTCTCTTGTTGTCAGGACTGCATCGACATCTCTGATGCCGTCGACTTCCATCTCAGGTCTGTCTTTCTCAAACTTCTTGGCAGTACAAGGCATGACGGATACGACGAAGACGTCTTTCGGATCATAACCCTTCTGTTTTGCCCAGTAAGATTTGATGATCGCACCTTGCATCTGGTGAGGAGACTTGCAGCTTGAAAGATGATCCAGGAGATCTGCATAGTAGTATTCAGCGTAGTTGACCCAGCCCGGTGAGCAGGATGTGATCATCGGTAAAGTACCGCCTTCGGACAGTCTGTGTAAGAGTTCTGTGCCCTCTTCCATGATCGTTAAGTCAGCACCGAAGTTGACATCGTAGCACTTTTCAAAACCGAGTCTTCTTAAAGCAGCGATCATTTTGCCGGTAACAGGAGTACCGATCTTGTATCCGAATTCTTCACCTAAGGAAGCACGGACAGCCGGAGCGACCTGTACGACGACATGTTTGCCAGCCTTGAATGCAGCATCGACTTTGTCGATCTCAGAAACTTCCATGAGCGCACCGGTAGGACATACTGTCGTACACTGACCGCAGAGGATACATGGAGAATTCTTGAAGGATCTGTTTTCTGCCGGAGCAACGATCGTTCTGAAGCCTCTTCTTTCGAAGCCCAGAACAGAAAGACCGTGAGCGGATCCGCATCTTGCGATACATCTGCCGCAGAGGATACATTTCGAAGTATCACGCTTGATCGAAGGTGTCAGCATATCGACAGTAGTCTCTGTCTTTTCACCAACATACATGTTCTCTCTAGCACCGGTGACCTGCGCAACATGGAGCAGTTCACACTTGCCGTTCTTGTCACATTCCTGACAGTTGCGGTTGTGGTTGGAGAGCAGCAGTTCGACGGAAGTCCTTCGGGCTGTCGTAGCCTTCGGAGAACCGATCGTGATATTCATGCCTTCGGAAATCGGATAGACACATGAGGCGACCAAACGGTTCGGTCCTTTGCCTTCCTGTGCTTCAACGAGACATACACGGCAGGATGCCAGAGAGCATTCGCCATGATTGTATGAACATAAGGATGGGATCTCGTAACCGCACTTCTTTGCGGCTTCCATGATCGTCAGACCTTTTTCGACCTGATATTCCTGGCCTTCAATTTTGATATTTACTAATTCCATCTGTTCTCCCTCCTATTGCTTGGATATAGCACCAAACTTACAAGTAGCGATACATGCACCGCACTTGACACACTTATCGGTATCGATATACATCGCCGGAAGCTTCTTACCCGGAGCAATGTACTGCGGAGTGATATGATGGATCGCATCAGCCGGACAGCCCTTTGCACACATCTGGCAGCCGAAACATTTATCCTTGTCGATAACATAGGACATCAGGTTCTTGCAGACGTGAGCCGGACACTTCTTGTCAACGATATGCGCGATGTATTCGTCTTTGAAGGAAGCCATCGTGGAAAGGATCGGGTTCGGAGCAGTCTGACCGAGACCGCAGAGCGAGTTGGTCTTGACGTTGTTTGCCAGCTCGTTCAAAGCATCCAGATCTTCCAGAGTTCCCTTGCCTTCGGTGATCCTGGTCAGGATCTCGAGCATTCTCTTGGTACCGATACGGCATGGAGAACACTTACCGCAGGACTCGTCGCAGATGAATTCCATATAGAACTTGGCAACGTCGACCATACAGTTGTCTTCATCCATAACGATCGCACCGCCGGAACCCATCATGGAACCAGCAGCGATCAGGTTATCGTAATCGATCGGAGTATCCAGGTTCTTAGCTGTCAGACAGCCGCCGGAAGGACCGCCGGTCTGGATGGCCTTGAATTCCTTACCGTTAGGAATGCCGCCGCCGATCTCATAGATCAGTTCGTTCAAAGTCGTGCCCATCGGAACTTCGACCAGACCGACATTGTTGATCTTGCCGCCCAACGCGAATACCTTGGTACCCTTGGACTTTTCCGTACCGACCGCAGAGAACTTGGCAGCGCCTTCTCTTAAGATGAACGGAACGTTGGCAAGCGTTTCGACGTTATTGACACAAGTCGGGCAGCCCCACAGACCCTTGACAGCCGGGAACGGTGGTCTAGGTCTAGGCATACCGCGCTTGCCTTCGATGGAGTTGAGAAGAGCAGTCTCTTCACCGCAGACGAATGCGCCTGCACCGAGTCTGATGTGGACACGGAAGCTGAAGTCAGTACCTAAGATGTTGTCGCCTAAAAGACCTACATCTTCCATTGCTTTGATGGCGAGTTTAAGTCTGTTGACAGCGATCGGATATTCAGCTCTGACGTAGAAGTAACCGTTCTGTGCGCCGATAGCGTAACCGCCGATCATCATACCTTCGATGACTGCAAACGGATTGCCTTCCAGGATCGAACGGTCCATGAATGCACCCGGGTCACCTTCGTCACCGTTACAGACCAAGTACTTCGGACCTTCGATATCCGGTACGAAAGACCACTTTCTGCCTGTCGGGAAGCCGGCACCGCCTCTTCCTCTCAATCCGGAATCCAGGACTTCCTGAATGACAGCTTTTCTGTCCATCTTCAGAGCCTTTGCCAGACCTTTGAAAGCTTCAGCACCCAATGCTTCTTCAATATTTTCCGGATCGATCGCACCACATCCGTGCAAAGCGATCCTCATCTGTTTTTTATAGAATTCGATATCGTCCTGTTTGGAGACTTTTTCCTTCGTAATAGGATCAACATAAAGCAGACGATCGACGATCTCGTTATTGATCAGATCTTTTTCAACGATCTCTTCAACATCTTCGATCGTGACCATTCTGTATAAAGTATCTTCCGGGAAGATCTTTACGAACGGACCCTGTGAGCAGAAACCGAAACAGCCGACCTGGTTGACAGTGACTTTGTCTTCCAGTCCTCTTTCCTTGACGATCTCAGAGAATTTTTCTCTGATCTTGTCGGAATGAGAAGAAAGGCATCCTGTACCGCCGCAGAGAACGACATGTCTCTTGCCGTCGTTGCCGGAGAACTTGTCCTCCATGCACTTCGTACAGACGGCCTGCTTAGCTTCAAGTTCTTCAAAAGAGCGGATCTTTTCCATATTTACGCAGCACCCCCGTTTTTATACTTTTCGATCAATGGAGAAACCTGATCAACTGACATCTTCGGATAGACTGTACCGTTGATCTGAACAGCCGGAGCGATACCGCATGCACCGATACATCTGAGAGCATCGAGCGTGAACAGACCATCTTCCGAAGTTTCGCCCGGTTTGATACCGAGGATCTCAGAGAACTTGTCGATGACCTGCTGAGCACCCTTGACGTAACAAGCTGTACCAAGGCAGCAGCCGATAACATTCTTTCCTTTTGGTTTCAAAGAGAAGAATGAGTAGAAAGTGACAACACCGTAGATCTCAGCAACACTGATACCTGTCTTTTCAGATACAAGTTCCTGGACCTCGAGAGGAATATAGCCATACTCCTTCTGGATGTCACTCAAGATCATCATCAGCGGTGTTTCTTCGTCTTTGTAACGTTCACAGATCTCAGTGATCTGTTTTACCGCTGCTTCCTGTAAATGAGCCATAATTTAATCCTCCTAGATTAATGAAATCCATATAAAAAACAGAAATTTTATATATAAATTTACATAAAAATTATAACAATCGGTATTATAGTTAGTAAAGGCTAACTCAAGCCAGTTTTTGTATGAAATAAAGTATCCGATTTCTGTCGGTTTCAACCTGTTATTTTTCAAAGAAGAAACGATCCGCCAGCAACGGATACGATGTCAGATCAAAAACTTCTGCAGAATGAGACTTCATCGCTTCATCCGCCAGATGGCCATGTAACCACACCCCATCGACTGTTGCCTGATATGGATCTTCATACAGTGAACACAGTCCCGCGATCATGCCGGTCAGCACATCCCCGCTTCCCGCTTTGGCCAGACAGCAGTTTCCCGTATCGTTCCTGTAGATCTCCCCTTTTGTATCGATCACAAGCGTTTCCGGACCTTTCAGGACCAGGACGACATGATTTTTCTTCGAGAAATTGACGGCGATCTGTTCTTTCTCCCTGCTGATCTCTTTGGTGTCCATATGACATAAGGCGGAAAATTCGCCGAGATGCGGCGTCAGGATCATAGTCTTTCCTTTGTCATAGAGGTCTTCGCATACAGATAAAAGACGCAGTCCCTGCGCATCGATGACCAAAGGCACCTCACTTATTTCGACCAGGTCTTTCAGATAGTTCATCCGCTCAGGCAGATTGTCCGTTCCCGAACCAAAAGCGATGGCTTTCACTTTGTGAAACGATGCGTTTCTTATCAGCTGTCCATCCTTTTCGTCATAGGGATGATAAACAGCAGCGTTTTCCTTTGCCGCAACGATCGGATAGATGCTATGCGGCAGATAGCTGTGGATATAGGAAGCACCGATGCTTCTTGCCCCAAGAAGGTTGAATAAAGCTGCCCCGGCCATCCCATAGGAGCCCGAAACAAAGGCAAGTACACCGTTATCGTACTTGTTGGAATCTTTTTTCCGTGAAGGATAATGCCTGAAAAACTCTTCTTTGTCCATATCTTTATTCTAATTCTTTTTTGCACAGTGTATCAAAGCCGGGCCGATTTTGTATGAAGAAACCCGTGAATGAAAAAACAATCATCATCCCTTCGATGAACGGGAAACGGAAACTTCGGTATCATTGATGAAATTCGCAAATTTTACTCTTCCCTTAACAAAAACGGGATCGGTTTGTTATATACTAATTACTATGAAAACGATCGGATTTGACAACAAAAAGTACATCAGACTGCAATCACAGAACATCAGGAAAAGAGTTTCCAAGTTCAACAAGCTGTATCTGGAATTCGGCGGAAAGCTCTTTGACGACAATCACGCCTCAAGAGTCCTGCCGGGATTTGAACCGGATTCCAAGATCAAGATGCTGCTCAAGCTGAAAGACAAAGTGGAGATCGTCTTAGTCATCAATGCCAACGACATCGAGAAAAACAAGATGCGTTCCGACTTAGGCATCACCTATTCACAGGATCTGCTCAGACTCATCGACTCCTTCAATATGGTCGATCTGCAGATCGGCGGCGTGGTCATCACCCACTTCAACAAGCAGAGCGAAGCCATCCGTTTGAGAAAGAGCCTGGAAAAATCCAAGATCAAAGTCGCATATCACTATGCGATCGAAAACTATCCAAACAATGTCAATCTGATCCTTTCCGATAACGGTTTCGGTAAAAACGAATACCTCGAGACGAGCCGTGAGATCATCGTCGTCACTGCCCCGGGACCCGGATCGGGCAAGATGGCGACCTGCCTGTCACAGATGTATCACGACAATAAGAGAGGCCTGAAGTCCGGCTATGCCAAATTCGAGACCTTCCCGATCTGGAACCTGCCTTTGAATCATCCGGTCAATCTGGCCTATGAAGCGGCAACCGTCGATCTTTCCGATGTCAACATGATCGACCCGTTCCATCTGGAAGCATACAAAAAGATCGCGATCAATTATAACCGCGATGTCGAAGTCTTCCCGGTACTCAACGACCTTCTGGTCCGGGTCATGGGAAAACAGATCTATAAATCCCCGACCGACATGGGTGTCAACATGGTCGGCAACTGCATCTGCGATGACGAAGTCTGCCAGAAAGCAGCGAAAGACGAGATCATCCGCCGTTATTTCGATACGGAGATCGAAGTAAGAAAAGACAATCTTTCGGAAGAAGTCCTCTACAAGATGGAGACCATCATGAACAAAGCCGGTGTCACCAAGACCGACCGTCTGGTCGCCGTGAAAGCCGGTGAGCTGGCAAAGAAGACCGGAGAACCGGCCGTCGCCATCGAATACAACGGACAGATCATTACCGGCAAGACATCCAAACTGATGGGTGCTTCCGCAGCCGCCTTGCTGAATGCGATGAAGATCGCCGGTGAGATCCCGGATGTCCATCTTCTTTCCGAACGCGTACTGAAACCGATACAGGAACTCAAGACCGAGTACCTGCATGGCCACAATCCGAGACTTCATACCGATGAAGTTCTGATCGCGCTGGCTGTCGATTCGATCACGTCCGATATCTGTGACAAGGCTCTGAAGGCTTTGAATAAACTGGAAGGCTGCGATGTCCACTCTTCCGTCTTACTCTCACAGGTCGACATCAATGTATTTAAAAAGTTAGGCATGCACCTAACTATGGATCCGATCTATCAGACCAAGAAGCTGTATCACGCGAAGTGATCGCAGATCTTCTGAAACGGACAATCCGTGCATTCCGGCTTTGCCGCCTTGCACTTATATCTGCCAAAGAATATGAACTGATGATGAAGTTTCCCCCATCTGTCTTTCGGGAAATACGTCATCAGTTTTTCTTCGATCGTTTTTACATCGTCATCCGGATCGGCGATCTTCAGACGCTTCGACACTCTTGAAACATGGGTATCGACCGCAAAAGCCGGCACATCGAAACAGTTGCTTAAAATGACATTGGCCGTCTTTCTGCCCACACCCGGCAAGGATTCCAATTCTTCTCTTTCCTCCGGGACTTTTCCATCATAGAAGTCACACAGGACTTTCGACAGTTTGATGATATTGACCGCTTTATTACGGTAAAGACCGATCGGCCGTATGATGTCTTGCACATCTTCTAATTTCGCCTCACTCAAGGCATAGGCATCCGGATAGCGTTCGAACAAGGACGGCGTCACCGAATTGACCCTTTCATCGGTCGTCTGTGCCGAAAGGACCACTGCGATCAGAAGTTCGAAATCCGACTTATGATGTAATTCGCACTTGGCATCCGGAAACAGGATGTCCAGATGCTTCATGATGAATTCACTGTTTGACATTGCGAAGTACCCCTTCGATATATGCCATCTTGACTTTTCGCTGGGCTTCCGAGATACGCAGAGCTTCGATGAACTGTTTCTGGCCATATTCTTCGATCAGATCGTTCATCTTCTGCAGCTCACTGGAAGAAAGCGGTCTGCCAAAGACATCCTCTGTCGTATCATAAAGATCCTTATTTTCCGAGATCTCATATTTCTCCGGATCAAATTCAAAGATGTTTTCGATATCAAAGACCAGTCCCTTGGAATTGGTCGACAGTTTCAGATAGTGCTTTGCGACTAAGGATGCGATGATCGTATCGATCTGTTTCACATTCAGATTCAGTTTCTTCGTCAGATACTCATAGGAGATCGGTCTTCTTGCCGACTTGCATAAGTCGATCAGCAACAAAAGAAGCGTCTCTTCGCTGTTCAATGAGAGCTTCTCAAAATTCTCCAATATCCAGTTTTTACGATCGAAATACGATTCTTTATACCATTTTTTCATATCAGGACCTCTTGATGATCTGCCTGCAGATCTTCGCTGCACTCTCGCAGACCATTTCAAGATTGAAATCAAACTCTTTGTAGCTTCCCTGTATCAGAGTCTCATCCGAGATCGAACGGATGATGGTGACGGGAACTTTGAAAGCGTAGGCAACTCCGGCCACCGCGCAGCCTTCCATCTCACCGCACAAGGCGTTGGGGAAGTATTTGCGGATCTCTTTGACCTGCGACTTCTTATAGATGAATTCCTCGCCGGAAACGATGTTTCCGATGTGGACTTTCTGTTTGCCTCTGAGTTTCCTGGCGATAGCAGCGACCTTTTCGTCACACGGGAAGGAACAGAATGGTGAATCGATGTTTCTTTCCCAGCCCGGCACATCCACGCGCCAGTTGGCAACGCGGTCAGCGACCACGATGTCATTGACATGGACTTCCTCATTCAAAGAACCGGCACAGCCCAGGTTGATGATCAGTTCCGGTTTGAACTTTTCGATCGTCAGCATGGTGGACATCGTTGCATAGATCTCGCCGACTCCGCATCGGCTCATAACGACCGGCTTGTCCTCGATCGTTCCGGTATAGTATTCGTTATCGAGATCCTCGCCATGGTAAAGAAGTTTCTTACCCCTGACCTTCTTTACATCCTTCATCAGCTTCAGCAAGGCGTCTCTTTCCTGTTTCATCGCACAGATCACAGCTATCATTTTTTGTACCCCACGATCAGTAATTTCTCATCTTCAATAAAATCATCGATGACACGGATATCGAAATACGCTTCCATATGTTTTCTGATGGTCTCGACAGAAAAGACGTTCTGGGAGTGGTTTTCTTCGATCATCCCTTCTTCCGTATAGAAAGTGAAGTGTTCATGCAATGTGTCATCATATTCATCGGAAGCGATCGTCCACTGGTACGGAACACCCGAAACGAAACCTTCCTCGATATACTGTTCCTTGAATTCTTCGATCCTTTTCATGTCGTGCATGTCAAAGATCAGTCTGCCTTTTTCATTCAGATGTCTTGAAGCACACTTGAAGAATGCGTCGAGTTCCTCTTCGTAAAGATAATTGATCGAGTCGCAGATGCATAAGACAAGATCATACTTCTTTCCCAGATCATAATCCGTCATGTTGAGAAGCAGATACTCGCCATCGAAATTGGCTCTTGAAACTTCCTTCATCTGTTCCGAGATATCGGAAGCCGTCACATCATAGCCTTTTTCCTTGAGGATCCTTGCCATGACGCCGGACCCTGACGCCAGTTCGAGTACCGTATGAAAATCCTCTTCTTCGATGTACTCGAGCCAAAGCGATAAAGCTTCTTCATCCTGAAGAAGCTCATCATAATATCTTGCAAGCATCTCGTAGTTGCTTACAGCTCTAGAGTTGGCAGATCCTTCCATAATCCTTCCAGATTGTAGTATTCCCTTTCCCCGTCATAGAAGACATGACAGACCACATCGTTGAGATCGATCAGAAGCCACTTGCTGGAATCATCGATATAGCTGTGCTTGACTTCATATCCTGCCTCCAGTGCCTTGTCTTCGACGTTCTCGATGATCGATCTGGCCATGCGGTAGTTGCGGGCCGAACCGATGATGAAATAGTCTACGAACGGTGACTGACCGCGAAAATCAATGACTTTCAGATCAGCGGCCTGTTTTTCATCCATTGCATCATAAGCTGTTTCCAATAAACTTTTCATTCTTTACTTCTCTCAAATACCTTTCAACATCCCAGTTGAGTTTTTCAAATGCCTTGCGAAGATCCTTTCTGGCGATATCCACCACATCATCACGGATGCCCCGCAGAGGTTCTCTTTTATCCGCGATATACAAGATGAGTGACAGCGCATCCTTGGAAAAGCAGACCGTATGATTGTAGATCGCATTGAGTATGTCACTGTCGTGAAGATTCAGTTTTTCCTTCAGGAAATACTTCGCCGAAAAAGAGTGTTTGCACGATTCGGGATAGGACAGCTTTTCCGGATCATAGTAAGCCAGATAAGCGTCATGTTCCTCGTTTGTAAAATATTTCGTCACATCATGAAGAAGACCGGCGATATAAGCTTTTTCAGGATCGATATGATGGCATAATGCCAGTTCCCTTGCCAATTCCGCTACCGAAAGCGAATGATAGTAGCGCTTCTCCTTGATGTTTTTCCTTACCATGATCTTTAACAGTTCCGGATCGTTGAGGATCTGCTTGCGGATCTTGTGATCATAGGACATGAAATCATCGAAACATATCGTCTCATAATTCATGGAAGGACGATCTTTCTTTCCTTTGACCTCTTGTATAAGACAAGTGTCTTGCCGATCGTCTGTACGAGCTCCGCACCGGTATTGGCACAAAGTTCCACCGCGATCTCATGCATATCGGTCTCACATGTCTTCAAGACCGACACCTTCACCAGCTCCCTTGCTTTGAGAGCTTCCTTCAAAGATGTATAGAGATTTTCATTCAAGCCGTCTTTTCCGATCTGAAAGATCGCTTTTTCATTGACGGCCAGACTTCTCAGATAACGTTTCTGTTTTCCATTCAGCATATCAGATATCCGCCTCACATTCATAAATACGGCAATTTGCCAAAGAGTGTACATACGCCAGACATTCACCGGAGATCTTGATCATGCCCAGTCCTTTGATGACGATGAGCTTTTTGTCCTTGATCGAAAGATCCTGGATGCCCAAAGGTTTTACCCGCAGTACGAACTCGCAATAGTGTCTCTGGTAATAATCATCACCATTCTCATACTTCGTACGATGGATCTTGTTCTGGCTGTTGATATAAAAAGTCACACTGGCCTTCTGCTTCGGGATGATATCCACTCTCAACAGTCCGTCATAGAAATACGACTGCGGTTCCTTCAGCTGGAAGTTCTGCGGCCGTATCATCTTATCGATCTTGGACAGCTTGTACTTCTCGATGTTGAGATAGGTCGTATAGTTGTTGACATCGACAAGACCCGGCGTATCGATGAAACGGTAGTTCTTATAGAAGATCTCCACTTCTTCCAAGGTCGTTCCCGGATAGAAGGATGTCGTCAGCGATCTGTTGTGGATCAGCTTATTGATCAGAGAAGACTTTCCGGCATTTGCCCTTCCGGCAAAGACGACACTCGATGCGTGCAGATCCTCAAGAAGTGCCAGGAACTGATCGTTGAACTTCGGCTCGAATTTGTTGGATAACAAAGCTGCCTTGATGTTCCCATAGCGTCTGTTCAAGTCAAACAGCATCTTCGAAAAGATCTTATCGACCTTGCGGTCGGACATATTCTCCGGCAAGAGGTCAGTCTTATTGATGATCAAAAGGACATCCTTGTCGGCAAACATATCCAGCAGATCGTCATCCTTGAGGCAGAACGCGTCCAGGATATCGATGATCACTACAAATAACGCATTGGAATAGCGGTTGTAGATGTCGATGATCTTTTCATTGGTGACATAATTGGTTTTCAAATGCTGCGTATCACCATAATGCGACAGACGGAAACAGCGCTGGCAATAGTCCTGTTCCAGATCCGGAACATAACCGAGAGCCTCCTTGTTTTTTGTCTGCAGTTCGATGCCGCATCCTTTACATTTCTTCATGAAGCACGTTTCTCCAAATAAATCTTTCTATCCTTCTGTTGAATGCTGTCATTTTGGAATCCTTTTCCTGCAATTGCCGGCAATAGATCCCGTAGCAGCCGCTCAGATTCGCACCCAGGATATCCGTAAGCAGCTGATCGCCCAAGACCAGAGTCTTTTCAGGCACAGTATTGAATTTCTTGCATGCCGCAAGATAAGAAAACGGCAGAGGTTTCAAAGCCAGGTACCAGTAATCGGTATCCTGGTCACCCAGAAACATCTGAACACGTTTTTTATTGTTGTTGGAAAAGATCACGACCCTGAAACCCGCATCTTTGAGATCCTGGATGAACTTTTTTGCCCGCTCATCGCAGGAGCCCGTATTCGGTACGGCGATCGTGTTATCCACATCCAGTAAAACTGTATCAAAACCCTGTTTCCTGTAATAAGGAATATCAAGGTCGGTAAAGATCTTTAATTTCTGTTTCGGTCTGAATAAAGACATATCAGTCAAATAAAGTCGTCTGTTCGCTTTCTTCCTGTGTGTCGTAATAACCCTCAGGAATATCGATGATCTCCACGGCTGTGATATCGTTCATATCCTTGGAGATATAGAAATACGTATCGCTCAGATCCCTTGGCGAGGAGAAAGACTGCTCCAGGTCCATAAACGGAACTTCGGAGACCGTCATTTCATCCAGCTTTCCTTCATTATACACATAAAGCGTATTGTAACTGGAGACCATGGAACCCTTATTCACGCTGTGCGGTCTCGATTTGATCTGGCGGAAGATGCGATAGCCCTTGGTATTGCGCGATGTCAGATCGAGCTTATCCGTATGGATACGCTTGAAACCGCCCTTGTCGGTCGATATCAGCAGTTCCTTGGAATCGTGATGATCGGCAACGACGCAAGCCAGCTCATCATTTTTCACGTTCATGCCCATGACACCCTGTGCCTTGGCGGCAAGATCGGAAAGGATATTGGATGAATACTTGTTGCAATAACCGTCTTGCGAGATCAGGATCAGATCGTCGTTATCGTAAGCGATGCAGACGCTGACCACTTCATCGTTTGCCTTGAGCTTCATGGCGGTCAGATACTTGGAGGAACGCTCGACGTTGTAACGCGGGATCGAAGTCTTTTTGATCATGCCGTTTTTCGTCGCCGTGATCACAAAAGCAAAGGTATCGAAATTCTTGACGATGCAGGCACCGACGAATTTCTCATTGCCCTCCATACGCACATAATGGGAAATGTGCTTGCCGATGTCCTTGAACTTGCATTCATCGATGCGATAGACCGGCAGATACGCATAGTTTCCTCTTGAGGAGAACAGCAGCAAGGTATCCAGGGTATCGCAGGAACGGATGCCGATGAGCGCATCCCCTTCCTTGACCGATGGGATCGTACCGGCATTGGCATTGAATGCACGCTCCGAGAAACGCTTCAGATAGCCGTCTCTTGATATGGAGATATAACATGCTTCATTGGGGATCATTGCCAGCTTGTCGACGACGATCTCCGAGACTTCGTCTTCGATCGTACTGCGACGCGGCAGGACCATCGTTTCGTTGACTTCCTTAAGTTCGGAAACCAGAACGGAATCCAGAACTTCCCTGGAAGATAAGATCGCATTGAGCTCACTGATCTCCTTGACCAGCGTCTTGTTTTCTTCCTTGAGGGTCACGATATCGGTATTGGACAGACGATACAGACGCAAAGTGACGATCGCTTCCGCCTGTTCTTCCGTGAATAAGAACGCTTCCTTCAGACGCTCCTTGGCGTCCTTCTTGTCTTTGGACTTGCGTATCAGAGCGATGACATCATCCAAGATCGAGATCGCCTTGATCAGACCTTCGATGATGTGTAATCTTGCCATCTTCTTATCGCGCAGATAACGCGAACGGTTCAAGACGACTTCCCTCCTGTGTTCGATGAAGGCATCAAGTGCTGCCGTCAAAGACATCAGGACCGGTTTATGATTGACGATCGCTACATTGTTGTAGGAATAGTTGATCTGTAAATCCGTATTCTTATAGAGATAATTGAGTATCGCCTCGCAATTGGCATCCTTCTTGCATTCGATCACGATGCGAAGACCATTCCTGCCCGTCTCATCGCGGACATCGACGACACCTTCGATCTGGCGGGAAAGATAGATGTCGGAGATCTTCTTGACCAGCTGCGATTTAATGACTTCATAAGGGATCTCGGTAACGATGATCGAAGAGCCGGTCTTGCCTTCGACGATCTCACACTTGGAACGTACGACGACCTTGCCCTTGCCTGTTTCAAAGATCTCCCGGATCTGTTTTTTGCCCTGTACGATACCGCCGGTCGGGAAATCCGGGCCCTTGATATACTCCATCAGATCGTCCAAAGAACACTGCGGATCCTGCAGACGATGGATGGTGGCGGAGATGACTTCATTGAAGTTATGCGGTGCGATATTGGTCGCATAACCCGATGCGATACCGGTCGAACCGTTTACCAGCAGCAAAGGATATCTGGTCGGCAATACCGTCGGTTCCAGATGGGTATCATCATAGTTGTTGGTCATGGCGACCGAGTCATAGTTGATATCATCCAGAAGCCAGCCGGCATTTTTGGCAAGTCTGGCCTCGGTATAACGCATGGCTGCCGGCGGGTCATCATCGATGGAACCGTTGTTGCCGTGCATGTCGATCAAAGGCAGATTGATCTTCCAGTCCTGAGACATTCTGACCATCGCTTCATAGATGGAAGAATCGCCATGCGGATGGAAAGTACCCATGACGCTTCCTACCGTCTTGGCGGACTTGCGGTGCGGCTTTTCATAGACGTTGCCGTCGATGTACATCGAATATAAGATCCTTCTTTGTACCGGCTTCAAGCCGTCTCTGGCATCGGGAAGTGCTCTTTCCTGAATGATGTATTTGGAGTAACTGCCAAAACGGTCCGACATGATGTCGTCCAGTGTCTCATTAAGAAAATTTTCTATGATCTCTTCTTTCTTACGTTTAGCCATTTCTTGTTACTCTGTAATCTTCTTCCAATGTGAAGTCGATGTTGTCATCGATCCACTTTCTTCGTATCTCGGCATTGTTGCCCATCAGAACGGAGATCCTTCTTTCACATAGCGCCGCATCCTCGATCGATACCTGGATCAATGTACGCTTCGCCGGATCCATCGTGGTATCCCAAAGCTGATCGGCGTCCATCTCACCGAGGCCCTTGTAGCGCTGTATTTCAAACTTTTCTCCGTTTTCCGCCTTGAATCTGGCAAGTTCCTCATCGGAATACAGATAGACGGTCTCCTTGTTTTTCAGGATGCCGTAAAGCGGCGGCATCGCGATATAGACATGCCCTGTCTCGATCAGTTCTCTCATGAAACGGTAGAAGAACGTCAGCAACAGGACCTGGATATGTGCACCATCGGTATCGGCATCGGTCATGATGACGACTTTTTCATAATGGATATCATCGATATTGAAATGCGGACCGACGCCCGCGCCGATGCAATGGATGATGGTATTGAGCTCTTCGTTCTTTTCGATCTCCGTGACCGCTGCCCTTTCCGTATTCAGGACCTTGCCGCGCAAAGGCAGTATGGCCTGGAAAGAGGAATCACGGCACTTCTTGGCGGAACCGCCGGCCGAATCACCCTCGACCAAAAACAGTTCGAGTTTTGAAGAATCCTTCGACTGCGCAGGAGCGAGTTTGCCCGAAAGGATCTCTTTGGCCTTTGTCGAAGACTTCTTGCCGGAACGGGCCTCATCTTTGGCCTTTCTGGCGGCTTCTCTGGCCAGTGCTGCCCTCTGGATCTTCTTGATCAGCTGAGTCGCCGTCTCTTTGTTTTCATGCAGGTAATAGGTCAGCTGTTCGGAAACGATCGAATCTACGACCGTCTTGGCTTCCGGTGTGCCCAGCTTGCCTTTGGTCTGACCCTCAAACTGCAGGATCGACTCCGGTACGGCACAGGAAATGATCGACGTCAGACCTTCTCTGACATCGCTGCCTTCAAAATTCTTGTCTTTCTCTTTTAAAAGACCGGTCTCTCTGGCAAATTCGTTGATGACCTTGGTGAACGCCGTCTTATAACCGACTTCGTGTGTTCCGCCATCCCCTGTTCTTACCAGGTTGACATAGGAGAAGGTATTCTCCTGATAGCCGTCCGTATACTGGAAAGCGATATCGACGCTCATTCCGTCTTTTTCACCGGAGAACGTGACCGTATCATGTAAGACATCCTTGTCTTCGTGAAGATATTCCATAAAGGCCCTGAGACCTTCTTTGTATAAGAATTCCTGCGATTCGCCGGACCTTTCATCCTTGACGACGAGCTTGACGTTTTTCAATAGGAAAGCTTCTTCCTGTGCGCGTTCGACGATCGTCTGGAAGTTGAAATTGGTCGTCTGGAAGATCTTCTTATCCGGCATGAACGTGACCTTGGAACCGGTACGGTTGGTCGCCCCAAGCTCCTTGAGCTTGTAGATCTTCTTGCCGCCGTTTTCAAAACGCATCAGATAGCGCTTCTTATCGCGGCATACCTCGACTTCAAGCCACTCCGATAATGCATTGACGACGGAAGCGCCGACACCATGAAGACCGCCGGCCGTCTTATAGCCGCCCTGATCAGAGAATTTGCCGCCGGCATGCAAGACCGTAAAGATGACCTGCAGCGTGTTCTTGCCGGATTTATGAGTTCCGACTGGCATGCCTCGGCCATAATCGGTGACGGTACAGGAACCGTCCTTGTTGATCTGAATGTTTATTTCGTCGCCAAAACCGTTGATCGCTTCATCGATCGCATTATCGACGATCTCCCATACCAGATGGTGCAGACCTCTGGCATCGACGGAGCCGATATACATGCCCGGTCTTTTGCGGACTGCTTCAAGACCTTCTAAGATCTCGATACTGTTGTCATCATATTTATTTGCCATAACTCTTAAAATTATATCATAAAGAAATACCTGTGATATAATCACAAGGAAGCGAAGGGATCCTTCCAAGAAAGAGAGGAATGAAGATCATGAAGATCGTTTTATGGCTTTTGATCGGTTATGTCATCGGCTCGATCCCATGGGGATTAGTCATCGGCAAAGTGTTTTTCCACAAGGACATCCGCAACTACGGTTCAGGCAATCTCGGCGGTACCAATGCCGCAAGAGTCCTGGGAACACCGGTCGGCATACTCGTCATCCTTCTCGATGCCTTAAAGGCATTTATCGTCATGATCCTGTGCCACGCTTTGAATCCTGGATTTGAACTCTACGCCGGCCTGGCCGTGTGTATCGGGCATTGTTTCCCGCTCTTCGCCGGATTCAAAGGCGGAAAGGCAGTCGCCTGTTCCTACGGCTATCTGCTTGGTCTGGCGATCTATGTGAGCCATGAATATCTGTTCACATTCATCCTGCCGGTCGCCATCTTCTTTGCCGTACTGGCAGTATCCAGGATGGTCTCCTTATCTTCGATGATCGGCGTCAGCTGTGCCGCCATACTGATCTTCATATTCTGTGATCATACCGCCGGCTTGCTTACGGGATGCCTGGCGTTATTTGTCATCTATCGTCATAAAGCCAATATCCAAAGGATAAAAAACGGTACCGAATCCAAGATCGGTCAGAAGAAAAAACAAAAATGAGCGCCCGCTCATTTTTTTATTTAAAGTGGACCCCGTGTCAAGGACAATAAATAAAAAACCACTTATCATCTGATCACAAAAATAATAACCTCCAGTTGAAAAGCTCTGTAGCTTCTGGCTGGAGGATTTTTGTATCTTATGAATAATGGAAGAAAAGATAAGAAAGCGATCCGTTATCTGAAAGTGAAAGATGGGAACATAAGCGTTGAATATACGAATGATCTTATTCAGGTGATGAAAGAAGAATATGAATACTTCTTTGATACCAG
>JAZQIF010000175.1:0-44396 GCA_045540935.1 Erysipelotrichaceae bacterium | reverse complement strand
TTCCGTAAGAGAAAATGCCTGGAAACACGACTATTACGCAAGATGTCTGATTAATGACGGACGGGAATATTCCTATCTCGGTTCTTCAAAAGACGGACTCTCCCTTGATCCAAAGATCGACGGCACCTATTATCTCAACGGCTTCTCCTGGCCTTTGCTGGCGGATATCGCCGATGAAAGACAGATCGACACGATGCTGGATGTCATCGAAAGATATCTCAAGACTCCTGCCGGACTCAAACTCGTGACACCGGTCGATTATGATAAGCTCGGCATCGTGACAGGCTCGTCTTTCTACTTCCCAGGAGACAGAGAAAACGGCGGCGTCTTCAAACATGCCGCGATGATGTGCACGGTCGCCTGTCTGAAAAAAGCCAAGACGGTAAACGACCCGGATCTGTCAAAACGCCTGAAAGATCTTGCCTTCTTCATGATCGGCAAGACCCTTCCTTATAAGACTTTAAATGATCCGTATGTCTTAAAAGGAAATCCGCGCTTCTGTACGCAATACAACAACTCTCAAACCGGTGAAGGCATCGGGCCGATCCTTTCCGGAACGGCATCCTGGCTCACGCTGGCCTATTACGAGATCTTAGGCATCGATATCCATGACGGACTTCTGCATCTTGATCCGATCATCGATAAAGAAAGATCGGATTATACATTGAAACTGCTTGATACTCATTTTGATGTAAGCATACGCAAAGTTCATGATTTCAAAGTGAACGAAAGTTCCTCCTTCCTGTTTGACGGGAAATCGTGTTCGCAGGACATCGCATTGCCGCAGGATAACAGAACTCATAAGATCGAGGTGCTTTTATGAAAAAAGTCTTAAGTATCCTTCTGTGTCTGCTGCTCTTATGCAGCTGCGGCAGCAAAGATTCCTTCGACGGCAAAGACAGGCCATCGAACAGAGGAAAGCTGCAGGTCATCGATTCCAGACTGTGCGGCAAGGATGGTAAGCCCATCATGTTACGCGGCATATCGAGTTACGGACTTTCACTGAGCGAACGCTACATCAATGACGAATGTTTCCATGACATCTCCCATCTGATGGGTGCCAATGTCTTCCGCCTGGCCATGTATACCTGGGGCGTGGGATCCGTAGGTTATTGCACGGGCGGCGATCAGAAGCGGCTGATGAAAGATATCCATGATGGGGTCACCTACGCCAGAAACAACGACATGTACGTCATCATCGACTGGCACATTCTGGAAGATGGCGATCCCAATCAGTATATCGAGGAAGCAAAGCTCTTCTTTGAAGAAGTCAGCACGAAGTACAAGGATGAAGATCATGTCCTCTACGAGATCTGCAACGAGCCCAATAAGACGGAATGGAAAGCCATCAAAGATTATGCCGAAGTCATCATCCCGATCATCCGAAACAACGATCCCGACTCCGTGATCATCGTCGGTACACCCAACTGGTCGCAAGATGTCGATGTCGCCGCTGCCGATCCGTTAGACTTCGATAATCTCTTATATACCCTGCATTTCTATTCCGCTTCGCACAAGCAGTCACTTCGTGACAAAGCCCATATCGCGATCGAAAAAGGTCTTCCGATATTCGTGACGGAATTCGGCATCACGGCATCGACCGGCAATCTGCCGATCGACATCGAAGAAGCCGATACCTGGATCTCTTTCCTGGAAAACAATCAGATCTCCTATTGTATGTGGGAGTTCTCCAAGACGGCGGAAGCCTCTGCTGCGATACGCCACGACTGTCTGAAAGACCGGGGTTTCGAAAAAGAAGACTTCTCGACCGCAGGACTGTGGCTGATCGATACGATCGAAAACTATTCCAATAAAAAATGATGGTGTCTAGGACATCATCATTTTTGAATCGATACCGAAATCCGAATCCAGGAACTGTGATTCGTACAATTTCTTATAAATGCCATCGTCTTTTTCAAGCAGTTCGTTGTGCGTGCCGGACTCTTTGATCTTGCCATTGGCGACGACTAAGATCTCGTCGGCATTCTTGATCGTCGATAATCTGTGCGCTACGACGATCGTCGTCCTGCCCTTCTTTAAGGAATTCAATGCTTCCTGTATCAGGGCTTCCGTCGTGTTGTCGAGAGCGGAAGTCGCTTCATCGAGGATCAGGATGCTCGGATTCTTCAGGAATACACGGGCGATCGAAAGACGCTGCTTCTGACCGCCGGACAGACGGATACCGCGTTCGCCGATCTCCGTATCGAAACCTTCCGGCAGAGAAAGGATGTAATCATAGATATTTGCCTTTTTGGCTGCTTCGATGATCTCTTCCATCGTCGCATCTTTTTTGCCATATGCGATATTGTCCGCAAAGCTTCCCGAAAACAGGAAGACATCCTGCTGGACGATACCGATATTTTCTCTTAAGGAATGCATCGTGATATCTTCGATATCGTTGCCGTCGATCGAGATCACACCGGATTGCGGATGATAGAACTTCGGAAGCAGATGGCAGATCGTCGTCTTGCCGCCGCCCGAAGGCCCGACCAGCGCCACCGTCTTTCCTTTCGGAACAGTGAAGCTGATATTGTCGAGGACTTCCCTTTTCTCATCCTGATCGTAAGAGAAGGATACGTTGTCGAAACAGATATCGCCGTTGAGTTTTTCGATGTCACGGGCTTGTTCTCTGTCTTCTTCGACCGGCAGGTCGATGATCTCGCAGAAACGTTCAAAGCCGGTCACACCTTCATCGAACTGTTCCATCCACTGTACCAGCTGTAAGATCGGACTGGTGAAAAAGGAAACGGAAACGATGAAGGTCGAATAATCGCCGAAGCTGATCGCACCGTTGTATAGGAAGATACCGCCGGAGATCAGACAGACAACATTGAAGATATCAGTCACAAAGATCGTGGCAGCGTGCTGAATAGCCATCGTGAAATACTGGCCGCGTTTTGCCTCGACAAAGGCCTTGTTTCCGACTTCGAATTTTTCCATCTCCTTATCCGCGTTGTTGAATGCCTTGGTGATACGGATACCGGAAACGGAAGAGTTGACATCGCCGTTGATCTGCGCCAGAGACCGTCTTGCCCTTCTGGAAGATTCCAGGTGTTTTTTCCGGACGATCACCGTAATGATGATCAAAAGCGGTGAACAGGAGAAGATGATCAAAGCCAGTGTCACATTGATCGAAGACAGATAGACCAGGGAGAAGATCAAGGAGAAGGAAGTCATCACCAGCATCTCCGGGCCATGGTGAGCCAGTTCGGAGATCTCCTGTAAGTCCGAGGTGATGCGGGACATGATCTTGCCGGTCTCGTTGTTGTCAAAATAAGAGAACGGCAGTTTTTCCAGTTTTGCAAAGAGTTCCCTTCGCATATCGGCCTGAAGTCTCGTACCGACCATGTGTCCAAAGTAGTCGACCGAATACTTCATCAGCATCTTCACCACATAGGCGATCAGAAGCACGATACCGAAGATGATGATCTGTTCGAACTTGCGGTTCGGGATCAGGTCGTTGAGCATATATCTGGTCAGGATCGGATATAAGACACCGACCGCCGAGTTGCCTAAAGCACAGCTCATGTCGAGCGCGAATGTTTTTAAATAAGGTCTGTAATAAGAAAAGAATCGTTTCAGCATAATTAGAATTTTAACATAAGGTCATCAGATATCCGCATCTGATGCTTAAGAAAGCCCGTTGCAACGGGCTTTTTGATGATATCTGTGATTTATTTGACCAGGTGGAAGTTCTCCTGCCTGCCGGCTAAGAAATAGACCTTGCCGTTTTTCAGCAGGATGTCAGACTCCATGGCGAAGCGCACATCGCAGCCATAGGTCTCACAATACACTGTCGCATTGAGTTCCAAAGAATATGCAGTATTGTCATGGACCGGATAATCACCGCTTCCTTCGACGCCGTTCTGTTTGTCCCATAATCCGATCGTCGGACCTGCCGCATGGCCATGAAAGCCTAACGGATGGGTGTAGATACAAGGACGGATGCCCTCTGCTTTTGCCTTATCCAGGGAAGCTTTGAGGACCTCGTTGCCGGTCTTTCCGATCTTGAGTTCTTCAATGACGATATCCTGTAAACGGTTGGTGATCGCCATGCCTTTTTTGAGATCGTCCGGCACATCGAGTTCATCATCTTTCAGGATATAGCAGAGCTCCTGAGTGTCCGTACACAGGTTCAGATAACGGAAACCGACATCGCAATGAAGCATATCCCCCGGTAAGATGATCTCTTCCCCTTCCAGATGTTCCTTGCCGTTCCTTAAGATCGAGACCTCGTAGTCAAACCACGGTTCCAGTCCCAGATCGATCGTCTTCTGAAGCATCCAGTATTTGACATCATCGGCCGTTGTGACGCCCGGATGGATGATCTTATTGGAATAGGCCTGAGCGATCAAAGTATGGGCGATCTGTACGATATCGTTATAGGCTGCCATCTCTTCTTCGCTTCTTGTTTCAAGCCAGCCTACGCTGATGTTTTCCGCGGAGACGATCTTTGCCTTATCTGCCTCATCGAGCTCTTTGACAAAGTCGCGGTATAAGGAATAGGACAGACCGTCGGCATATGCGAAATCATCCGAGAAGTTAAGACCGATCTTTCTGACGTTCCAGCCTTTGATGGTGTCAGCCAGCGTCTTCATCTGGGAGACCGTCTGGTCGTTCCAAAGCTGCTCGTAATTGCTCATCGGGTAGCGTGTGACGGAATATCTTTTCACACTTCCGTCTTCTTCCAAACGGAAGACCATGATCGTCAGCCTTCTGGCAGTGATCTGATCGTATGTGGTCAGCGTCCAGAAGATCGGATCTTCGTTGTATTCGTTGTTGATCAACACCCAGCAATCGATATCGGCATCCTTCATGAGTTTGGGAAGCAGTGTATCGAGCCTTTTTACCAGCCACTTATCCAGAAGTTTTCCTCTTTGACGGTAACCCAGGATCTTGTCTTTGAGCGAATCGACATCCGGGATATCTTTTACTAAAAATTCCTGTTTCGAGATCATGGCTTCTCCTAAATGACGAAATCGCCATGTTCCATGACGGTGATCTGTTTGCCGTCGTGGGTCGTACCGACGACTTTGATATCGTCCGTGCCGATCATGAAATCGTTGTGAGAGACGGAGAAGTTGACGCCTTTTGCGATCAGTTCTTCACGTGAGAGTGCGGTACCGTTTTTGACGCAGTCCGGGAAACTTGTGCCGAATGCCAGGTGGCAGGCGGCATTCTCATCGATCAGACCGTTGTAGAAGATCCTGCCCATCTGACGGATCGGTGACTTCTTGGAGACCAGAGCCACTTCGCCCAACTGCCTGGTCGTCTCATCTCTGAAGAGCGCTTCTCTTAAGAATTCGACATTTTCCGAAGCGCTGCAGTCGACCGCCTTGCCGTTTTCAAAAGTGATGGAGAAGTCCTTGACCAGCTTTCCGGAAATGAATAACGGGAAGGATGCATAGGCGATACCGTTGACCGTACGGAAATCCGGATCGGTGAATACTTCTTCGGTCGGCATGTTGGCGACATATGGCGCATTGACGTTCTGGGATCCCATTTCCCCTGCTGAACACCAGATGTGATCTTCGACCAGATCCATCTTAAGATCGGTACCCAGTTCCGATGTGATATGTAAGGACTTGAAGTTGAAATCATTGAGTTTCTTGGAACGTTTTGCCAGTTCTTCGCAATGTTCCTTCCAGTTTTCCACAGGATCGGAATCTTCATCGACGCGCATCATCTTGCAGATGGCGTCTTCCAGTTTTGCGTAAGCCGTCTCGTCATCGAATTCCGGGAAGACTTTCTTTGCCCATTCCATGGAAGGATAGATCGTGCCCGTCCATTTCAGACACCCCTGATGGATGTAATGACGTACGACATTTCTAAGTTCATTGGAAGCATAAGCCTGTGCCTTCAGGTTTTCATCCGGTACATCGAGGTTGATCGAAGGTCTTGAAGCCCGAACACCCAGCTGAACGCCTTTGCCGGTACGAAGGATGGAATCCAGGCTTTCTTTCTTCCAATCCGGAAGCGCACGCAATGTCTCCGGTGTGCAGTTCAAAGCCTTGAGGTGGTTGATCTCGGCATCATCGATGAATGCTTCGACATTTGCCGCACCGGCCGCAAAAGCTTCTTTGGTGATCTCTCTGGCCAGATCGATCGCCGCCGTATCTGTCTGCAATACGACCGTTTCCCCTTCCTGCAGGTTGACGCCGGTCCTGATCAGTACTCTTGCGAGTTTTTCAAGCTGCCATTTATTCATCGTTTCTCTTCTCCATTTCTTCCATTACGATCGCTTTGATCTGCTCGACCGCCTTATCGACGTCGTTGTTGTAGACGATATTGTTGAAAAGCGGTGCGATCTCCATTTCCATCTTCGCCTTGTTCAGACGCCTTTGAACGGATGCTTCATCGTCCTTGTAGATCTCATGGATCTGTTTTTCCAGTTCTTCGAAGCTTGTCGGCATCACAAAGAAAGCGATCGATTCCGGGATGTTGAGTTTGATCGGTCCGACACCCTGTGCTTCGACTTCGATCAGAACGTTCTTGCCCTTGGAGACCAGGAATTCGACCTGGGCTTTCGGTGTTCCATAATAGTAACCGTTGAATTCGGTATATTCCAGAAATTCCTTGTTTTTGACGGAATCCGCAAACTGTTTATGCGAGACGAAATAATAATCCTTGCCATCGGTCTCCCCTTCCTTCTTCGGACGGGTCGTTTCGGAGATCGAGAAGAACAGATTCATATCAGGATCTGCGAGAAGCCTTTCGCGGATGGTGCCTTTGCCTACGGAAGAAGCTCCGCTCAGAATAACTACGATACCTTTTGCCATGTATTTATCCTCCTTAATCACACATACTGACAAGTAATTTCAACATCTGGTAGGAACGCTCGAAGCTTTCCAGATCCAGTTTTTCTTCAGGTGTATGCACATCTTTGCCGATCGGACCGAAAGTGATGATGTCCAGTTTCGGATTCAGTGCTTTGAACACGCCGCATTCGTTGCCGCCATGTCCTGCGTGTTCGACCAGTTCGCCGCCGAACTGTTTTACGACGGCTCTTAGTTTTTCACGCATTTCCGACTTCGGTTCATAGTTCCAGCCGGAGTAGCGCATCGGTGATTCGAAGCGCACATTGCATTTATCAGCTAAGAGACATAAGCGGTCTCTCAGATCGTCCGAAGCATGATCCATTGCCGAACGGATCAGAGTGTCCAGGAAGACTTCCTTTTCATCGGTCGAAGCCACACCGAGGTTGAGCGATGTCAATGTCAGGCCTTCGATCGCCATCGAACGGTGCTGGAAGCCGTTTGGCTGCAGATACGCATAATCGATGATGTCTCTGCCGTCTTTGATATATCTTCCCGCTTTTTCAGTCTCTTCAACGCTTACACAGACATCCGGATCGGAGAATTCGAGTTCCGTCTTGATATTGGATTCTGTTTGGGAAAAGATCTTCTTTATCTCTTCCAGCGGCGTTAAAGAATTGAATATGACAGAAGCAGCTCTTGGGATCGCATTATCTTTTTCGCCGCCTTTCAGACAGACGAGTTCAAAGTCCATCCCCTTCATGCAGGCTTCTTCGATGACTCTTGAAGCGATCACGATCGCATTGCCTTTTTCCAAGTGGATCTGACCGCCGGAATGACCGCCGCTGAGTCCGCCGATCTGCATGCAATAGGTCGGTTTATCGGAATCGATCCATTCGATGTCTTTATGGATATAGACGTTGCAGCCGCCGGCTGCCGAGATGCCCGTAGAAGTCTCACCGCCACCATCCAGGTTGATCATGCGGTCGGCTTTGACATCTTCCGGTCTGATCTCCATGGAGCCAAGTAAGCCGATCTCTTCCATCGTCGTAAAGAAGCACTGCAGTTTCGGATGCCTGGCATCTTTGTCATCGAGCAGCGACAACATGTATGCCACCCCATGCCCGTCATCTCCGCCAAGGGTCGTTCCCCTGGCGTGCAGCCAGCCTTCTTCGTCGACATAAAGATCCAAAGGATCATTTTCGAAGTCATGATCGGAACCGGCGACTTTTGCCGGGACCATATCGATGTGGGCCTGTAAGATCAGGGCCGGCGCATCTTCATAGCCTGGCGAAGCCGGTTTTTCGACGATGACGTTCCATACGTGATCCTGTTTATAATCAAGACCTCTCTCTTTGGCAAATTCTACGATGAAGTCCGAGATCTTCTTCTCATGTCTTGAGGGATGCGGGATCTTGGAGATCTCGTTGAACCAGTAGTTCTGCGGTCTGCTCAAATCAAATTCTGTCATAGCTAGCTCTCTTTCTATTATTGCATCAGATGCTTATCCATCCAGGATGTGATCTCCTGTAATCTGCGGATACGGTGTGTCGGTTTGCCGCTTCTGGAAAGCTCATGGTTCTCGCCTTTGAATAAGCACATCCTTGTCTCCACGCCGTTGCAGGTAAGTGCCGTATATAGCTGCAAAGCTTCGGGGACCGGGCAGCGATAGTCTTCGGTGGAATGGATGAACAGCGTCGGTGTCTTGGCATTGTTGACGAATTTCAACGGTGACATTCCCCAGAGTTCGCCGGCACAGTTACGCACATCGCCGAATTCCTGTTCGATCGGGAAATCGATGCCGTAGTCGCTCACGCCGACTTCCGAGATCCAGTTGGAGATCGAACGCTGGGTGGCTGCCGCTTTGAAACGGTCGGTCTGGCCGATGATCCAGTTGGTCATATAGCCGCCATAGGATCCACCGGTCACACCCAGGCGTTCCCTACCGATCCAAGGATATTTCTCCAATACCAGATCGACGAAAGCCATGATGTCCTGATAGTCGATACCGCCGAACTGATGTCTCAAATCGGCGAACTGGTTGCCTTTGCCATCCGATCCTCTCGGATTGCAGAACATGACGAAGTAACCTTTCGATGCCCAGTATTGCATCTCATGATAGTAGACTTCGCCATAGGCAGTTTTCGGACCGCCATGGATATCCAAGATCGCCGGATAAGACTTGTTTTCATCAAAATCGATCGGTTTCAATACCCAGCCGTCGATGTCTGTCGCCTTTTTCACTGTGATCTTTTCCGGTCTTGCGACATAGTTGTCTTTGAAGACCTCTTCGTTGTAAGAAGTCAGCTGTTTCACGTCATTTCCGCTTACTTTATAGACTTCCTGCAGTTTCTGCTCTTTCATGGCGATGCAATAGAAGTCATCATTCACTTTGACAAAATCATCGACCGAGAATGCTTCGATATCGACCGCCTTTTGCAGACCATCTTCTTCCAGCTTCAGAACGATACTTCTATCTTTGTCACAGGTCAGAAAATAGTTGTCATTCCCATCCTTGAAACTGTTCTTACCTCTGCCATAGCGGGAATCGGAACCGACCGAGTTGTACATGGAGAATTCGTTATCGACACGTAATTCCATCTTTCCGTCTTTGAGTTCATAGAACTTGCCGGCTTCCATCTCACCGAAATCTTTCGCAAAAGTACCAAAGACATAGATCCTTCCCTTATCTTCAAAGACCTTATGGATAGCCATCTTGTCTTTGTAGATCATCGTGATGCCTTTTTCTTTATCGAATTCATAGACCTTGTCCCATTTGGTCTTATAGGTCGTGAAGTCGTTGGCAGAAAAGACGATCTTGCCGCCTATCACTTCAAAACTGGAAACATCGAAAGCTTCCGGTGTGATCTTTCTGACGCTGTGATCTTTCTTATCGACCAGAAACAGAGAGTTGCGGTTGCCATTGACTACGCCCGCCCCGTTGAAGACGAAAGGATATTCATCAAAGACGATGTAGTCTTCATTGTCCTTGACCTTCTTGTCGTAGGCTTCTTTGTCTTCCTTGGACAAAGCATAGTAGTCCGGGCAGGCACGGTTGGTCTGCGCAGCGGCAACATAAAAATCATCATCAAGATCTTTCAGAGCCGATACGGCGATCGGAAGTTTGAATGCCTCCTTATTGCCGTCTTCTTCGACTTTATAAAAAGTGGAAGAGATCTCTTTGCTTTCGGGATCGTTCTTGATGAAGAAGACGCCGTCTTTCAAAGACATGAACGGAACAGACTTTTCAAAGTCCGTGACATCCTTGATCTCCCCGCTTTCCAGATCGATAGAAACGAGTTTGGCCTTATAGCCGTTTTCTTCCATGTCGATCTTCGTGTCGACAAAAAAGATCTTCTTTTTGTCACTAGAAAGCTGCAATGATGATAAAAACTGGAATCTGGTAAATTGATCTAATTCGATCGGTCTCATTCTGCCCTCCTTATTGATACAACTTCTCTTTTTCCGACTGAAACAGAACTTTTATCAATAATGCAGTAAGAGAGAACTCTTGACGAGCTCTCTCTTAGGTTTTTTCAGATCTGAATATGGATTATTCAGGGCACTTGACGAACCAGAAGATGTGGTTAGCCTGCGGGTTGTTGATGACGCCGGTAGTGCCAGGTTTCTGTAAGGAAACAGTACCGTAACCAAACAGAGGAACGTTGAAGCATGCAGTCTCGATCGCATAGTTCTCAGCTTCATGCAGCTTAGCGAAACGTGCTTCGCCTTCCAGTTCCATGGATTCCATCAGCAATGCATCGTAAGTCTCATCACCGAAGTGCGTACCGTATTCTTCAGAGTCATCGTAGATCGCCATCAGTTCGAGGTAGTTCCACGGATCCATGTAGTCGGCAGAGAATGCGTTTCTCGCGATATCGTAACGGCCGTAAGAACGATCGTCGAAGAATGTACGAAGTTCGGCAGTCTTCAGAGTGACATCGATGTAGATATCCTTCAACTGTTCAGCGATGACAGCGGAAACAGTGTCGTGCATGGAGTTCTGGTTGTAGTAGTATTCCAGAGCCAGTCTGTTGGTCTCGGAGTAACCGGCTTCTTCCATGAGTCTTCTTGCTTCATCCTTGTCGGTGTAGACCAGTTTATGGTCGTTGTCGGCATTGGTACGGAAGTCACCGTTGTAATCAGGAATGCCAACAGGAACGAAACCGTTGAGTTCGTAGTAGACATCACCGGCATCCAGAGCAGTGACGAATGCGGATCTGTCGATACCGAGCTGCATAGCTCTTCTTACTCTGACATCCTGTAATGCTTCCAGACCGTCGATGCAGTTGATGTTCATGTAGTAGTTGACGTTACCGTTGATGACGATCGCATCAGCGAGTGTCGGATCGTTGACGACAGAAGAGTCTGCGCCTGTATCATAGTCGATCTCGCCGGTCTTGAATGCCATCTGGGAAGCTTCCATAGAAGGCATGATCTTGGCAACGAGTCTGTCATAGTAGACCTGGTCAGCCTTAGCAAAGTAAGGGTTCTTTTCCAGGATGTATTCGTTAGCGGAGTCGATCTTGCTAGGAGTGAATGCGCCAGTCGTCGGATAACCCGGAGTAGATGACCATTCGGAATCCTTTTCCGGAGCGATCTCAGGACGTAATGCTGCGAAGACCTGTGTCGGCAGTAAGGATACGAAGAATGGGCACGGTGCCTTCAAAGTGATCTCTAATGTGTAATCATCGACCGCTTTGACACCGACATCATCCATATCGGCAACAGCCTGATCAAGATGAGCGTCAGCATTCAGGATGTAGTTTGTGATCATTGTCAAGTAACCGACTTCGGCATGTCCGTAACCGATGCAGCGCTTGATACCGTAAACATACTGGTCAGCAGTGAGAGGAACACCATCAGACCACTTTGCGTTTTCATCAAGATGGAACGTGTAAACTAAACCATCATCAGAAACTTCATAGGAAACGCAATCGCCGTATTCTGTGGAACCGTCTTCAACAAGATAGAACAGAGGATACCAGATCTCATTGTGGATCTCAGCTGTGACAGAGTCACCGCATTTTGCCGGGTCCATATACGTAGGTTCGCCGCCGACAGAATAAGTGAATGTCTTGATCTCTGCTTCTGCTTCGCCGCCTTCAGAGCCGCCGCCGTTATTGCTGCTGCCACAAGCTGTCAAGCCGATGACCATCAGAAGCGAAAGCAAGCAAACTAATAATTTTTTCATTTCTTTTCTTCCTTTCTTTTTTACTTTTCATACAAGTGGCATGCCACTTTACGAGTGCCGACCTCGATAGGAACCGGTCTTTCTTTATGACAACGTTCTGTCGCCTTCGGACAGCGGGTACAGAACGGGCACCCCTTCGGAGGATTGATCGGGCTTGGAACTTCTCCTTCCAAGACGATCCTTTGTTTCTTCTTGGCGATATCCGGATCCGGGATCGGGATCGCCGATAATAGTGCGGTCGTATACGGATGCAAAGGTCTGTGATAGACATCGTTTGCCGGTCCGAGTTCGACCATCTGGCCAAGATACATGACGCCGATCCTGTCAGAGATGTGCTTGACCATCGAAAGATCATGTGCAACGAACAGGTAGGACAGGCCCATTTCTTTCTGGATGTCCTTGAGAAGATTGACGACCTGGGCCTGAATGGAAACATCCAGAGCGGAGATCGGTTCGTCACAGACGATGAATTTCGGATTGACTGCCAATGCTCTGGCGACGCCGACACGCTGTCTCTGGCCGCCGGAGAATTCAGCCGGATAACGGCGGATATGGTCGGGCTTGAGACCGACGATCTTCAACAGTTCGACGACTCTCTCTTCCCTTTCCTTGTCGTTATCATAGATATTGTGGATGATCATCGGTTCTTTGATGATCTCACCGACCGTCATTCTCGGATTGAGTGATGCATACGGATCCTGGAAGATCATCTGCATGTCTTTACGGAATGCTGTCAGTTCTTTGCCCTTCATCTTGGCGATATCTTTGCCTTCGAAGATGATGGAACCGGATTCCGGTTCATAGAGCTTGACGATGGTACGGCCAAGCGTCGTTTTGCCGCACCCCGACTCGCCAACCAGACCGAAGGTCTCATTTTCCATGATGTCGAAGGAGACATCATCGACCGCTTTGACGATCTGTTTGGGTGTAAAGATGCCTTTGGTGACATCGAAATAAGTCTTGAGATTCTTTACGGAAAGGATCACCTTGTTTTCGCTCATTTTTTCACCGCCCTTTCATCCAAGAGCCAGCAGGAACACTGATGGCCTTCTTTGATCGTGGTCACCGGCGGTTCGTAGTCCTTGCAGACCTTCATCGCCTTTTCACATCTGTCGACAAACGGACAGCCTTTCGGAGGATTGAGCAGATCAGGAGGTGAACCGGCGATCGGTGTCAGCTCCTTCTCGTCATCATTCTCCGGATTGGAGATACAGTTCAGTAAACCTTCCGTATACGGATGTTTCGGATCATAGAAGATATCCTTATCCGTACCGATCTCGACGATCTTGCCGCCGTACATGATCGCGATGCGGTCACACAGTTTGGCAACGACGCCCAGGTCATGGGTGATCATGATGATCGCGGAATCGGATTTATCCTTGAGTTCTTCGATCAGTTCAAGCACCTGTGCCTGGATCGTGACATCCAGCGCCGTCGTCGGTTCATCGGCAATGATCAGCTTCGGATTGTTGGCCAAAGCGATGGCGATAATGATCCTCTGGCGCATGCCACCGGAGAATTCAAACGGATACTGCTTGATACGCTTTTCCGGTGAAGGGATACCGACAAGCTTCAGCAAGTCGACCGCTCTTCTCTTGGCTTCTTCCCTGCTTAAGGAAGAGTGATTGATCATCGGCTCGATGAGCTGCGTCTCGACCTTCAGAACAGGATTCAAGAAGGTCATCGGATCCTGGAAGATCATGGCCATGGAATTGCCGCGGATCTTCCGCATGAAATCGTTGTATTCTCTTTTATTCTTGAAATTCTTGATGGAGATATCTGTCCCATCGAACATCACATCGCCGCTTTCAACGACACCGTTTTCCGCCAGCAGACCGATGATCGAATACATCATCTGCGACTTGCCGGAACCGGATTCACCGACGATACCCAGAGCCTCTTTCGGTTCGAGTTTGAAGGAAACGCCGCGGACGGCCTTTACATCGCCGGCATCCGTTTTGAAAGTGGTAACCAGATTATTGACTTCTAATAATGCCATACGATCCCTCCTATCTCGTCCTTGCCTGGAACGCTTCGCCGATGCCATCACCGACAAAGTTCAGAGCCAAGATCGTCAAACTGATCGCTGCGACCGGCCATACGACCTGTAACGGCTGGGTGAAGATCAGCTGACGGCAATCGTTTGCCAGCTTGCCCCAGCTCGGGATCGCCGGGTTCAGACCGATACCGACAAAGCTCAATGAAGCTTCCGTGAAGATCGCACCCGGGACCATCATGGTCAGAGAGACGATGATCGGACCCAAGGCATTGATGACCAGGTGTCTGATCAGGATACGGGAATTGCTGGCGCCGATGACTTTGGCAGCCAGGGAGAATTCCATTTCTTTCAATGACATGATCTGCGTACGTACCTGTCTGGCCATGCCGATCCAGGACGTCAGACAGATCGCCAGCATCATCGAACCGACCGAGTCACCGAAGACCAGCAGGATCAAAACGACATAGATCAAAGACGGAACGGCATAGATGATATCGACGATACGCATCATGATCATATCGACTCTGCCGCCGACATATCCGGAGATACCACCGTACAAGATACCAATAACCAGGTTGATCGCTGCCGTCGAGAAACCGATCGAAAGCGAAACTCTGGCACCATACATGACTCTGACGAAGATGTCACGGCCAAGCTTGTCGGTACCAAACAGGTGCTGCAGGCTCGGAAGTGCGTTACGGTTTGCCATATCCTGCGTATCGAACTGATACGGGGCGACGGCCGGAACGACGATCGCCAGGACGATCATGATGATCAGAAAGATCAGACCGCCTAAAGCCAGCTTATTCCTGCGGAAACGATCCCAGGCGTCTTTGGCAAACGTCTTGATCGCGACCGCGATAAATTCGGAGTTCTTATCATCTTCAGGAAGTTTTTCAAACAGATCATCACTCAATACTAAATTCTTTTCACTCATGACCTTTTCCTACTTTCCTAATTTGATACGCGGGTCAACGATCGCCGCGACGATATCCGAGATCAGATTCATAATGATGACCAAGACACCAAACAGGATCGTCAGACCCATGACCAGCGTATAGTCACGGTTGGTGATGCTGTTGGTGAACTCTGCGCCGATGCCAGGCACCGAGAAGAGCGTCTCGATGACTAACGAACCGGTGATCATGCCTGCAAATAACGGACCTGCATACGTGATGACCGGAAGCAGCGCATTTTTGAGACCGTGGACAATGATCGTTCTGGTCTCTTTATTGCCTTTGGAACGGGACAGCGTGATGTAATCTTCATGCATGACATCTCTGATCGATGATCTGGTAAGACGCGTGACCGAAGCGATCGGGCCAAGCGACAAGGCAGCGACCGGCAGGATGTAGTATTGCGGACCATTGAGTCCGACGATCGGCAGCCAGCCAAGCTTTACCGCAAACAGCAGCATGATCATGATGGCAAATAAGAAGTTGGGAAGTGATACGCCTAGTGTCGAAACCACAGTGATCAGTGAATTGACCCAGCGGTGTTTCGCCAGAGCAGAAACGATACCTAGGGCCAGTCCCATCACCATCGAGAAGGCAAAGGCGATCGCACCGAGTTTTGCCGTTACCGGGAAACGCAAGGCGATGATATCGGAGACCTGTTTCCCCTTCTTGGAGATCGACTCACCGAAGTCGCCGCGTATCGCGTTGCTCAAGAAGATGATGTACTGTTCAGGAAGCGATTTGTCCAGATGAAACTTCGCTTTCATCGCTTCAAATGTTTCCGGCGCGATGACTTTGTTGTCCTGTGAGAACGGATCACCCGGCATGGCTCTGACGCCAAAGAAAGTGATCGTAGACAGGATCAGCAGAGTGAGAGCACCAATGACTAATCTTTTTCCTATGTACTTAAGCATCCCATTCCCCCTTTTTGTTAGTTTACTGATGCAACTTTGTCAGAAAAACTATAAAATTATTGTAAACTATGCAAACTAAATTTCAAGATTTGTTGCCAAATATTTTCACAATATTTTCACTTTTTTACAGATTTATGTAAATTATTTTCATAAATGTTACATCGAAGAAACTTTTGTATATAAATAAGGTATAAATAAAGGTTCGATCTATGAAAATTTTTGAAAATAGTATTTATTATCCCCTTTGAATCCTCTATAATCTGTATTATGAATTCCGAAAGCAGAACGATGGACATGGCGAATGGTCCGTTATTGAAAAACATATTCATATTCGCGATCCCTCTGATCTTTACCAACATCTTACAGATGCTGTTCAACTCCGCCGATACGATCATCGTCGGAAAATTTGCCGGTGACCAGGCTCTGGCGGCTGTCGGTGCGACCGGTTCGATCGTCTTTCTGATCACTTCCCTGTTCAACGGTCTGGCGACCGGCACGAACGTCATCGTTGCCCGCTATATCGGAACGGGAAACAAAGATAAGATCAAGGATTCCATTCACACTTCCATCGCCCTGGCTGCAGCAGGCGGAGTCGTACTGACCTTTGTCGGGCTGTTCTTCTCCAAGATCTTCTTACAGATGATGGACACACCGGCTGACTTCATCGACCTGTCCGCAACGTATATGCGCATCTACTTCTTGGGCGTCATATTCCTGCTGCTGTACAACTTCGGTTCGGCGATCTTACGTTCACGCGGCGATACGCAACGGCCTTTGTACTTCCTGATGCTTTCGGGAGCTCTCAATGTCGTATTAAATTTCATCACCGTCAAATTCATGAATCTCTCGGTCATCGGTGCCGCTTCAGCGACCGTTGCATCGGAAGCCGTTTCCGCTTTCCTGGTACTTCGGGTATTGGTCAGTGAAAAAGATTCGACGAAGCTCGATCTCAGGCACTTATATTTCGATAAGACATCCTTCCTGGAGATCTTAAGGATCGGCATCCCGGCCGGCCTTTCCGGTGCAGTCTTCGCACTGTCCAATGTCGTCATTCAGTCCAGCATCAATTCTTTCGATTCCACAGACATCGTTGCCGGCAACTCCGCCGGAGCCAATATCGAAAACTTCGTCTATATCGGCTACATGGCTTTCAACCAGGCAACGATCACCTTCACCAGCCAATGCATGGGTGCCGGCAGGCTCGATCGTATCAAAGAGATCATGGTCAAGACTCTGATCCTGGTCATCGTCGGAGCGGTCATCATGGGCGCAGCCGTATATCTCAGCGGTCCGCTGGTACTGACCCTTTATACGGACAAACCGGCCGTCATCGACGTCGGCATGGTCCGTATCAAATATGTTGCAGCACTCTTGGTCTTCAACGGGATCCTGGATGTCTTCGTCAATTCCTTGAGAGGCATGGGATCTTCTTCCTTACCGACTATCCTGATGATCATCGGTATCTGCGGTGTAAGACTTATCTGGATCTATACGATGTTCCCTCTTCACAGAACGCTGGAAACGATCTATCTGTGCTTCCCGTTAAGCTGGATCATCACTTCGATCGTCGAATTCATCCTGTGGATCATCGTCTATAAAAAAGTCGTATATTAAAAAAATCCGGAACGCTCATGCGTTCCGGTTTCTTTCTCTATATTCCCTTTTCCGTTTTCGTCTTTCCTTTGAACCGTTCGACCAGGAACAGCCCCAAAAGATATAACAATCCGCTCAGCAGTACGATCCCGCTGAAATAATACGCGGCATTGTAGATCTTATCGCTCTTGCCCGCCAGCACCAGCAGCATCGACACCAGCGCGCAGATTCCCGGCAAAACAGCGTATTTGGGGATCTTATCCGAATAATAACGCTTCTGCAAGATCTTATAGGCGATCGCTGACACCAAGGTAAACAAAGCCGCCAATACGATCCAGTAGTTGTAGATCAGACGGCTGAGCGTTTCTACACCTCCTGAAGGAACATTCCCGTAGATCAGGGCATCTGATCCTTCGCTGGGATAATACCATACTGCATCGATCTTTTTGCCTTGTGCCAGCAGATAGATCTTCTCAGTCTTATTCGTATCGAAAGAGCTTAAAAGCGTCTTATAGGAGCTGACGAAGATCTCACTTCGTCCCTCGAAATCCAAATGTTCGATATCGCAGCCTGACACTTCCTTATCTGCCAGCAATACAAGTCCGCCCTCAGAAAGCTCTTCCACTTTCACTTTATCCGGTCCTTCGAAATAGATCGGTGCATTCAGATGGACATAGACTGTCACCAGAAGGATCATTGAGACAAGAAATCCGATCGCAAAAGTGACGAATCTTTTTCTTTCGAAGCGTCTGCGGAAGATCTCGATACCCTGTGAGAAGGCTTCCTTGTCCCTTTCATCTTCAGCCTTTTCTCCTTTTAAAAGCTCATACGTACTGATATGAAGCTTTTCGCAGAGATCCTCGATGATCGATATATCGGGGAAACCCTTCCCCGTCTCCCACTTGGAGATCGTCTTATCGGAAACATGAAGCTCCTCGCCAAGCTGCATCTGGGTCAGGCCCAGTTCTTTTCTTTTTTCGGCGATCAGTTCGCCGGTCTTGATCGTATCCATAAAATACCTCCTGGCTTTACGATAGCTTTGCGATGTTGAAATGTCACCCTGCGCTTCGTAGAGTTACAAAAAAAGCCGCATGATGACTCATACGGCTTGATCCTATCAGAAATTTAAATTATTTCTTGAGGTTGTAGTAAGCATCCTTGCCCGGATACTGAGCGACGGAACCGAGTTCGTCTTCGATCCTGAGCAGCTGGTTGTACTTAGCGATACGGTCAGTTCTGGACATAGAACCGGTCTTGATCTGACCTGCATTGACACCGACGACTAAGTCAGCGATCGTAGTATCTTCAGTTTCACCTGATCTGTGAGATACGACTGCAGTCATGTTGTTCTTCTTAGCCAGTTCGATAGCATCGAGAGTTTCCGTTAAAGTACCGATCTGGTTCAGCTTGATCAGAACGGAGTTAGCGCAGTGGAGGTCGATACCCTTCTTGATGTATTCGACGTTCGTGACGAAGAGGTCATCACCGACTAACTGGATCTTGTCGCCTAAGCGAGCCATGAGTTTCTTCCAGCCGTCCCAGTCATTCTCTGCAAGACCGTCTTCGATCGAGATGATCGGATACTTCTCGCACCATTCAGCGTACATGTCGATCATTTCATCGGTCGTCTTGACGCCCTGGCCGGATCTTGTCAGTTCATAGTTGCCTGTTTCAGCGTTGTAGAATTCGGAAGAAGCCGGGTCCATGCAGATACCGAAGTCGATACCTGGCTTGTAGCCTGCTAATTCGATCGCAGCAACGATGAGCTTTAACGGTTCTTCGTTACCTTCAGTGCAGTTAGGAGCGTAGCCGCCTTCATCACCGACACCAGTAGAGTAACCTTTTGACTTTAAGACTTTCTTTAAAGCATGGAATACTTCAGCAGACATTCTGATCGCTTCCTTGAAGCAAGGAGCACCGTAAGGCATGATCATGAATTCCTGCATATCAACAGTGGAATCAGCGTGCTTGCCGCCGTTTAAGACGTTGAGCATCGGAACCGGTAAAGTCTTGCCGTTAGCACCGCCGATATATTTGTATAAAGGCATGCCATAGAAATCAGCAGCAGCTCTTGCGCAAGCCAGGGAAACACCTAACATTGCGTTAGCGCCTAAATGAGATTTATCCTTTGTGCCGTCGAGTTCGATCATCTTCTTATCGATCAGAGCCTGATCAGTTACATCGTAACCGATGAGAGCCGGAGCGATGATCTCGTTGACATTGTTGACAGCCTTCAGAACGCCCTTGCCTAAGAAACGGGAAGTATCGCCATCTCTTAATTCGAGAGCTTCTCTTTCACCAGTGGAAGCACCGGAAGGTACCATTGCACGGCCGAAAGCACCGGATTCTGTAGCAACTTCAACTTCTACAGTAGGGTTACCACGGGAGTCGATAATTTCGCGAGCATAAACATCAATAATTGCAGACATACGTTTTTTCCTCCTATTTAGTAGCGTCAATTATTTCCTTAAATGAATCAACTTTAAGTGAAGCACCGCCGATCAGAGCACCGTCGATGTCTTCGCAAGCCATATATTCTTTAATGTTGGTCGGTTTGACAGATCCGCCATACTGTACTCTGACAGCTTCGCCTGTAGCTTCGTCATAGAGAGCCTTTACAGTATCTCTGACTAACTTGCAGCAGTCTTCAGCGATCTCTTTGGTCGCAGATTTGCCTGTGCCGATCGCCCAGATCGGTTCATAAGCGATGACCATTCTGGCGACTTCAGAGGCATCCAGACCGGCTAAGGAACCGGCTAACTGTGTCTTGATGACATCAGCAGTCTTGCCGGCATCATATTCAGCTTCCGTTTCGCCGATGCAAAGGATCGGGATGATGTTATCCGCAAATAATCTCTTTGCCTTAAGAGCGCAAGCTTCATTTGTTTCGTTGTAATATGTCCTTCTCTCGGAATGACCGATGATGCAGTATGTGATACCGACTTCTTTGAGCATCGGGACCGATACTTCACCGGTATAAGCACCGGAATCCTTTTCGTTGCAGTTTTCAGCAGCGATGATCAGATTCTTGGCATTCCTGACACAGACATCCAGATCGACATACGGTGCACCGACACCATAGTCGGCAGCTTCTTCACCGGTCAGAACCTCTTCGATACCCTTCATGAACTCAAGAGCTTCGGAAGGAGTCTTGTTCATTTTCCAGTTTCCAACGATGATAGGTTTTCTCATGATATCTCCTCTTATTTTTCGTTAATGATATCGACACCCGGTAAACCGTTGCCCTCTAAGAATTCAAGAGAAGCACCGCCGCCTGTAGAAACATGGCTGACCTTATCGGCATAACCGAGCTGTTTGATGGCTGCTGCGGAATCGCCGCCGCCGATGATCGTCGTACCATCGCACTCAGCTAAAGCCTTAGCGACTTCATTGGTACCGACAGCCAGAGTCGGGTTCTCGAAGACACCCATCGGGCCGTTCCAGACGACAGTCTTGGCAGCTTTGACCTTTTCAGCGAACAGTTTGGAAGTTTCCGGACCGATATCCAGACCCTGCTTGGCAGCCGGGATCGCATCGGAAGAAACGACTTCTGTTTCGATCGGGCCATCGATCGGATCAGGGAAATTGTCAGCTACGACAGTATCGACCGGTAAGAGAAGTTCCTTGCCCAGTTCTTTTGCCTTTTCAAGCATTTCCTTGCAGTAGTCGAGCTTTTCATCATCGACTAAAGAAGAACCGATCTCTTTGCCCTGTGCCTTTAAGAACGTATAAGCCATACCGCCGCCGATGATCAGTGTGTCACACTTTTCAAGCAGGTTGTTGATGACTTTCAGTTTATCAGCGACCTTTGCACCGCCTAAGATACCGACGAAAGGTCTGACCGGGTTTTCAACTGCATCGCCTAAGAACTTGAGTTCCTTTTCAACCAGGAAACCGGCTGCGCTTGGTAAATTGGTCGGAATACCGACAGTGGAAGCATGTGCTCTGTGTACGGAACCGAATGCATCTTCGACGAACAGGTCGCCTAAAGAAGCCCAGTACTTGCCAAGTTCAGGATCGTTCTTGGACTCACCCTTTTCATATCTGGTATTCTGCATCAGAACGACTTCGCCTTCGTTCATGCCGTTGATCGCATTTTCCAGTTCTTCACCTCTTGTAGCGTTGACGAAGATGACCTTGTTGTCAGGAAGGTGTTCCTGAAGTCTCTTGGCGACGATCGCCATGTCATTCTTCTTCTTAGCTGCTTCGATCTCTTCTTCCGACTTCTTGTAGTCGACCTTTCCTAAGTGGGAAAGCAAGATGACCTTGGCATTGTTTTCAAGTAAGTACTTGATCGTAGGTAATGCAGCAACGATACGGTTATCGTCTGTGATGACATCACCTTTGTGCGGGACATTGAAGTCAACTCTGACGATGACTTTCTTGCCTGCTACCTGTAAATCTGTAACCAGCTTTTTAGCCATAACAAAACTCCTCCTAAAATACAAACCTATTATACCATTACGGAGCTTAAAAAAAGTAGGACATTATAGCCTACTGTTCTTCATTTCGGACATTTTCATCCGTCTTTTTCTTTTTGCTTTTTTCTTCGATGCCGTACTGCTCGCATTTGCGCGCATATTCCTTTTCGGCGGCATTGAGTTCACTTAAAATTTCTTCAAGACTTCTCATTTCACACCTCACAACATTTCCAATTCTAACACAAAACATTACAATGGAAGTATGTATTTGAAAACCGAAGCAAACAGCACCATAATCATCGAACGTTCCCGCTTCATCACCTACATGAAACGCGTGAAAAGCGAAGAAGAGTATCGAAACTATCTCGCTGAGATCCGTAAAAAGCACCACGATGCGACGCATGTTTGTTCCGCGATGATCTGTAAGAACATCCGGCGATCCTCAGATGACGGCGAACCTTCCGGAACGGCCGGTGCGCCGATTCTGGGCGTCCTGGATAAAAAAGGGCTCGATGAGACCTGTGCTTTGGTCGTGCGCTATTTCGGCGGAATCAAGCTTGGTGCCGGCGGGCTGATACGCGCCTATTCCTCAAGTGTCAGCGAATGCCTGAAAAATGCCGTCCTCATCGAAGAAGTCAGCCTTCCCAAATACGAACTGAAGATCTCTTACGAGACTGCCAATAAGATCGACTTCTATCTGCGAAACAATACGGTGCTGCTCGACACAGCATATGACACGGACGTCACCTATTTCTTTGCCCTGGACGATCAGAATAAGATCGAAAAGATCAAAGAATTCACCAAAGGCATAACCCCAACAAAGATCGGTGAAGAAATCATCGAGAAAGAGGTAAAATAGAGTTATGGAAACCATCAACCGATATATCTTATATCTGTATATCCCGCTGATCATCGCGATCATCGGCTGTATCATCGCATTGCTGATGCGGGTCATGAAGACTTTGAAAGAAGTCGGCCATACTGCTGAGCTTGCCAGCCCGATCGGTGAACATCTCGATCACATCAGCAAGGCTACCGAGAAGATCGCGGCTTCCAAAGATTCCTGGAACTTCTTCATCGCCTTGTTTGCGATATTCGCCATACTCAAAGAGACCGGCAAGTATTACAAGAGTGAGCACTCGCTTTCAAGATCCTTCTCCAAAGCGGTGCTTCGCCACACTTCACAGATCAAGGGCCTTCGATTCTGAAGGCTTTTTTTTGCATGAAAAAAGCCGTTTTTCACGGCTTGATTCTTAAGATTATTTGGTTCCGTAGATCCTGTCGCCGGCATCGCCGAGACCCGGTACGATGTAGCCGATCTCATTGAGATGATCGTCAAGTGCAGCAAGATACAGATCAACATCCGGATGTGCTTCTTCAAAAGCCTTGACACCTTCCGGCGCACCGACCAGACATACCATACGGATGTTTTTGGCACCTCTTTCCTTGATCTTATTGACTGCCGCGATGGCGCTGCCGCCGGTCGCCAGCATCGGATCCAGGACCAAGACGATACCTTCCGGAAGTTCCTTCGGGAACTTCGCAAAATATTCGACCGGTTCCAATGTTTCTTCATCTCTGTACAGGCCCATAAAACCGACTTTTGCCGTCGGGATCAGATCCATGATACCGTTGACCAGACCCATGCCGGCCCTTAAGATCGGCACCAGGATGATCTCGCCCTTGAGCATCTGCGTATCGCAAGGACCCATCGGTGTAGTGATATGGACATCTTCCATCGGAAGATCACGGCAGACTTCATAAGCCATCAGGGATGCGATCTCATCGAGATTCTCTCTGAAATCCTTATGTCCCGTCGTTTCCATACGCATCAAAGCGAGTTTATGTGTAATGAGCGGATGATTCAATACAGTTACCATAAAAAGCCTCCTGCTGTTTTTTTTATTATATACGCATATCGCAAAAGAATGCTCAAAAAAATAGGGTCATGCCCTATTTTTCGTCATATGTGAATGCGTTGACCGTATTCAGGATCTCAATGAGATCGGCCATATCGCTGATGCAGCGGTTGGCTTCTTTGGAAAGCTGTTCGGAACGCTCCGGATCATTTAAGAATGCGACTGTGAATGCTCCATAGTTCTTGCCGCAGCGCACATCCATCAGTGAATCACCGATCATCACCGATTCTCTGTTCCAGCCGTTTTTATTCACGAGCTTGAATATGGCTTCCGGATCCGGTTTGAGCTTTTCGACATCCTTCAATCCGCAGATATCATCGATGTAAGGACCTAAGTCAAAATCCGCCAACAAGGATTCGATGCCCTCATGTGACCTTGTGGAAATGATGGCGATCTTATAGCCGTCTTCATGTAACTTCTTCAAGGTCTCTACGGCATTGAGTGTCGGATGATTGGCAGTCTTTGCCACCTCGATCTGCCGGTCATGATAGACCTTATACAGTGTGTCGTAATCGATACCCGGGAAGTACTTCGGGAAGATATCGCGAAGCGGCGGACCGATGACTTCCTGTTTCACGTCATTAGTAAACAGCGATTCATCCGAATACTTTCTGAAAAGTGCCCGATATGCTTCATAGATGCTTTCCCTGGTATCCATGATCGTACCGTCGAAATCAAAGAAAAGCGACGGCTTGGTCTTCCTGATGAAACGTTCAAAAACACCAAGATAACCCAAGATTCCGATCACGAGAAACAGGATCGAGGTCAGCTGCGCCATACGGAAGTTGCCGAAATACAGGGAATCGGTCCTTCTTCCTTCGATGAAGAAGCGGATCACACCATACCACATCAGATAGGCATAGGCCAGATCCCCTCTCTTGTTGCGGTGTTTTCTCAGCACGAACCAGATCAATGCCCAGCCGGCAAGACAGAGCATCGATTCAAAAAAGAACAGCGGTTCATAATAGTGGCCGTTGATATACATTCCTTCCTTCAAGAAAGAAAGGATGCCGTCAAAATAGGATGCATCGACTTCGGCGCCATGACATTCCTTATTGGCAAAATTGCCCCAGCGTCCGAGTGCCTGTGCCAGCATGACGTTCGGCAGGATGATGTCGAGCAGCTTCATGAAAGAATAATGATTCTTCTTTATATACCAGTAGGCAAACAAGGCTCCGGCAACGATGCCGCCCTGAATCGCGAGTCCCCCATCCCAGATGCGGATGATCTGCACCGGATCGGAGAAATAGAAGGAAAAGTTATAGAAAATACAATACCATAACCTGGCTCCTAAGATCCCCACCCATAGCGTATAGATGAAAAAGGAATCAAAGAAATCAAGATCGATGTATCTGGCGTTTCTGACCTGCTTCCTGGTGATGAGATAGGCCAGCAGAGCTCCGGTCATGATGCAGACCGCATACCAGCGGATATCGAAGTTCAGACCGAAGATATGAAACGCGACGAACGTCTGTCCGTCAGGAAAAAACGTCATTGTTTCTCTCCTCCTTTTCTCTCCAGCTCTTCACGGTAACGGTTCTTGAAATCCTCGTTGGAATTAAAACCGAGCTTTGTCAGAAGGTAGTTTGAAACGGCTGCTTCGATGATGACGGAAAGCTGCTTGCCTTCGGTGATCGGGATCACCAGCATCGGCACTTCAAGACCCAATACATTGAAGGTCTCGTTGATCGGATTGAGTCTGTCAGACTCCATCGTCTCGTCGTATTTGACCAGCTTGATGACAAAATCGAGCTGACAGCGGTTGAGATAGGCGTTGGCACCGAAAGTCCTGGTGACATCGACGATCCCCACACCGCGGATCTCCAGCATCCTCTTTAAGATCTTCGGCGCTTTGCAGATGATACTCTTATGGACGCGGGTGACATCGACGCGGTCGTCCGCCACCAGCATATGTCCCCTGTCGATCAGGTCCAGGGCAAGTTCGGATTTACCGATGCCGGATTTACCGGTGATCATGATCCCCTTGCCATAGATGTTCATCATGACGCCGTAGATCGAATCCGACGGTGCCAGCTTTTCGGAAAGGAAAGAAACCAGATCGACGATCAGCTGATAAGTCGGACCTTCATAGCGCAGGACCGGGAAGTTCTTGTCTCTTGCCAGATCGAAGAGCGCATTCATTTCCTTGAATTCGCCCGAGCAGATGATGCAAGGCGTGAAAGAGTCGGTGACGATCTCAAAACGGGAACGCTGGGTATCGTAGTCGAACTTGGACATGTACTGGTATTCCTTGGAACCCAGGATGACCACACGCTTGAGGTCATTGGACTCCAAATATCCCGAGAGTTCCAGACCCGGACGGTTGATATCCGGAGCGATGGCCCAACGGTTCAAAGATTCTTCATTGCCTGTCATCTGTTCCAGATCGAGCTGTTCCTTGATCTGCCAGACATAAACGCGTTTATTGAGTTCTTCATTTGCCATGACTTACACCTAACACTTTCTTCAGATATTCTCCGGTATAGGAGCCTTCCACTTCCGCAACTTCCTCCGGCGTACCTTCGGCGACGATCTGACCGCCCTTGTCTCCGCCATCCGGTCCCAGGTCGATGATATGATCGGCACACTTGATGACATCGAGGTTGTGTTCGATGACGACCACGGAATCCCCGCCGTCAACGATACGGTCGATGATGCGGATGAGCTTGAGTACGTCATCCATATGCAGACCGGTCGTCGGTTCATCCAGGACGAACATCGTCTTGCCGGTCGGCTTTTTCTGTAATTCGGAAGCCAACTTGACACGCTGCGCTTCACCGCCTGACAGCGTCGTTGCCGCCTGGCCTAATTCGATATAACCTAAGCCCACATCATAGAGGACCTGCAGTTTGTCTTTGATCTTCTTGTGATTCTTGAAGAATTCCAGTGCTTCCTTGACCGACATCTTGAGCACGTCATAGATGTTCTTGCCTTTGTAGCGCACTTCCAAGGTCTCGGCATTGTAGCGCTTGCCATGACACTCTTCGCATTCCACAAAGACATCCGGAATGAACAGCATCGAGATCCTCTTGACGCCGTCGCCGTAGCATGCTTCGCAGCGTCCGCCCGGTACGTTGAAGGAATAACGTGACTTGGTATAGCCCCTTTCCTTGGAATCCGGTGTCATCGCATATAAGTCACGGATGTCATCGAAGACGCCCGTATATGTTGCCGGATTGGAACGCGGCGTACGGCCGATCGGATCCTGAGTGATGTAGACGATCTTGTCGATATTCTTGAGACCGTCGATCTTCTTCACCTTGCCCGGACGCACCTTGACGCGGTCCAAAGACTTCATGATCGCCTTGGTCATCGTTTCGATGATCAAAGAGGACTTGCCCGAACCGGAAACACCGGTCACGACCGTGAATTTGCCTAAAGGTATGGAGACATCGATGTTTTTCAGGTTGTTTTCCTGCGCACCGATGATCTTTAATTTCTTGCCGTTTCCTTTTCTCCTCTTTTCAGGGATCGGGATCTGCTTGCGGAAGGAAAGATACTGACCGGTGATCGAATTCTCGTCCACCAGGATCTCTTCCGGTGTTCCCGCAAAGACCACCTGTCCGCCATCCTTGCCGGCACCCGGACCGATATCGACGATATAGTCGGATTCCAACATCGTCTCTCCGTCATGTTCGACGACGATGACGGTATTGTCAAGATCACGCATCTTCTTCAAAGTCGCGATCAGCTTGGCATTGTCTTTCTGATGAAGACCGATCGACGGCTCATCCAGAACATACAACACACCTGTCAGAGCCGAACCGATCTGGGTGGCCAGACGGATACGCTGGGCTTCGCCGCCTGAAAGCGATCCGGCAACGCGGTCAAGCGTCAGATAATCTAATCCGACATCAGTCAGGAAACGAAGTCTTGCCTTGAGCTCATTGAGCAGTGTCACAGCGATCTGGGCACGCATCGGATCGAGCTTGAGTTTCTCAACGAATTCGAACGCCTGTACGATCGACATGCGGGTGAATTCATAGATATTGAGACCGCCCACCTTGACAGCCAGTACTTTTTCATTGAGTCTGGCGCCATGACACTTCTGGCATTCCGACTCGACCATGAACGAGCCGTAGTATTCCTTGCCGAACTTCGACTGGGTCTCTTCGAACCTTCTTTCGATCAGGTTTTTGACGCCTTCGATATAGCCGAACTTGTTGTAAGTCGTGCCGCCGGTCGAAGTGACGGTATAACGTATCTCCTCCGTGGAACCGTAAAGGATGATGTCCATCTCTTTCTTGGTCATCTTATTTAATGGCTTGGTCTCGGAAATGCCATAATGCCTCAAGAGCGTCGCAAAGTTCTGCCACTCGAGGTTGTTGGTGCCGTAGATATTCTTGTAGTAGCGGATGCCGCCTTCCGAGATTGACTTGCTCATATCGGGCATCAGATAATCGAGGTCCACCGACATCGTCACGCCAAGACCCTTACATTCATCACATGCCCCTAACGGCGAGTTGAAGGAGAAAAGCCTCGGCTCCAGAGTCGGAACGGAGAATCCGCAGATCGGGCAGGCCTGATGAGAAGAGAACAGGTCTTTTCTGTCCCCGTGTTTGACCATGCAGGTACCATCCGCCAGACGCAATGCGATCTCCAGAGAATCGGAGAGCCTTGTCTCGATGCCTTCCCTTTTGATCAGACGGTCGATGACCACTTCGATATTGTGACGCTTGTTCTTATCGAGCTCCGGAACTTCTTCGATATCGTAGAGTTCATCATCGATATACAAACGAAGGAAGCCGTCTTTTTTCAGCTTCTCGAAATAATCCTTGAAGGTGCCTTTGCGGTTGGTGACCACATTGGCCAGGATCTCCAGACGCTGTCCTTCTTCATAGGACATGATCGTCCGGATCATCGAATTGATGGTCATCGCTTCGATCGGTTCGTTGTGGTTCGGACAATAGGCGATACCGCATCTTGCGTACAGAAGACGCAGATAGTCATAGATCTCGGTGATCGTAGCGACTGTGGATCGCGGATTGTTGGAAGTCGTCTTCTGGTCGATGGCGATCGCAGGCGAAAGTCCTTCGATGACATCGACGTCCGGTTTGTCTACACCGCCCAAAAACTGTCTGGCATAGCTCGACAGTGATTCGACGTAGCGTCTTTGACCTTCGGCGTAGATGGTATCGAACGCCAAAGAAGTCTTTCCCGAGCCGGAAAGACCGGTCATGACGATCAGTTTGTTTCGCGGCAAGTCCAGAGAGATATTTTTCAGATTGTTGACTCTGGCACCGCGGATCACGATTTTATCATTCATCTTCTTTTCTCTTTATTCTTTTCTTGATCCTGTCTAATACTTCATTCAGCCGTTTTGCGGCCTTGTTTCCCTTAAAGCCCTTGATGCGGGTGAGGATGTACTTTCTGGCAAAGCCCATGGAATCGACAGCCTTTTCAAAGCGGCGGTCGAAGATCTTCTTACGGGATTCCTGCACATGATCGACAGCCGAATAGAAGCTGTCACCGATCCCCTTATAAGAATCCATGTGGTTCTCAACGAAGCTGTCCATGCGTTCGTTGATCCTTTCATCGATCCTTTCCACTCTGTGAATGAAATCGGAAAGTGTCGAAACGGTAAGTGTCGTATCTGCCGCAAACAGCGCCGCACACAACATGCCTAAGAAAGCACAGAGCTCCTTCGGTATCCTTTGTAAGAGCGGTATCAGAAACGGGTTGATCACATAGATGATCAGAAGTCCCGCTACCCCGAAACCGATCGACGCCGGCAGGCAGATCCTTCCGTTGATGTTCAAAGGTGCTTTGGAATAATCCCACCAATAGGCATGGAAGGTCTTTTCCAGCCCATAGTGTACCACATATTCCAGGACCGCGGAGGCGACCATGCTCACAAAAAAGACGATCATCGGCGTGTGGTCCGGCAGACTGTAATGAAATAGCAGCGTTCCTAACAAAGCCCCTGCCCCGTAGATCGGGATCACCGGACCAAACAGGAAACCGCGGTTGTCCCACTCCCCGTTCCACAGCAGCATCGCCAGACATTCATAAAGATAACCGACGAAGGAAAGGATGGAAAAATAGATCATGTAAAGACTCACCATCGCGCTACCGTCTCCTTTAATGCGCAGATCTTATCCGCCATACATACGATGAAAGCTTCCCGGCTGGAAGGAAAACTGCGGAAAGTCAAAGGCCACATGTGGCAGCGTATGACTTTCTGGACCTTTTCATCGACCGCAAAATCCCGCACTGCATTCTCCCTCGCCTTTTCCGGATGGGTGAAGCCGTGCATCTTGAACACATTTACAAAAAGCCTGGCATCGTGCCAGTCATACAGATAATAGTCGTGAAGAAGAGCGCCCGTCAGAAGCACATCGAGGTCGCAGCCTGCCTTGAAGATCCTGTCGAGCTTATAGGCCGTTGCCGCAACACTTACGCAATGCGAAAAGACCGAGATCCTGCCATGGGCGAGATACTCTTCCATCTGCCTGACTCTTTGATCATCCATGTACTTGGACAGGTGAGAATGGAACTCCATTGATTCTTCTTTGGACAGTTTCACCTCTTAATTATACAATGCTATAATATCTTTATGCGTGAAAATATAGTGGAACTAAGCTGCGGCGAGAAGCAGATCTATCTGGTCAAAACGGCGCATGTATCCAAGTCTTCCGTGGAAGATGTCGATGCCTGCGTGAACGAGATCGATCCCGATTCCATCTGCATCGAGCTGGATGAACAAAGATATCAGAAACTGAAAGATCCCGAGGGATGGCGCGAGACGGACATCGTCAAAGTCATCAAAGATAAACAGGTCGGATTCCTGATGGTCAACCTGATCCTGTCCTCCTTCCAGAAAAGGATGGCAAGCTCTTTAGGCTCGACTTCCGGTGCCGAAATGATCGAAGGCATCAAACTGGCCGAAGAAAAACATAAGAACCTGGTCCTGGCTGACCGGCCGATCAAGACGACCTTCTCCCGTATCTGGGCGAAGCTGCAGGGCAAAGAAAAAGTCAAACTGCTGACCGCCATCATCGGTTCGATCTTCGAAGACGAAGAGATCTCGGAAGAAGACCTCGCCAAGCTCAAGGAAGCCGATGCTCTGGAAGCTGCCTTATTGGATATCTCCAAAGAATTCCCGACTGTCAAGGAAGTATTGGTCGATGAACGTGATAAATATCTTGCACAGAAGATCAAGACCGCTCCCGGCAATAAGATCGTCGCCATCATCGGTGCCGCTCATGCCGGCGGTATCGCCAGACACATTCAGGAAGAGACCGATCTCAAAACTTTGGAAACCGTCGAAAAGAAGAAAGGCTTCTCTTCGTATATCAAATATCTGATCCCTGCCCTCATCATCTTGATGATCGCAGTCACCATCTTCAACAACAGAGACCTCGGTCTTTCCCAGATCCGCTCCTGGATCTTATGGAATGGCACACTCAGTGCACTCGGTGTCTTGCTGGCACTGGGTCATCCGCTTTCGATCCTGACGGCCTTTGTCATGTCGCCGATCACTTCGCTCAACCCGTTACTGGCAGCCGGCTGGTTTGCCGGGCTGGTCGAAGCGTATCTGCGTAAGCCGAAAGTCAAAGATTTTGAAGATCTTGCGGAAGATACTTCTTCCTTCAAAGGTTTCTGGAAGAACCGGGTGACAAGGACACTGATGGTGGTCATCTTCGCCAACCTCTTCTCATCGATCGGTACGCTGATCTCCGGTATCGATGTCATCGCAAAATTCATAGAAGCATTATAAAGGATGAGCTCACACTCATCCTTTTAAATGTTCCAGAATATATTTCTTATACAGATCCGCCTTTAACTTCATGCAGATCTTCGCTTTGGGACCTTTCTCCCATTCATGTTCATAGTCGATATCCACGAAGCCGTAGTGTTCTCCCGGTGTCAGGTCCACATCCAGATAATATTCCTTGCAATCCTCGATGCCTTCTTCGCAAAGTGCGGCAAACATCGCAGCCGGATCGGCCATATCCAGGATGTCTTCATGGAAGCGTTCCTGGTTGAGCTTCAACAGGGAAACGTTGATGTCGATGCAGAACTTTCCCAAGGGCGATAATGCCCTGATCTTCTCGATGTCTTCCCTGACCAGGACCGCCTCGCCCAATGAAGCATCCCAGGCCACGAACATCAGATCATCAAAACCGAAGTCGATCACCGTTTTGAAAGCTTCGGCATCCGCCCAGACATTGAATTCCGCAAAATCGGTCACATTGCCTCCGGCCTTGCCGGTAACTGCCATCGAAACGATCCTTCGGACCCGTTTGATCGTATCGGGATCTTTCCGTATCGCCAAAGCGATATTGGTCAAAGGACCTAGTGTGATCAGATCGATGCTTTTATCTTCGTTTTCCCTCAATGTCTTCAGCATCATCTCGATGCCGTCTTCCTTTTCCGGCTCAATTGAATAATCCACCAGCCCCAGATCTCCCATGCCGTCTTTGCCATGGGTATCTTCCGCACCGATGAACTCGCGCTTCAGCATCTCTTCACTGCCGATATAGACTTTCGGGTAATAGGTATCCGTCATCTTCATCGTCGAAAGAAGATTATAGGCTGCCTGTTTTGCCCTGACATTTCCGGCGACCGTCGAAAACATCAGGATCTCATACCTGTCGTCATTTAAAGCCATGGCGATCGCCATGGCATCATCACTGCCGCAGTCGGTGTCGATGATCAGTTTCTGTTTTTCCACATCAGCCATTATATATGAAAAACAGCTTTATTCAAATTGTTTTAAGAAAGCTTTCACCGAACGGCTCATCTCCCTGGAGAAATCAGAATTGTATTTCCTTTCACAGAACGCCTTCATCCATTCTTCATAGGACTGCACACTGCCCTTATAGAAAAGATCCATGCGATACTGTTCGTCCATCTGCGGATAAGCATCCTCGCTTACGATACGATTCAACGGTGCACGTTTCACTTTTGTCCTGTCCTTCTGGGCCTTTGTCGGATAGCCGAATACCAGCATCGCACAAGGAAAGACAAAGTCAGGAAGCTTTAAAAGATCTCTTTGCATCTCGTAGTTTTCCATGATGTCACCGATATAACAGCTGCCGATGCCCAAAGACTCTGCTGCGATGACCGCATTCTGCGCTGCGATGCAGGCATCGCTCATCGCCAGGAAAAGATCGCCGACGCCTCTGTTTCTCGGCTTGCAGTCGCAGTCTTCAAAGCCCTCATGCCACTTTCGGGTATCCGCACAGAAAACTAAGACCATCTTTCCTTTGGCAATGAAGTCCTGATGATCGCAGGTCTCCACCAGCCCATCCTTGATCTTCTGATCTTTCACATCGATGATCGTATACAGCTGCTGGTTGCCGGCCGTAGGTGCTGCGCAGGCGGCATTCAAAATGATGTTTCTTTCTTCTTCAGCGATCGGTCTGTCTTCATAATCCCGTACCGATTTGCGATCCATGATCGTCTGAATGACTTCATTCATGATGTACCCCCTTTTTCCATTCCTTATTGAAAAACCGATATCCGGTATTCTCGAATCCGTTATTTTCATAAAAGCGATGTGCATCCTTGCGATATGCGGAAGACAAGACTTCGATGATTCCGATATCGTGTTCTTTGCAATAGTCTTTCGCTTCTTCTAAAAGCAGCTTTCCATAGCCCCTATTTCTATATCCTTCATCGATGACCAGTTCCTGTATCTCGGCGATGTGACCTGCCCTGGCAAACTGCGGCGTGATGGCCATATGCAAGAAACCGATGACCTTGTCTTCCTCGGCGATCAGGATCACATCTTTATCGAGTGCTGAAAGATAAAGCCTTGAAAAAGCATCGTAATTCAATACCGTATCTTCCAGCAGATTGGTCAGCCGGTAGACCTCATCGAGATCATCAGCTCCTGCATATCTGATCATTTTCTTCTCCATGATTTTTTATGAATTAATTATAAATTATTCGTTGACTATTTTTAAAACGATGTGATAAGATAATTAAGCATCAAATTAGGGAGGCTTAGCTCAGTTGGGAGAGCACCTGCCTTACAAGCAGGGGGTCACAGGTTCGAGCCCTGTAGCCTCCACCATCTTTTAAAACCTGCCAACTTAGCGCAATAGGTAGAGCAACTGATTTGTAATCAGTAGGTTACGGGTTCGATTCCTGTAGTTGGCACCATCTGAAAATGAACTCTCGCAAGAGAGTTTTTTTATGAATTCTTAAGCTTTTGCCTCCTTATTTCTTAATCGGCATCTTCCTACAATGAAGGTGTCATGAAAACAAAGAAACTGTACACAGATCTCAAAAACATCTTCTTAAACAAAACCTTCCTCTTTTCTTTTCTCATGGCCTGGATGATCACCAATGGATGGGCGTATCTGGGGCTGTTTCTGGGGACCCTCTTGAAGATCCGCCTTCTGATCGCCCTTTCCGGCGCTTACCTGTCTTTGTTATGGTTACCCTTCACGCCGGAAAAGATCATCACCGTCTTTCTTGCGATGCAGATCCGCAAATATATCTTTCATCTATAGGCACATTGCTATGTAAATCAGGCACTTTATATCCGGCTTGTTATATAATCAAGGATATGAACACCAGAAGACTGACGAGTCTGGCGATGCTGATCGCCGTATATTGTGTACTGTCCATACTGACGCCTGTCAAGATCGCAAACTTCAAATTTACATTTGAAGCTTTTCCGATTTTGGTCGCCGCTCTTTTTTCAGGACCGATCGATGGTCTGATCGTCGGCGGTATCGGCTCGTTCATCTACCAGCTCTTCTTTTCCGGTTACGGCATCACAGCCACCACACCTTTGTGGATCCTGCCGCATGCCTTGAGCGGACTTTTCGTGGGCTTCTATGCCAGATCGAAGAACTATAAATTGGAGCGGAAACAGATCATCATGATCTCGATCGCCTCCGCCCTTCTGGTGACGGCGCTCAACCTTCTGGCTCTGTATGTCGATTCCAAGCTCTATAGCTACTATTCCTTCGCTCTGGTATTCGGCAATCTCTTATTGAAAATAGCTGCCGGCATCATCCTGGCGGTCATCTATTCTTCGATCCTGCCGAAACTATTGGCCTATCTGAAGAAACTTCGTCAACAAAGCTGAGAGGACCCGTCCTCTTTTTTAATTTGTCGTGAATACTTTATAATTAAAAAGGAAGTTAGGAGGTTTTATCATGTTTACTGATATTCAGATCGCTCAGGCATGTAAGAAAGAAATGATCTTCGATATCGCTGACAAGATCGATATCCCTCATGAGGATCTTGAATTATATGGAAATTACAAGGCGAAAGTCGATTACCGCCTTCTGAAAAAACTCAAAGACAAAAAAGACGGCAAGCTTATCTTAGTCACTGCCATCAATCCGACACCGGCCGGCGAAGGAAAGACCACGACGACTGTCGGACTGGCCGACGGTCTTCGCAAGATCGGCAAGAAATCGGTCGTCGCCTTAAGAGAACCGTCCTTAGGACCGGTCTTCGGTATCAAAGGCGGTGCAGCCGGCGGCGGTTATGCCCAAGTCGTACCGATGGAAGACATCAACCTGCACTTTACGGGTGACTTCCATGCGATCGGTGCCGCCAACAATCTGCTGGCCGCAATGCTCGACAACCACATCCAGCAGGGAAATGCTTTAAATATCGATCCGCGCCGCATCACCTGGCGCAGAGCTGTCGATATGAACGACAGACAATTGCGTAATATCATCGACGGCCTCGGCGGAAAAGCCAACGGCACACCGAGAGAAGACGGTTTTGATATCACGGTCGCTTCCGAAGTCATGGCTGTCTTATGTCTGGCATCCGATATCATCGATCTTAAAGAACGCCTTTCCAAGATCGTCGTCGCATATACCTACGGCAACGAACCGGTCACTGCCGGACAGTTGAAAGCCCAGGGTGCGATGGCTGCCTTATTGAAAGATGCCCTCAAGCCGAATCTCGTACAGACGCTTGAAGGAACACCGGCATTCGTCCATGGCGGACCGTTTGCCAATATCGCCCACGGCTGTAACTCGGTAACTGCAACAAAACTCGCTCTGAAATTAGGTGACTATGCCGTCACGGAAGCCGGATTCGGTGCTGACTTAGGTGCGGAGAAGTTCCTGGACATCAAGTGCCGTATGGCCGGACTGAAACCGGATGCGGTCGTGATCGTAGCGACCGTTCGAGCACTCAAACATCACGGTGGCGCAAAGAAAGACGAACTGATCAACGAAGATCTTGAAGCACTGGATAAAGGTCTGCCGAATCTTCTTCAGCATGTCGACAACATCTCGAATGTCTACAAGCTTCCTTGCGTCGTTGCCATCAACGCCTTCCCTACCGACACCAAAGCCGAACTGGAACTGGTCGAAAGACGCTGTAAAGAAAAAGGCGTCAGTGTCGCTCTTTCCGAAGTCTGGGCAAAAGGCGGCGAAGGCGGTATCGCTTTAGCCAACGAGGTCGTAAGACTTTGCGAAACGGAAAATGATTTCTCATTTGCCTATGAAAGTGAGCTTTCGATCAAAGAGAAGCTCGAAGCGATCGCTACAAAGATCTATCACGCCGATGGCGTCGATCTGATCGGCAATGCACCGAAACAATTGAAACAGCTGGAAAAACTTGGCTTCGGAGACCTTCCGATCTGTATGGCCAAGACCCAATATTCTTTCTCTGATGATCCTGACAAGCTTGGTGCACCGAAAGACTTCCGCATCAGTGTCAGGAACCTGAAAGTCTCTGCCGGTGCCGGCTTCATCGTCGTACTGACCGGCGAGATCATGACGATGCCGGGCCTTCCGAAAGTTCCGGCCGCTGAAAAGATCGATGTCGATGAAAACGGCGTGATCACGGGGTTGTTCTGATATGAAAAACAAGACATTAGAAGAATTTTCCGTTCTGACGGCAGCCAAGGACCCGATCCCGGGCGGCGGCGGCGTCATCGCCGATGTCGGCGCACTGGCAGCATCTTTGGGAGAGATGGTCACCAATCTGACGATCGGCAAGAAGAAGTATATGGAATATACCTTTGAACTCGCCGAGATCAAGAAAGAGCTTGAGATCTTACGAATCAACCTGCTTGACTGTATCAATAAGGATGCAGAAGCTTTCGAACCTCTGGCAAAAGCCTATTCCCTTCCCAAAGACACGGAAGGCTATGAACAGCTGATGGAAAACTGCCTGAGAAAGGCAGCCGACTCCCCTTATCTGATCTTGAAATATGCAATGCGCATCATCGAGATCGATGAACGCCTGGCGCAGATCGGCTCCAAGATCTCCGTATCCGATGCGGCGACTTCCGTCATGCTGGCACACGGGGTCTTATATGGTGCCTATGTCAACATCCTGGTCAACACCAGGCTCATGAAAGACCGCGAATATGCCGACAAATATACCAGTGAAGCGATCAAAATGGTCGATGAATATTCCATCAAAGCTCTCAACATCTTTGATGATATCTGCAAGAGGCTGACCGACAATGGCTGAGATCTTGAATGGAAGACCGGTCGCTGAGGCGATCGATCAAAGAAGCATCGCTTTAATTGAGGAGGAATATCTCTCCCCTGTTCTGGCATTATTCCGGGTCGGTGAAAAGGAAGATGATCTCTCCTATGAAAAAGGCATTACAAAGAAAGCGGAAAAGCTCGGCGTGAAGCTCATCAAATATGTCTTTGATGAAGATGTCAGTGAAGAAGAACTCTGTGAAAAACTGAAAGAAGTTTCCAAAGACGATCAGATCCACGGCATCATGATTTTCCGTCCGCTGGCCAAGCGTTTCGATGATGAGCACATCAGAAACTGCATCCCGCCTGAGAAAGATATCGACGGATGCTCAGAGCTCTCGCTTGCATCGTTATTCACAAATAAAAAGAAGGGCTTTGCCCCATGTACGCCGCAGGCAGTCATCGAGATACTCGATCATTACAAGATCCCGATCGAATCGAAAAACGTCGTCATCATCGGCAGGTCCTTAGTCATCGGCAAGCCGGTTTCAATGTTGTTGCTCAACCGCAACGCGACGATCACGATCTGTCACAGGAAGACCAAAGATCTTGAAGCGATCGCTTCCAAGGCAGACATCTTAGTCTGTGCGGTCGGTGAGATCGAAATGATCACGAGATCTTATACCAATCCGGATCAGGTCGTCATCGATGTCGGGATCAATTGGAGCGAAGAAAAACAGAAACTGTGCGGAGATGTCTTATACGATGATGTGAAAGACTGCGTCAAAGCCATCACGCCGGTCCCGGGAGGTGTCGGATCGGCGACGACCTCGATCCTGTTATCGCATGTCGTGCAAGCCGCAAAACAAAGTTCACGATAAAAGCCATGTCACCATGGCTTTTCTTGTTGTTCCAGTTTCAACAGTTTCTCTTTTCTCTCCAGCCCGCCGGCATAGCCTCTGAGGCTCCCATCCTTTCCCACGACTCTGTGGCACGGGATGAGGATGCTGATGGGATTAAGGCCTACAGCTGAGCCGATCGCCTGACTGGACATCTTTTCGATGCCTCTTTCTTTGGCGATCATCCCGCTGATCGAAGAATAACTGATCGTTTTTCCATATGGGATCTCAGAAAGGATATTCCATACATTCATGCGAAACGGCGTATCCTTATAAGATAAAGGGATCATAAAATCCGGTTCTCTGCCTGAAAAATAGATCTTCAGCCACTTTTCCGTCTCTTTAAAGACCGGAATATCCTTTTTTACGGCATCTTCATTCAGACCCCGCAAGGCGTTTTTCTGATCAAAGAACCATAAACCGGTCAGAGCCTCTCCGTCCGATGCCAGTATGATCTTCCCTAAAGGCGAGTCCGTTTCCGAAACGAATCGCATTATTTCAGCTTATTGCCGCACTTCGGACAGAATAAGGTCTCCGGATCGCTGATCTTCTCGCCGCAGCGGCTGCAGAAGAACGGTTCAAAAGACGCAGGTCTTGGCTCACCGCACTTCACACAGAAATTGCCATCGTTCTTATGACCGCACTTCGGGCAGTACCATTCCCCTTCCGAAGAGGTCACAGAGCTGTAAACGACGTTGTTTGCGCTGTTCGGATTTTCGAAGCTGCTGCGATCGTCGTAGTATTCCCTGTTCAGGATGATCTTCATGGCCTGTCTGCAGACATCGACGAGCTCCATGTATTTGCCATCGCCCGGATTCTCCGGCTGGGCGGAATTCAGTTTGAAATCCATGTCGTCGAAATACTTATGATTCACATCGATATGCATATGGAAATCGTATTCATATTCATAACGCTTCGGATCATAGCTGACGTTCTTGCCTTCCGCATCCTTATAATAGATCTCGTCTTTTCCTTCCTTGATGGTGACTCGCATATCCCTCACGTCTTCAAAACGGATGATATCCGGATTGGATTCTCTCCATCTGGTATTCAGATTCGAAACGACGAAGCATTTCTTAGCTTCATCGATATAGAATTTGTAGTAATCACCGATGATCTTTGAAGGACTGAATGTCTTGAGCGCTTCCGCATTCTTTTCGCGATATGCCAGCTGTTCCTTGATGGCTTCCAGGCTGGTCTTCTTGCGCCCGGTGAACCAATGAGATAGTTTGGCTGCACAGTCTTTGCACATATTGCCGTCATCCAGTTTCCGATTGCCTAAGAATTTGATCTCTTTGCCGCAGACATCACAGTATTTTTTGTCGAATAAACCCACAGTACACCTCCTTATCGATTATTATTTTTCCATCTATTTCTAAATCCATTATAACATTGCCTTACCATCCTTTCGACTTCAGTAGCTTGTTTCTGTTTCAGGTGTGAAAGATTGAGGTAAAATAGATTTATGTACAGAGATTCTTATGTCGAAGTCGACTTGGATAAGTTGAAAGAAAACCTTCGTTATTTCTCGAAAGATGCTTCCAAAAAGATGATCGGTGTCGTCAAAGCCAACGGCTATGGCATCATCGATTACATCGAAGCCAAAACATTGAAAGAAGCAGGTGTCGATTTTTTTGCGGTATCGAGCCTTGATGAAGCGATCCATCTCAGAAAGCACGGGATCGACGGATCCATCCTGATCCTCGGCCAGGTACCGGATGACAGTATGGACATCATCAAAGAAAACGATCTTTCGATCGTTACCCTCTCCCTGCCGTTTGTGGAGAGATGCGATCTGAACGGTGTCAAAGTCCATCTGAAACTCAATACCGGCATGAACCGCATCGGTGTGAAGACCTCCGATGCCAAAAAGTGTCTGGACCTGCTGATCGAAAAAGGCGCCGTTATCGAAGGCGTCATGTCGCACTTCTCAAGTGCGGATGATGATATCGCCTATTCCAGACAGCAGTATCTGTGCTTCAAGGAATGCGTACGATCGCTTGATTACGATTTCCCGCTGGTCCATATGTCGGCGACCGATGGTGCGATCGCGGTCGATGATGATATCTGCAACGCCCACAGGATCGGTCTGGGACTTCTTGGACTCAGTTCCTATAAGACACCGTTGCAGCCTGTCATTTCCCTGTTCTCCCATGTCTCGATGGTCAAACAGCTGGAAAAAGGCGAGACCGTCTCCTATGGCAGACATTACACATCTGACGGGACCGGCTATATCCTGACCATCCCGATCGGCTATGCGGACGGCTTCTACCGGGCCAATACCGGCAAGAAAGTCTGGTGCGAAGATGAATACGGCACGATCGTCGGCAGTGTATGCATGGACCAGCTGATGATCCTGTGTGAACACTACCATCCGGAAGGAGCGAAGATCGAACTGTTCGGACAGCACATCGATGTCAATGAACGGGCAAAACAGTTAGGCACGATCCCTTATGAGCTCTACACTTCACTTTCGGATCGTCTGACAAGAAAATACGTCAGAAACGGCAAGATCTTCATGTCGATCGACCCCCGTTTCTGAAAACATCCGCCAAAAATAGCTAAAAAGCCATAGAAATATGGCTTTTTTTCATGAAAAAAATGATTTTTCTTCAGACCGAAGTAGGAATCGGCATCTTTGAAAACGAATAACGTAATGAAGGAGTTAAAAAGATGAAAGAAAGAAAACAGACCAAACAGACAATTATCATCATCCTGCTATGCATCCTGCTGCTGCTTACAGGTATATCGATCTATCTGAGCATACGGGCTTTGAACAACAGCCGGGAGTGCTGCGAAATGAAAGTTTCCGACAGACAGAGCGATTATATCAACCCTCTGGATAACAGAAAACAAGAGGATGAATACACGGAACTGATGGGATTCGGAGTTCTGGAACTGGATCTGAATTCCCCATTCATCTACCTGATCAACCCGCCGGACAACGAAGTCTATCTGAGCTTCGACGTCCTCTACGAAGGACAGAGCTTATACAAGAGCGACCTGATCGAACCGGGAAAGATGGAAGACTTCGATGCCTACAGTGTATTGGATGCAGGCGAACATACGCTGACCTATCTGATCTCTTCCTATGACTTGCAAGACAAGGCTGTCTTATGGTCCGGGGTACAGCAGAATCAGGACATCCTCATCAGAAAATAAGGAGCTATATGAAAAAGATCATCACATTACTGTTCGTTTCCCTGTTGGCATTGTGCATACCTGCAAATATCTTCGCGGAAGAAGATGTCAACGAAGTCACCGGTGAACAAGCCAGTGTCATCCTGTATGCCAACATCGCATCTCAATATTCCGTAAAACTGCCGAAACGTGTCGATGTCAGAAATGAGATCACCGACTTCAACGTTTTCGCCAAAGGAAGCATCGCTGCCGATAAGAAGCTCGATGTCACGGCGGCAAACGGCCAGCATGTCCTGAGTGACAATACGGCCGGTTCTTCCAGAAGCTATCCGCTCACTGTCACAGCGACCGGTACGAGCTTTGCGGCAGACTTACTGACAAACGAATATCAGGATACTCTCAAAGCGGTATTCACCGTTACCCATGCGGCACTTTCCGCAGGTGATTACAGCTACGATCTTCCGATCGTCATCGCACTCAACGATATCAATTCCTGATTCCCTGATCAGGGCCTGCATCCCTGATCCTTCCCAATTACGATCCTCCGGTCTTTCGCCGGAAGAGATATAGATAGGATGAAGCAGATACTATAAACCGTCTTCATATGCTTCATCGATGTTCTGATAAAGGGGGCAATGTCAATGAAACTTACATATCAATTCCTTAGTGCATTCGTTCTTTCTGTCTGCTTAAGCACGGCCCCCTTTCAGGACACCTACGTCATCGAGATCCCGAAAAGCGTCGATCTGAGTGAGACGTCTGACTTTGAAGTACGTATCGTGGAAAACGGTCTGAGCGAAACCCAGATCCTTCACATCGATATGCCTTCAAGCTTTCTTTTATATGAAAGTGACGGCACCAGAAACGTTCGGGGCAGCGTCAGCAACAACTCGCTTTCCTACCGGAAGGATGAATACGATACAAAGACCGTCGAATTAGAGATCGGCGAGCTTGAGATCGGCGAATGGAGCGGCAGCCTGCCGATAAGCATTTCCATCGAAAACACGGCCGCTTCCAATATCTTGGAAAGCGGCGAAGAACTCAATTCATTTCTTCAGAATTACACCCCTTCAAGGATCGTGTTTTCCGATACTGTGGAAGGGACTTATATCGGTGATGTCTCCAAAGCAAAAGACGAATCAATAAAAGCTTATCTTCATGAAGACACCATCTTTATCAGCAATGAAACTGAGGGAAAGATCCTTTCCGACATCTCCATGAAAGATGCCTTCAAAGGGCTTCCTTCTCTGACATACATCGATCTGTCTGACCTTGACCTGGCGGAATGCCATATATTTTCCCATTTGTTTGAAGATTCCCCCAATCTGAACGCCATCGAAGGGATAGGACAGATCGATACTTCTTCTGCGGAAGATCTCAGCTACATGTTTTCCGGCTGCCGAATGCTTGGATCGCTTCCGATCAAAGACTGGAACGTAGGAAACGTGAGAGACTTTTCGCATCTGTTTGAGTATTGCGAAGGATTAAAGACGCTCAATCTTGTGAACTGGAATACAGCCAACGGCACGTGTTTTGAAAACATGTTTTCCCAATGCCTGTCACTCACTTCGACGGGAGACCTGTCACGCTGGAACATGGCGCAGGCAAAAGACATCTCCATGATGTTTTATTCCTGTCAGAAGCTGAGGAATACCGGTGATCTTTCTGCCTGGAATACGGCAAATATCAGCGATATGTCCTACCTTTTTGCGGGGTGCGGCAAACTGACTTCCGTCGGACAGATCAGTTCATGGGATGTCTCAAATATCCAGTATCTTACAGGCATGTTTTACAATGCCTCTTCTTTGGCCAATACCGGCGATCTCAATAACTGGCAGATCTCACCGGACTGCAAAGATCTCTCCTATCTTTTTGCCGGCACCAAGGCACTGTTAGGAATGAATGCCGATCTCTCCGCATGGAACGTCTCTTCGATCGAAAACATGTCCCACATGTTTGAAAACTGCAGACTCTCTTCTTTGTACATCCGGGGATGGGACACCTCTTCTTTGAAAGATGCCTCTTATATGTTCGCCTACAACGAGACGACGTCCTTGTCTGAACTTTCACAGATCGATGGCATCGAAAGTATCGATACATCAAATCTGGAAACGATCTCTTCGATCTTCTATGAAAACCAGTATCTCAATGCCGATCTTTCCGCCTGGAATACGGAACACTTGAACGATATCTCCTATGCCTTTTACGGGACCTATCGCTTCGATATCGACAAATTAAAACACTGGAACGTGTCCAGTGTTTCGGATATGACGGAAGCTTTCGGCGATAATGCCGGAGCTCTGATACAGAGTCCGATCCCGGACTGGTATCAGTGAGCGGCGATATATTCGTCGACTGCTGTCTGTAAGATATTGAACGGAAGAGGTCCGTTCTTCATCAGAGCATCATGGTAAGTGACATAATCGAACTTATCCCCCATCGATGCTTTGGTGTTTTCACATAAGGTCATGAAGCTGGAACAGCCCAAGCCATAGGAACAGTAGACGCCCGGCATCTCGATCAGAAGATCGCGGATGTATGCGGCATTGCTGTTATCGAAGGAGAAGAGCTGATCATCCTTGAAATGCTTGACGATATCCTTTTCCGACCAGCCGTAGTAGTTGACGCCGATGTCGATGATCGAATACAAGAAGAAGTAATAGGCATCCTCGAAGAACATCGCAGCTGCCGCATATTCGTCATCGATACCGGAGAACTGGTAAGCATAGTATTGTGCGTTGACCGCCCAGCCTTCCGTATAGCCGATGAAACCGATCGCCGAACGGAAATTGTGCGGTGCACCCTTCAGATAGTAGATGTGCTGATATAAGTGGCCCGGGAAACCTTCATGAGAAAGCGTTCCATAAGTCTCATAACCCGGCAGCATATTGTTCGGATTGGTACGGATGATGTTCTGGTTGTGGTTGTCGACCGGTGAAGGCCAGTAGTAGGCAACGACCGTCGAAGGTGCCGTATCCGGATCGAGTTCCTCGACCGAGTATTCGACATCGCCGAGGTCCGGATAATAATCGACGAGTTCCTTGCGTAAGAATTCCAGGGCATCCTTGCCGACCAAAGACATGCTGCCGCCGCCGTTATAATAGGTCTCGTATTTGTTGTAAGAGTACTGGTCATAGATACAGCTCAACAGCATCGCTTCCAGCAGATCGAGATTGTCATTGAGTTCTACAAAGACAGTGTCGATATTTTTATTGTCGGAACCCTGCAGGATATA
>JAZQIF010000174.1:0-23556 GCA_045540935.1 Erysipelotrichaceae bacterium | reverse complement strand
AAAAGCTGAATCTGAGAAAGATCCCGATCGAGGAACTCAATCTTCATATCAGCCTTAAGGATTAGATAAAAAACAGTAAAAACGGGATATCCCAATTTAACGGGATATCACATAAGCGGGATATCCCAATTTAAATTAACCCAGATTTTTTCACATGTCCGGGAGAAAGAAAAAATGAGCGTTTTCGCTCATTCGATCTTCTGAAGATCCAGATAGAGTCCTTCACGGGACTTGCTGGCGACCTTGTTGGCCCGCTTGAATCGTTTGACACATTCCTTCGGTTCAAAGCGGTTGCTCTGCATCGTCATGTAATAGGACAGTGCCTGCAGACAGGTCAGTTTATATAAGACGGAAGTGTGCTGGCAAGTCGTATCCGGAAGGGAGAATCTTCTTTCCTGCGGCAAGCGTTCGTCGTTGCTTAAGACGAATACTTTATCTGAGATGTCCTGCAAAGCCAGAGCGATGTCGATCATCCTCGAGGAAGAAGAGGCATCGCTGTTGTCGATGATGATGAACAGATCATCTTCACTGCTCGGGTAGATCGGTCCGTGCAGGAATTCTTCCGCTTCATAGGCAAAGGCGTCGATGCAGGAAGTTTCAGCGATCTTCAAGGCACCTTCACTGGCCACACCGTATCCCGGTCCGGAAGATAAGAGGATGACGCGTTTCGGATCAAGGAAGAGTTCTTTCTGATCTTCAAAAACTTCTGTCGTCTTCTTGAACATTTCCGGCTGGATCTGCTGCGTTTTCTTTAACTGGTTTTTGGCATGGGCGTATTTGTTTTCGTTTACCAGGCCAAGTCTTCTGCCCAGTTCAAGGGTGAAACACATTAAGAAGCAGGCCAGGGAGCTCACACCTTTGGTGACGAAACCGACCTTTTCTTCACCGACCCGCCAGTTGACGATCAGATCGGCAATGTCTCTGGCATCGCAGTCATCTCTGCCGGTCAGACATGCGCAGGGAAGTCCTTTCTCTTTTAACGCTTTTAAGGCGTCCAGGGTATTGGTCGAACAGCCGGATTGGGAAACACCCAGGAAAAGCTCATTCTTCATAAACGGCAGTTCATGATGAACGAAGGAGAATGGGGTATAGAGTGATACTTCGATCCCCAGGATGTGCCTGATGAAATGTTTTATCGTCAGACAGCCGTTGTAGGAAGAACCGGAAGCGATCAGCGTGATCCCCTCACAGCCCTTGTCCTGGTAAAAATCGACAAGATCTTTCGTGTACTCGTACGAGTGATCGATGATGTCGTTCAATACGTCCGGTGTTTCTTTGATGTAGTCGAGCATCGTTTTTTCCATTCTGTTTCCTCCTTGAAAAATGAGACCCGGAAGGATCTCATCTACTCTTCGATCTCGTGGATCATTGCGATACGTCTTTTATGTCTTTCGCCGTTGGAGAACGGTGTCGTTAAAAATGTATCGACGATGTCATTTGCCAGTTCGGTGGACACGATACGGGCGCCGAAACAGATGATATTGGCGTCGTTGTGTTCTCTGGTCAGTCTGGCGGAAGTGGCTTCCGAACAGCAGCAGGCACGGATGCCTTTGTGCTTGTTGCAGGCGATGGAAATGCCTACGCCTGTACCGCAGATCGCGATGCCCAGGTCGACTTCCTTGTTCTGGATCGCCTTGGCCAGCACGGTCGCAGCCAGCGGATAATCGAAGGATTCCGTGGAATCCGTACCGAAATTGACGACATCATAGCCTTTTTCCAGCAGATGATTTAAGACGCTGTTCTTCAGATCGACAGCGGAATGATCGTTTGAAATACCTATTTTCATAATCCAACCTCAAGTCAATAATAGCATATTTTGATGCTATAATGATGTGTATGGGTTTTGAGGTCGAAACATTGAAATTTGAAGGTCCGTTAGATCTGATGCTGCATCTGATCCATGAGCAGCAGCTGGATATTTTTGATCTGGACATGTCGGTACTGACACAGCAGTATATCGAATACCTTCACGCAATGGAAGAGCTCCATCTGGAGATCGAAAGTGAGTATCTGGTGGAACTGGCTACTCTGATCGAATACAAGTCGAAGAAGCTGCTTCCCAAGAAGGAAGACGAACAGGAAGAAGACCTCGAAGATCCGAAAGACAAACTGGTCAGAAGGCTCCTGGAATATCAGAAGTTCAAGGAAGTCTCCCATACCTTATATGATTCTTTTGTGGAGAGGCAGGACCAGCTGTCAAAGCCGGTCTCCTTCGATGAGGTCGTCAAGCTTTCCAATGACAACGACCAGAAAGTTGAAGGCGATCCTTATGACCTGCTCAAGGCCATGAACAAGGTCTTGCGCAGACTGCAGCTTTCCAGACCTCTGGATATCAAGTTTACGCAGAAGGAGCTGTCGACCGAAGACAGGATCTTGCAGATCAAGGCGAGACTGAAAGATCTGCCCGATACCTTCAGTTTCGAAACACTGCTTGAGGACTGTGACAACATCCATGAGTATGTCATCACTTTTATCGCCATCCTGGATATGGCAAAAGATCACTATCTGACGTTCAGCGTCGATGACAGTGAGAACATCTGGTTCAGCAGAGGTAGCAACAATGAATGAAGAAAAGATCGTTGAAATAGATACACAGGAAGAAATGAAAGAAGCTCCTGAACAGGCGGAAGAGCTGACAGAAGCGCAAGAAGTTCGGGAAGAGACTTCTGAGATCTGGGAAGAAGCGGAAGATGTTTCTGAAGATAATTCTGAAGAATCGCAAGAGGCTTCGGAAGAAGAGACGGAAGAAGATATCTTTTCCCATGCGGAAAATGTAAAACAGCCGGATAATCCCGAAGCGATCGTCGAAGGACTCCTCTATATCGTCGGGGAAGATGGTGCCAAGCTCGAACAGCTGGCGATCGCGATCGATAAGTCTCTGGAAGATACCAGGATCATCCTGGAGAACATCCAGGCGAAATATGCCAGCGAACTTTTCGGCATCGAGCTGGTCTGTTACGGATCAGTCTACAAATTCATCTCCAAGAAGGCGGTCTATCCGTATGCCCAGGAGCTGTTCGGTGCATCCAAGCAGAACACCCTCTCGCAGGCTGCCTTGGAAACGCTGGCGATCATCGCCTACAAACAGCCGATTACCCGAGTCGAGATCGAGGAACTTCGGGGAGTATCTGCCGATGTTATGTTGCGGAAGCTGCAGGCCCGCAACCTGATCAGGGAAGCGGGACGTTCGGAAGCGGTCGGCCGTCCGATCTTGTACGAAGTCACCGAAGAATTCATGGATTCCTTCAAGCTGTATACGCTCAATGAGCTGCCGGATCTGCCGGAGTACAACAAGGAAGAAGATTCCGACAATCTGTTTGAATGAAAAAAAGAACTCAGCCGAGTTCTTTTCTGATGCTTTCGGGATCTTCTTCGCTGAAGACTTTATATCCCTGATCGAAGCACATCTTTGCGAAGATGCCAGAACCTTCGATCAGTTTTCCGGAAAAGGTCCCATCATAGATCCGGTTTTTTCCGCAGGATGGCGACTTCTGTTTGAGTATGACAAGATCGCAGCCTTCGATCTGTTTCAATGAATTATAAGAACCTTCGTGAAGCTTTTTTGTGACGTCTTTCCCTGAGCGGGTGAAAACACTGCCCGATCGTATCTCCAGGGGTTCATGCGGGATGGAAAAACCGGAGGCAAGTTCAGGACAGACAAGGATGAGTTCATGACCTTCCAGAAGCTTCAAGAGCCTTTCATCTTTCTTATCGGAACCGTCATATCTGACGTTTTTACCGCATAAACAGGCGGAAATGGCAATTTTCATAAATCCATTGTATCGTATGTTATTATATTTGTTGGAGGTAAAGAATATGTCTGAATGCAATCACGACTGCAGCAGCTGCGCACAGGATTGTGCTTCCAGAGCACCGGAACCTGTCGTTCCTACTGCAGATACGAAAATAAAGAAGATCATCGGTATCCTTTCCGGCAAAGGCGGTGTAGGCAAGTCGATGGTCTCATCTCTGCTGGCAGTTGAACTGGTACAGCAGGGCTACAATGTCGGTATCATGGATGCCGATATCACCGGTCCTTCCATCCCGAAGATGTTCGGTCTTCACCAGCAGCTTTATGGCGATGAAGCAGGGATCTTCCCGGCTGTATCGACACTTGGCATCAAGGTCGTTTCCATCAACATGATGCTGGAAAACGAAGATGATGCCGTCTTATGGAGAGGTCCGATCCTCGGCGGTCTGATCAAACAGTTCTACACGGAAGTCCACTGGGGAGAACTGGATTATCTGCTGATCGATATGCCTCCCGGAACTTCGGATGTCGCGATCTCCGTCATCCAGCAGATCCCGGTAGATCAGTTCGTCATGGTCACGACACCTTCCAAGCTCGTCTCCATGGTCGTCGGCAAGGCCATCAATATGGCAAAGACCGTCAGCAAACCGATCGTCGGTCTTGTTGAAAACATGGCTTATGTCAAATGTGACGAATGCGGTCACGAGATACAGATCTACAAGAACGATGAGACTGCAGCAACTGCCGAAAAATACGGTCTTGAAGTCGTTGCGAAGCTGCCAATGGATCCCGAACTGGCAAACGATGCCGATGAGGGCTGCATCGAATCTTACAACGGTGATGTCTTAAAAGGTCTCGTTGAAAAACTCAAGTAAGGCTCAGCCTTACTTTTTTTGATCCTTTGTTTCGGATAATAAAAACACTGCCTTGCGACAGTGTTTTCTGTTTCTGATGGCAGGGGAGGTAGGGGTTGAACCCACACCAACGGTTTTGGAGACCGGTATACTACCGCTATACTACTCCCCTATGCGCTTATTTATTTTATCTTAAAGCATTCATTTTCGCAAGGTATATAATTAAGGTATGGACAGTTTTTTGTTAAGCAGGATTAAGCCGTCTTATTATGCTTCGATCGCTGATTACAAAAAAGCAATGAAAGATAATCACGATGAATTTGACGGCTGTTCGTCCTTGGAAAAGTACGACGACATCGAAAAATGGCATCTTAATGCCATGCTTTTTGAACGGGAAGATACGCTTCCGCCGGGGTATTCGATCGGTTTTGAATATGTCTATGTTCATGAGGATGAAGTGGTCGGGATGATCAATGTGCGTCCTAAGGCTCTGGAACATGTCTATCTGCGGCGTTTCGGCGGTCATATCGGCTATTCGATCAAGCCTTCCTGGCGAAGGAAAGGTGTCGGTACCGACATGTTGAGAGATATGCTGCATGTCTGCAAAGATGATTATCATCTCGATAAGATCCTGATCACCTGCCGGGAAGACAATGAAGGTTCAAGAAGGGTTATAATGAATAACGGCGGCATACTGGAAGGGAAGGTCCTGTATCCGCCGGATGATAAGATGATAGAGAGGTATTGGATCAGCTTATGAAGATAGGAGAGTTTTCAGATTCTTTTCTGCCCATCATTGACGGTGTAGGCAGAGTCGTATACAACTATTGCCAGACGATCGCCACAAAAGGACACGAATGTACCGCGGTGGTTCCGATGGATGACTTCGGTTACCGAGGTTCGTATCCGTTTGAGATCCTGGACTACTATTCCCGCAGCGTACCCCTGATGTCCAAGTACGATGCCGGTCTTCCTTTCATCGATGTGCATTACAATGCCAGACTCAAGATGAAGGATTTTGATATCGTTCATGTCCATACGCCGTTCATCGCCGGCACGGAAGGCATCCGCTATGCCAAGGATCGCAAGATCCCGGTGGTCGGGACCTTCCATTCCAAGTACTATGATGATTTTCTGCAGCTCACCGGATCAAGATATCTGGCGGGTTTCGGCACGGACATCATCGTGAAGTTCTATGAACAGTGCGATGAAGTCTGGGCAGTTTCGGAAAATTCCGCAAGGACTCTGAATGAGTACGGCTATAAGGGCAAAGTGGAAGTCATGCCGAACGGTATGATCGTCAAGGAACTCGATCTGTCCTGGATGGACATGGCCAAACAGCACTTTGAAATCGATGATGATCCGTGTCTGCTTTTCGTCGGACAGATGAACTGGAAGAAGAACATCTTAAAGATCCTGGAAGCCTGCGGAAAGCTGAAAAAGGAAGGCATCCGCTTCAATCTGATCATGGCGGGTAAAGGACCGCACGAAGAAGAGATCAAGGCCAAGATCAGAGAACTCGGTTTTGAAGATGATGCCTATCTCGTCGGACACATCTTAAGAGAAGATCTGCTGACCGGTCTGTATATGCTGGCGGACCTGTTCGTCTTCCCGTCTTTATATGACAACGGTCCGATGGTCGTAAGAGAGGCAGCCAATGCCGGTACGCCTTCGATCGTCGTAAGAGGATCTTCGGCTGCCGAAGGCATCGATGACATGGTCAACGGTTTTCATTGCGAAGATGATGCCGATTCGATCGCTGAAGTCATCAAAAAGGCATTCGCCGATCCGGAAAGGACGGCGCGTATCGGTCTGCAGGCCAAGGATACGATCCCGGTGGCCTGGGACGATCTGATCGATGATGTCCTGGACCGTTACCAGTATCTGATCGACAGGAATAAGGGGCTCCGTTAGGAGCTTTTTTCTTGTGCTATAATTTTAGTAACAGTACCAATTACATAATAGGAGGAAATATAAATGGCTACACCACATAATTCGGCTTCCATGGGCGAGATCGCCAAGACGGTTTTGATGCCGGGCGATCCATTGCGTGCAAAATTCATTGCGGAAACTTTTTTGGAGGATGTAAAACAGTTCAACAGCGTCCGCAATATGCTGGGCTATACCGGAACATACAAAGGCAAGAGAGTATCCGTCATGGGTTCCGGCATGGGCATTCCGTCCATCAGCTTGTATGCACATGAGCTCTATGAGTTCTACGGTGTCGAAAACATCATCCGTATCGGTTCGACCGGTACTTACAAAGAGGATATCAACGTCTTTGATACGATCTTAGCGAGTGCTTCCTATTCCGATTCTTCCTATGCCAAGTGCATGTGCGGAGATGAGAACGTCTTCCAGTATCCGGATGAGAAGCTCAACGAGGAACTCAAAGCCGCAGCGGAAAAGCTCGGTGTCCATCTGATCGAAGGACGCATCTGGTCATCGGATGTCTTCTACTATGACGAAAAGATGCTTGGAGGTGCTTTGAAGACCGCAGTCGACAATGATCTGATCGCAGCGGAAATGGAATCCTTCGGCTTGTTTGCCACAGCCAAGAACATGGGCAAGAGAGCTGCCTGCATCCTGACGGTTTCCGACAATATCATTACTCATGTCGAAACGACAGCGGAAGAAAGACAGTCCAAACTCGTCGATATGATCAAGATCGCTCTTGAGGCTGTCGAGGAAGAATAATGGCAGTCCTCAATTTCGGCTCGCTCAATTATGACCATGTCTATGAGATGGATCATTTCACGGAGCCAAAAGAGACGCAATCATCTCTGTCTTATATCCGCAATTTCGGCGGGAAGGGACTCAACCAGTCGATCGCCCTGGCTAAAGCCGGGGTCGACGTCTTTCATGCGGGAAAAGTAGGAAATGACGGACAGGATTTCATCGATTATCTGAAGAAATATCATGTCGATACCAGATACCTGGTCAAAGACGATACGCAAGCCACCGGCCATGCGATCATCGAGATCTGCAAGGGGCAGAACCGCATCATCTTACACGGCGGAGCCAATCAGGCCATCGACGAAAAACAGATCGATGAGACACTCAAGGATTTCACTTCGGATGATGTCCTGCTGGTGCAGAATGAGATCTCTTCGATGTCCTATCTGATCGAAAAGGCTCATGAAAAGGGGATGATGATCGCCTTCAATACGGCACCGATGGATGAAAAGGTCTTCTCTTATCCGCTCGAAAAGGTCGATCTGTTCATCGTCAACGAGATCGAAGGCGCCGGTCTGGCAAAGACTGACAGCAAGGATCCTGAACAGATCATCAAAGCTCTGATCGAAAAGTATCCGGACAAGAGATTCGTTCTGACGGCCGGGGAGCTAGGTTCCTATTATGCCGATAAAAATGATCTGATCCAGCAGGATATCTATCACGTCGAAGCGGTCGATACGACGGCAGCCGGAGATACCTTTACCGGTTATTTCCTGGCATCCTATCTGAAAGATAAAGATGTGAAAAAGGCCCTCGATCTGGCAGCCAAAGCTTCCAGCATCACCGTGCAGGGTAAAGGTGCCGCACAATCCATTCCGGAGATCGGCGAGCTATGAAATATGTCGACATGCATTGTGACACGATCACGAACCTCTATCGTGAAAACGGGTCATTGAGAAAAAACAGTCTGCATATCGACATTGAAAAGATGGAGAAGGGAGATTGTCTCTTACAGAACTTTGCGATCTTCACCTATCTGCCCAAACAGGGTTCGGATTTTGCCTGGGCAGCCATCGATTATTACTACAAACAGCTAGAGGAAAACAAAGACAAGATCGCCCCGGTCTTTCATTACGAAGACATACTCAACAACTGCGAAAAAGGCCTGATGAATGGCCTGCTGACACTGGAAGAAGGGGCAGTCATCGATAACGACCTCGACAACCTGAACCGCTTTTATGAAGCCGGTGTCCGGATGATCGCTCTGACCTGGAACTTTGAAAACGGGATCGGTTTTCCCAATTTCACCCCAGGCAAGGAAGAGCGTGCCGACATGTTACGGGTCATCAACCGCAAGGACGGACTGACGGAATTTGGTATCGAGTATGTGAGACGGATGGAAGAACTGGGGATGATCGTCGATGTCTCCCATCTTTCCGATGCGGGGTTCTTCGATGTATTGAAATACACGACGAAACCTTTCGTCGCATCCCATTCCAATGCCAGAGCTATCTGTTCGGTCGCCAGGAATCTCGATGATGAGATGATACGGCTGCTGGCAGACCGCGGCGGAGTCATGGGACTCAATTACTGTTCTTCGTTCATCGAAGAAAAGGATGAAGGTTTCACTTCCCTGCAGGGCATGGTCGATCACATCCGCCATATCGTCAAGGTCGGCGGGATCGACTGTGTGGGTCTGGGTTCGGACTTCGACGGCATCGGCAACACGCTGGAGATCAAGGATGCCTCCGGTGTACCGCTGTTATATGAAGCGTTGAAACCGCATTTCAGCGAAGAGGAGATCGAAAAGATCTTCTATAAGAACGTTTTGAGAGTCTATAAGGAAGTGTTCAAGTAAGGATCCGCAGGGATCCTTTTAAATTACTTGACACATAATACTATGTAACGTATAGTATTATGTGTAAGGAGGTAAAGATGGATATACAGCTGAAAAGAGGTTCCCTGGATGTCTGTGTCCTTGCCGCATTGCTGAAAGAAGATTCTTACGGCTATAAGATCATACAGTCTTTGGAAGGTGTGATCGAGATATCGGAATCGACGCTCTATCCGATCCTGAAGAGACTTGAGGCAGCGAAGTGTCTGACTTCCTATACGGTCGAACACAACGGCAGGCTCAGAAGGTTTTATTCCATTACGGATGCCGGAGAAGAAAAGATCAAAGAATACCTGAAAGATTTCAAACAGCTGATGCAGGTATATGAATTTATCGCAAAGGAGGTCAGAGGAAGTGTTGAATGAATATCTGGAAGATCTGAGAAGAGGTCTGGAAGAAAGAGATATCGAAGATCCGGAAGAAGTGTTTTCTTATTTTAAAGAGATGATCTCCGACCGTATGGAAAACGGAGAATCCGAGAAAGAGATCATCGATGCACTGGGCGATCCGGAAAAACTGCTTGAAGCGATCGGTGAAAGGAAACAAAGATCGAAAGGTAAGGTGTCTGAAGGGAAAAACAGCATCGCCTTTCATGACATCCGCGATATCGATATCGATGTAGAATCTTATGATATTAGGATCTGTTCCTGCAATGAAGAGATGGGAAGGATCGAATTTGATTCCTGTGAAGATATCTCCCTGGATGTCGATATCGATGGCGATGAATTGAAGATCGATCAGAGAAACAGCGGTATCTTCATCGATTCGCTCTTCCGCAAGATCTTCCATTCCGATCATAACTTCAGCGGGGCGGCACGGATCTATGTCCCAAAAGGAAGACTGGATATGTTGGATATCGAGACGGTCTCCGGCGATCTGAAACTGAATGGTCTGAAGATCGAAGAGCTGGACATCGAGACGGTCTCGGGTGATATCGAATTAAGTGATGTTTCTTTCGATGAAGGAGAGATCAATGCGGTATCCGGCGACATCGTTATGGAAGATGTCGTATGTCACGAAACGCTGAAGAGTGAAACGGTCTCCGGCGATATCGAAGGAAAGGGGCTCAGCTTCTATGAGATGAAGGCCTCAACGGTGTCTGGCGATCTGACAGTTCTTCTGAAAGGAAGAAGAGAAGACTACAGCATCAGAAAACAAGGCCTGAAAGATTCAAGAGTCTATCAGGGAGACGGAGACAGGATCTTGCGTTTCGATACGGTCTCCGGTGATCTTGACTGCCGCTTTGAAGAATAACAAAAAAACTGCGAAGTGAGAAGCTTCGCAGTTTTTAACAGATCACAGTTTGTTTTCGAAACGATACATGGCTTCCAAAGCCGTGAGTATCTCCGCCTTTTCACCAAGCGCCGTCTTTTGTGCACCTTCCTGATAGGAACCGATCGAATCGGACGTATCTTCGCCCCACAAGACGACATTGTTGAGTATGGAGGCAGCACTCACTCCCCGAAGTCTGGCGACCGTATATAAGGCAGCCGTCTCAAAGTCTGAGGCAAGTACGCCTTTCTTTGACCACTTCAGAGAATCTCTGGCATCATCGTCGTAATAGAAGGATTCGTGTGAAAGCACGATGCCGCTGTGATAGCGGAATCCGAGATCTTTTGCCGCATCGGTGCAGCAGTTCATAAGTTTATAATCGGCGATCGCCGGATAGATGGCATCGACATAGGCCTTTGAAGTGCCTTCGTCGCGTACGGCTCCTTCGCAAAGGATCAGATCGCCCAGATCGATCCCTGTCTGCAAGGCACCGGCCGAACCGACCCGCATCATCGTGTGAACGCCGATGTTTTTCAATTCCTCGACACCGATCGCAACGGAAGGACCGCCCATGCCGGTGGAGATGCCGATCACCTTCATTCCCTTGTAGGTACCGATGATCGAACGGTATTCCCGGTTGAAGGCAAGCTCTTTCACATCTTCGAGACATTCCGCGATGACATCGACTCTTTTCGGATCACCGGGCATCAGTGCGCAAGGGGCGCTGATGCTTTTATCCAATGCGATATGCGGCTGTTTCATGCGGCCGCCTTCTGCAGGCATTCATCGAAAGCCAGTGCGAGCTTTTCGAGAAGTTCTTTCTTGTCTTCTTCTTTCATGAATGAGTGTCTGACGGAGTTGATGTTCATCAAGATCAGGTCTTCGTATTCAAAGCCCATCTCATTGATGCAGTGATCGTATTCATCTTCCAGATTGATCCTCGACATCGTCATGTTGTCGGTATTGATGGTGATAGGAACACCGATCATATATAAGTTCCATGCCGGATGCAGCTCATAGGATTCTCTGGTCTCGCAATGGACGTTGGAAGTCGGGCAGATCTCCAAGGCGATCTCGTGTTCCGCAACATAGCGGGACAGCCATGGATTTTCGTAGACGTGGTGGCCATGACCGATCCTGACTGCACCCATGTCGATGGCGTCTTTGACGGTGCGCCAGTCCTGCGAATCGCCGGCGTGGCAGATCACAGGAGTGCCAAGCTCCCTGGCTTTTTCAAATAACGGGGCAAAGTTGCGCAAAGGGACGAAACCCTCTGCACCGGCCAGATCGAGGCAGACGACGCCTTTGTCCAGATACTCATGAGTGATCGTGGCAGTTTCCATATTGGCATCCCAGTTGACGGTCTCTTCACCGACACACATCATGCAGCAGATGATGCCGATCTTGATGGAAGGACACTTTTCAAGACCCTGTCTTCTTCCTTCCAAGACCGCTTCGATGGCCTGTCTCTGGCTCATGCCTTTCGAGGTGTGAAGCTGCGGGGCAAAACGGATCTCCGCATAGGCAAGACCCTGGGCAGCGATGTCTTCGATGAGTTCTCTTGTCACTCTGGCCAGTGAGTCTTTGTCCTGCATGACCTGGAGCGGAGCATCGAACATCTTGAGGTATTCGTTGACGCTGCCGGAATGAGAACACTTCTCCATCCAGGCCTCGTAGCCTTCAAGAGTATCGGCCGGCATCACGGCGCCTTGCGCTTTGGCCAGCTCCCAGACTGTTGAAGTCCGGAAAGAGCCGTCGAGATGGAGGTGAAGATCGACTTTCGGGAATGTGTATTTCATAGTGTTTACCTTCCTTTATATGTTCATTATAGCTGATGAAAAGGGTATGCTAGAATGAAAGTGGTCAATATTAGGAGAGACAATTATGAATCTAGACAAGAAAATACCGGTCATACTCGACGGCGATCCCGGCCATGATGACGCGATCGCCTGGGTACTGGCTTCGACGATCCCGCAGTTCGATATCAAAGCGATCACGACGGTCGCCGGCAATCAGACGCTGGAGAAAGTCACCTATAATGCCAGACGCATCGTCTCTTTGTTGCATCTGGATATCGAGGTGGCAAAAGGCAGGAACCGTCCGCTGGTTTCCGATCTGATCATCGCACCCAATTTCCATGGCGAGACAGGACTTGACGGTCCGAAACTGCCGGAACCCGATCACGAACTTTCAAAGCTTTCGGCGATCGAAATGATGGAAAAAGTCCTGCGGGAATCCGAAGAGAAAGTGACGATCATCTCGACCGGTGCGCAGACCAATGTGGCTGCCTTGCTGCTGGCGCATCCGGAACTGAAGGAAAAGATCGGTCAGATCTCGACGATGGGCGGCGGATTACGCAACGGCAACTGGACGGCAGGAGCGGAATTCAACATTCTGGTCGATCCGGAAGCTGCCTATACGGTCGCACATTCCGGCCTTCCTTTGCAGATGTGCGGACTCGATGTGACCGAACAGGCCATCGTCTATCCGGAAGATTGGGAAAGGATCCGCGCCTTGAACAATCCGGTCGCCAAGGTCGTGGCGGAATGGTTCGACTTCTTCTTTATTCATATGAAGTCTCTGGGCTGGAAAGGCTGCTGCACGCATGATCCATGCGCGGTCATGTCTCTGGTCTGGCCGGAGATCTTCGATATCAGAGATTATTATGTGGACATCGAGCTCAGCGGTACCTATTGCCGCGGGGCGACGGTGGCGGATTATAACGGCAGTCTGGGCAAGGAAGCCAACTGCCGCTGCGTCGTAGGTCTCGACAGAGAGAAATTCGTCGATAAGCTCGTTGAAGCCTGCGCTGGCTTTGAAGGATGGGAGGTCTGAATGAATAAGATACCTGTTTGGATCGATACGGATACCGGTGTCGATGATGCCGTCGCTCTTCTGGTCGCTTCAAAACTCGAACAGATCGAACTGGTGGGTGTTTCGGCAGTTGCCGGCAACACCTCTTTGGAAAATGCCTTCCGCAACGCCAGAGATGTCTTAGCACTGGCGGGCAGAAAAGAAGTGAAAGTCTATGCGGGTGCCGATAAGCCGTTGGTGATCGATCTGCATACGGCGGAATATGTCCATGGGACAAACGGTCTGGGCGGGGCGAAGATCCCTTTGTCCGATGCACCGAAGGAAAAACAGAAAGCCTGGGATGCCTTATATGAAGCGGCAAAGGCATATAAAGGGGAACTTGTGGTCTGTCCGGTCGGACCTTTGACCAATATCGCCATTGCGATCGCCAAGCATCCGGACATCGTCGATATGATCAAAGAGCTCAATGTGATGGGCGGTGCGATCATCGGCGGAAATGTCACTCCTTGTGCGGAGTTCAATATCTACTCCGATCCCCATGCGGCGGAAAACGTCATGAAGTCCGGGATCAGAGTCAATCTGTTCGGCCTGGATGTGACCCATAAGGCGTATCTGGACGATGAAGATATCGATGCGATCGCTTCCTTTGACAATCCGGCTTCAAGGCTCTTTGTGGATTCCAACCACCTGCTTTACGAGTCCAGGGCGAAGCTGCATTGGAAGGGGGTCTGCGAACATGACTCCTGCCCCGTCATCTACACTGCCTATCCCGAGTGGTTTGAGGGGCACAAATGTGGTATTTATGTAGAGACACAGGGTAAAATAACATTTGGTAAGACTGTAAGTGATCTTTATACGGACTTCAAGTTCGAGGATCGCCATTGCATGGCATTCATGGATGTCGACCGCGAAAAGTTCTCACAGAAGATCATCGATACATACCGTCAGTTTTAGACAGAAAGAGGAAAAAGGATGAAGACAGTTTGGGAAAAGTATGATGCAAAACAGATGAAAGCCGTCATGGCGTTCTCGGAAGACTATAAGGACTTCTTAGATCATGCCAAGACGGAAAGAGAAGCCGTAAACAAGTCGATCGAATTGGCGAAGAAGGCCGGTTTCAAGGAATTCAAGAACGTCAAGAAGATCAAAGCGGGCGATAAATTCTATTTCAATAACCGTGGAAAGTCACTGGCCCTGTTCGTCATCGGCAGCAAGCCGATCGAAGAAGGCATGAACATCTTAGGCGCCCACATCGACTCACCGAGGATCGATGTCAAAGGCAATCCGTTATATGAAGATAACGGTCTGGTACTGATGGATACCCATTACTACGGCGGCATCAAGAAATACCAGTGGACAGCCAGACCTCTGGCGATCCATGGCGTCGTATGCAAGAAGGACGGCACGAAGATCGATATCTGCATCGGTGAAAATGATTCCGATCCGATCGTCGAGATCTCCGATCTACTGATCCATCTGGCAAAAGACCAGATGACCAAGCCGGGTTCCAATGTCGTGGAAGGTGAAGACCTCAACGCGTTGGCAGGTTCCATTCCGGCAAAAACGAAGAAAGAAGAAAAAGACCCGGTCAAGAAGAACCTTCTCGACATCCTCAAGAGGGATTACGATATGGAAGAAGCGGATTTCATTTCCGCAGAGCTTGAGCTTGTACCGTGCGGCAAGGCTAGAGACCTGGGCCTGGACCGTTCGATGATCATGGGTTATGGTCATGATGACCGCATTTGCGCATATACGTCTCTGGCTGCACTGCTCGAGTCTGAGAAGCCGGAGCGTACTTCTGTCTGCATCCTCACCGATAAGGAAGAGATCGGCTCCATCGGCTCCACCGGTGCGCAGTCCGCATTCTTTGAAAACAGTGTCGCCGAGCTCATCAATCTGCAGGGTGACTACAACGATCTCAAGATCAGACATGCCTTGGAAAACTCGAGGATGTTATCTTCCGATGTCTCGGCAGCTTATGACCCGAATTATCCGCAGGTCAATGAGGCCAAAAACGCCGCGTACTTCGGAAAGGGTATCTCCTTTAACAAGTTTACGGGTTCCAGAGGCAAGTCCGGATCCAACGATGCACCGGCTGAGTTCATCGCCAAGATCCGTAGGATCATGGATGAAAACGATGTCGCTTTCCAGTTCTCGGAGCTGGGAAGAGTCGATCAGGGCGGCGGTGGAACGATCGCTTATGTCCTGGCAAATAAGAACATGGATGTCGTCGATGCCGGCATCGCTGTTCAGAACATGCATGCTCCGTATGAGACGGCTTCCAAAGCGGACATCTACGAAGCATATCGTGCATATAAAGTATTCTTAAAGGAAATGGATTGATGTTTGTCAACTACAACGGATCAGTATTATCGTATGTGGCTTCGATCAGGAAGTATTTTGGTCTGAACTGCGTTTATGATGACGATCCGTCTTTGACTGCCATCCTCAACAGACAAAGACCTGAAAAGGTCTTTGTTTTGCTGGTGGACGGAATGGGTGCCAATCTGCTCAAACGAAAGCTTGCGAAAGATTCTTTCCTTGTAAGGAATATCCTGGCGTGTCCTTCGACCGTCTTTCCTTCCACGACGACTGCCGCCACGACGGCGATCCGAAACGGCCGTCCGCCATGCGAAAACGGATGGCTTGGCTGGATGCAGTATCTGGAAGAAGTGGATGATATCGTGATCCCGTTCCGTTCGATGGGTTATTACAACGACGTCACCTATGACGACGATATCTTCCGCAAATACGTGCCGGTGAACACGACGGAAAATGAGCTCAGACGGATCGGCATTCCATCAAGGATCCTGTTTCCTTCTTTTGAAGAAGACGGCTGCGAGGACTTTGATGAGATGTGCTGCCGTCTGGCGGATCTTTCGTATTCGGAATACCGCTATGTCTATGCCTATTGGGACAGATACGATACCTATATGCATGAACACGGTCCTTCCAGCAGGATCTGTGACTCCTATCTGGAACACATCAACTACGAGATCGAAGAGCTCGTAAAGAATCTCAGCAAGGACACACTGCTGATCGTGACGGCAGACCACGGACAGGTGGATATCCGTCGCTTCTATAATCTGTGGAACTCCGAATTCGACCGTTTCTTTGCGATGCGTCCGTCTCTTGAACAGCGGGCGATGGCCTTCAAGATCCGCAAGGGGATGGAGAAGGAATTCGAAAAACTCTTCAAGCAGCGTTTTGAAGATGACTACATACTTCTGTCCAAGGCGCAGGTCATGGAGTCGCATCTGTTCGGTGACAGGCCAAATCATCCGCGTTTCGAACAGTTTATCGGTGACTATATCGGCATTGCCAAAAGCGATATGGTGCTGATCTATAAGGAAAGAGGAAACCTCCATTATTCCGGCCAGCATGCCGGGATCTGCGACGATGAACTCTATGTACCGGTCATCGTGGCAAGAAGCGGAGTTGAATTCATCGGGAAATAAAGTGATAAGATAAAAGAGTATGAAACAGGTCACATGCAAGAACTGCGGTGCCGTGTTCAGCGAGTCGTTAGACAAGTGTCCGTACTGCGGCACGATGAACAAGAAAGGCGCTTATAAGAAGTTCCGCAAAAAGATCCGGGATATGATCGACTCGATGCTCGGTCTCAAGGAAGAAGCACACCGCTCCGTCACGAGGATCATTTTTACTTCGCTTTTCCGTTCGATCGTTCTGATCGCTGCGGTGATACTTCTGGCATTCGTGTTTTCGCGCTTTGCCCAAGTCAATTACTACAACGACCGGGAATATGACGAAAACGCTCTGGAAACGATCCTTTGGGAAGATGAGAACCTCGAAAAGCTCGATGAAGCGTATCTCAACGATGATCTTGCGACGATCGAGAAGCTCTATCTTGAAAATTCCAAGGTCGTGACCAACTGGTCGCATTATCCTTCCTATGCCTTGAAGAAGAAGTTCAAATCGATCAGTGAGGATAGCTATTTCAACGAATACGATCTTGCGGATTCGCTGTATTTCCTGTTTTATCCGGAATACTACACCGGATATAACGGCATGGCAAAAGCCGATATGGAAGACTATGAACTGATGCGCGGTTCTCTGCTGACGATGCTCAACCAGAAGGGTCTGAACGAGGCAAAACTTGAAGAGATCTATCGCGAACACTGCGATGAATACGGCTATGTGAGAGCTTCGGATCTCAGCGGATATTTAAAGGAGGGCGGCAATGGTTAACTGTAAGAACTGCGGTGCTCCTTTGACTTTGGAGGATGCCTACTGTCCGCATTGCGGTACACCGAATCCTGAAGTACAGGAACATCTGAAGAAACTCAAAGATCTTGATAAGAAGTTTCAGAGCACCCGGATCGAGGTCGTCGATGAAGTCAAAAAGTCCAAGAAGGGCTACGGCCTGCTGGTGATACTGACGATGGTCCTGCTGGCGAACCTTTTCCTGATCCCCATCCATGGGGCAAGCTATGAAATCGCCGAGCGCATCATCGCTTCCAAGATGAGCGAGAAACAGATCAAGCAGACCATGGACGTCTTGCTGGATAATGGGGATTACATCGAACTTTCCGTCTTTGCCGGAAAGTTCCCGCTGCCATACAAGGACTATGCGCCATACAACCAGCTCGTCTATATGTCGGAAGCTTACGAACGGATCGTCCGGGACATTTCCGACTGCTGTTACGGCAAGGAACTCTATAATGATCCTCTGCTGGAATCCTGTAAGAAGATCAAGGAATTCAAGACCGATATGGAACGCTACGAAAAGCGCAACTCCTATCCGGAGACCGCACAATATCTTGAAGATCTGGATCACGAGCTCGATCTCTACCTGCAGGCAACGCTGTCATTGAGCGAAGAAGACATCGCTTCGATCAAAGACCTCAGCGATACGCAATTGCTGGTACTGGTGAATGAAAGGCTGAATCATGAAGAGTAGATGGGTCGCTGTCGCAAGAGTTCTGATCGTCTTCTTCCTGCTGATCTTATACATCAACGCGCACACGCTGTTTGTTGAGATCAAGCGGGATGTCAGCTACGGTTCAAGAAGCTATGGTCTCGATGCCTTGAACCAGGATTTCGATAACGGAGAATTCGAACAGATCTATTTAAGGACACTGTCCAATAAATACGCAGATGATAAGCTGAGTGTCGATGTCAGTCAGTATGAGGCTTTCGGTTATTACTACCATTACTTTACTCTGGCCAAAGCTCACCCGGAAGAAAATAAGTACCGGGATCTGATGAATGCGGAAAAAGAAAAGATCACATGGAAGAAGATCCTGGATGTGATCGCTGATCTGGAAAATGAATTGAACTAAAAAGATGCGGAATGATCCGCATCTATTTTTTGATATAGGCAACTGCACAGGCATACGGGCCGATGTGAGCGCCGACGGTGGCACCGACCGGTATGATCCTGTCTTCTGTGACTTCAACGCCTTTTTCTTTCAGCTTTTCGACAAGCTTGTAGGCATTGACTTTGTCATAGGTATACATGACGTAGAACGGATATTCGGGATCAGGCACTTCATCATCGAGACGTTCGACGATGTAGCGGATCGCTTTGTTGAGACCGATGTGCTTCGATACGATCTCGGCCTTGCCTTGTGAGCTGGTGGCACAGTGCATGATCGGCTTGATGTGACCGAGCTGTGCGATGTAATAGGCGGCATTGGAAAGTCTGCCGTTCTTGTAGAGATATTCCAAGGTATCCATGACCGTATAGATGACGGTCTTTTCTTTGAGAGACTCCATCTTTTCGGCGATCTGTGCGCCGGTGCATCCTTCATCTCTCATCTTTACAGCCTTTTCGACCAGAAGCCGCTGTCCGCCTGTACAGGTCAAAGTATCGATGACGTAGATCCCGTCATAACCGACCATGTTTTTTACGGACATCGCTGTCTGATAGTCACCGGAAAGTCCGGATGACAAAGGCAGGTATACTACTTCGTCATTATTTTTCTTCGCGTTTTCAAATAATTCTTCAAACATTGCCGGGGAAGGCTGGGATGTTTTCGGAAAATGCGAGTCGGACTTCAGCCTTTCAAAGAACTCTTCCTTGGAAATCGAAATGTTTTCCAGATACTGATCTTCTCCGAACATGACGGACATCGGCATGTAGGTCACATTCATCTTTTGAAGTTCATCCATTTCGAAGTCGGCTGCAGAATCTGTTGCGATAATCACCATAAGAAAGACCTCCTAGATAATATTCTAATCCTATTTGAAAAATATGCAGACAAAATGATTTTGGAAAATGTAAAGATAAAATGATACAATCTATCATTGTGAGGTATGCATATCATGAATGAAACGATCATAAAGACTATCGCTGAAGAGCTTAAGATCAGCGTAAAACAGGTAAATACCGTATTGGAAATGCTGCAGAGCGGTGATACGGTACCGTTTATCGCCAGATATAGAAAAGAACAGACCGGAGCTCTCGATGAAGAACAGATCCTGTATATCGAGAAGCAGTACAAATACGAACTCAATCTCGCCGAAAGAAAAGAGAGCGTCATCTCTCTGATCGAAGTACAGGGCAAGCTGACTGAGGAACTTAAGAAACAGATCATGGACTGCACCAGGCTTTCCCAGGTCGAAGACCTCTACAAGCCTTACAAGCAGAAAAAGAAGACCAGAGCCGGTATCGCCATCAAGAACGGTCTGGAACCTTTGAGCCAGTATATCCTGTCTCTTCCGGAACACAGCGATCTGGAAAATGAAGCAGCCAGATACATCAACGAGAATGTCAAAACTGTCGAAGATGCTCTGCAGGGTGCCAAGGACATCATTGCCGAGAACGTATCGGACAATGCCAACCTGCGCTGGAAGTTCAAGGATCTCATCGTCAAGGCCGGTGCGATCAATACGCTTTTGAAGAAAGACGCAGTCGATGAAAAGAAGGTCTATGAGATGTACTATGAGTACTCCGAGAAGATCTCCAATATCGCCGACCACCGCGTCATGGCGATCGACAGAGCCGAAAAGGAAAAGGTCATCACCGTTTCGATGTCGTATGACCTCGATCATATCAAGGATCTGGCCCATGAAGCCTATCTGAAAAATAAGAAGACCGATCTTGAAGATGTCATCGTGACAGCGATCGATGATGGAATCGATCGACTGCTGATGCCTTCCATCGAAAACGAGATCCGTTCCGATCTTTCGGAAAAGGCACACAACACTTCGATCGAAGTCTTCTCGCTCAACCTCGAGAAACTGCTGTCACAGGCTCCGTTAAAGGGAAGAGTCGTCCTGGGCTTTGACCCGGGCTTCTATAACGGCTGCAAGCTGGCAGTCCTTGATGCTACAGGCAAGATGCTGACGGTCGACAAGATCTATCCGTTCAGAAAAGACGGTGATATCCCGCGTTCCAAGGTGAAGCTGCTCAATATGATCCGCAAATACGATGTCAAGATCGTCGCGATCGGTAACGGCACGGCTTCCAGAGAATCCGAGAAACTGGTCGCCGAACTCATCAATGAAAATCAGCTCGATGTCTCTTATGCCATCGTTTCCGAAGCCGGTGCTTCCGTCTGGTCCGCCCAGGAAGAAGCCCGCAAGGAATTCCCGGATCTGGCCGTTGAGGAAAGATCCGCCGTATCGATCGGCAGAAGACTTCTTGACCCGCTTGCCGAACTGATCAAGATCGACCCGAAATCCATCGGTGTCGGCCAGTATCAGCACGACCTGCCTGAAAAGGCGCTCAACGAAAGGCTCGATGAGGCGATCATGAAGGTCGTCAATCGTGTCGGTGCGGATGCCAACACCGCTTCTGCGGAACTGCTGGAACACATTTCCGGCCTCAACAAGGGCATCGCTGCCGAGATCGTCAACTACCGTAACGAGAACGGCAAGTTCACCAACCGCAAGCAGCTTCTGAAAGTCAAGAAGCTGGGTGCCAAGGCCTTTGAACAGTGTGCCGGTTTCCTTAGGATCATCGATGGCGATGAACCGCTGGATGCGACGAACATCCATCCGGAATCCTATGAGCTGGCCAGAAAAGTCATGGAAGTTTCCGGTATCGAAAAGCTTGGCGATCCGAACATCACATTCAACGATGAAGCGATCGCGAAGCTGGGAATCGATGAATATACGCTCAATGACATCAAAGACTGCATCAAGGCACCGTTAAGAGACTACCGTGAGCAGTTTGACGGAGCGATCTTGAAATCCAACGTCCTGGAACTCAAGGACCTCAAGAAGGGCGATGAGCTTTCCGGTACGGTCAGAAATGTCGTCGACTTCGGTGCTTTCGTCGATATCGGTCTGCATGATGACGGCTTGGTCCACATTTCCCGCATGTCCTTGAAGCGTGTCAATCATCCAAGTGAGGTCGTCGCGGTCTCGGATATCGTCAAGGTCTATGTCTACGATGTCGATGAGGTCAAACAGCGTGTACAGCTTTCTCTGTTACCGTTGGATGTCCTGGCCAAGAGAGATGCCGACAAGAAGGAGTTCCGTTCCCGCAAGAAGGCACAGAACCGTCCTTACCACAAGGAAAAACAAAAGGTCGAAGAAAAGGAGATCTCCGAAGAAGAAGCAATGAAGAGACTTCTGGAAAGATTCGGCTCCAAATACTGAGAACTGACGTCCTGCGTTGCGGGACGTTTTCTTTTTTATGAAAGAAAAGAGATGGTGCTGGTGTATCATTTAAGATAACAGCCAAAAAAGGCTTGAAGTTTACAGACCGATCTTTTGGGAGGAATATTAAGGAAAGATGCCTGGTAAGCAAGACAGATAATTGTAAGAACTGCTACAAGTGTATAAGGAGCTGCCGACTGAAGGCGATCTCTTTTGAGAATGACCGCGCTTCGATCATTCATGAAGACTGCGTGCTTTGCGGATCGTGTTACAACATCTGCCCGCAGAGACTGAAAGTCGTCAGAAATGACACAGAAAAAGTCAAAGCCCTCATCGCAAAAGGAAAGACCTATGTCTCGCTGGCACCGAGTTTTGTTTCCTATTATTCTGACAGCGATATCCTATGCATGACCAATACATTGAAGAAACTCAACAAGAGCGTCAAGGTCACTTATTATTGATCACAGAGTTCAGGTCATCCTGAACTTTTTTATGTAAAGAAAAAGCCCTTCAGCGGGCTTCGTTTTAAGATGGTGCCGACACCGTGAAATAATTAGCGGTATTCCCGTATTCCGAGTATTCGATAAAATAAGGCTTTTTTCACACACATAAAAATGGAATTCATATCATTTTTCTTTCTCGTTGGCAATGAAGTTGGCAACACCTTTTTACATCTTTACTTTAAGAAAGGGGAGTTTATGAGCCGGTTCAGGAAACATTTGAAAAATGATAATTATACGATCGTAGATAATGAGTTTCTCAGAGATATCAATCTTTCTTTAAAAGACAGAGGATTACTTTTGACAATGCTGTCACTTCCGGATGATTGGGATTTTTCGATCAAAGGTCTCTCATCGATTCTTACGGATGGAGAGTGGGCAGTCAGAACATCGTTAAGATCTTTGGAAGAGAATGGTTATCTTCAAAGGACCAGGATCGTTGATGAAAAAGGCAGGATCCTGGACTGGGAATATCTCTTCTCGGATGAAAAGCTGCCACTTGTTGAAAACCCACATGTGGAAAATCCACAACTGGGAAACTGCAGACAATTAAATACGAAAGAATTAAATAAACAAGAATTATGTTGCTGTAATAACGACAATTCCGAACAGGAGACTGCTGTCGATATATCGAACGGAAAAGAAGAGAATAACGACACAATCTGCAAAAAAACATGCGGGAGTCAATTGAACAGAAAATCATTGATGCAAATAAAGGGGAAATTCTGAGGATCGATGAGGCAAACAGGAATGAAGAGGTCTCTGGAGAAATCGTCAGATATCTTTCGGATTCCTGCGATTGTTTCGGTTTGAAACAATTGAAGATTATCAGAAAACTCCCTGAAGATGATTTCAGAAAGCTGTTTCGAATGACCGCCGACATAGTAGGAGGGTATTCGGAATTCAGCGGGATCAGCAATCCTAAAGCGTATCTGTCTTCGCAGATCAAGAAGTGCATAGCTGCAAGTGCAACCTAAGAAAGGATTTTAAATGTTAAAACTCAGAGTTGAAGGAAAAGAAGATGACATCAGACTGTTTCTCGAACATATTCACTGTGATGAAAGTGTCGAGATTAACAGCATATCTGACTTATACCCTAACAGAAAGAACGTATATTCCAGATGCTATCTGGAGATTGAACTCATCGCAAAGAAAGACGGTGAAGACAATGCCTGAGATCATCAGTATCAACAACCGCAAAGGCGGCAGTTCCAAAACCACTAC
>JAZQIF010000173.1:0-16503 GCA_045540935.1 Erysipelotrichaceae bacterium | reverse complement strand
GTCGCTGGAGAAGCCCCTTAGACAATGTCGAGCATCTGTTAGACAGAGTCAATAATAAGGACAGGGTCTTCTTTGACTACGCCGATCTCAATGATGAGATGTCACTGATCACAGTTGTTAAGAAGGTCAGACCGGACTATGTCTTTCATCTGGCGGCCCAGTCCTATCCTTTAACTTCCTTTACGGCGCCGATCGATACCTTGAATACCAACATCTTGGGTACCTGCCGATTACTAGAAGCCATCCATCTGGTCATGGAAGAAAATGAAGGCTATCATCCGATCATCCATGTCTGTGCTTCTTCGGAAGTCTTCGGCCGCATCCCGGCCGATCAGAAACCGGAGAATGGCATCAACGAGGAATGCCGCTTCCATCCGGCATCACCATATGCGATCTCCAAAGTCGGTACTGACTTATTGGGAAGATATTATGCCGAGGCCTTTGGCATGAGCGTCATGACGACGAGGATGTTCACCCATACCGGACCAAGAAGAGGCGATGTCTTCCATGAATCGACTTTTGCCAAGCAGATCGCGATGATCGAAGCAGGTCTCATCGAACCGATCGTCAAAGTCGGCAATTTGGAGTCTTTAAGAACCTATGCCGATGTACGAGATGCGGTCAGGGCTTACTATATGTTGGTGACTTGCGATCCGATCCCGGGGGAATACTACAATATCGGCGGATCTTATACATGTTTAGTGAAAGATACTTTGAATACACTGATCTCGTATTCGACGATGAAGGATCAGATCAAGGTGGTCACCGATCCGGAGAGATTACGTCCGATCGATGCGGACTTGCAGATACCGGATTGTTCCAAGTTCAAGGCGCATACGGGCTGGGAACCTGAGATCCCTTACGAGAAGACGATGAAGGATCTTCTCGATTACTGGCGTGAGAGAGTCAAGAAAGGAAAGTTCTTAACAAGATAATGCTGATCGAATTTGTAAAACCGGATTTTGTATTCGAGAATGAAGCCGGACAGCTGAATCAGCTCGTACATGGGGGCTGGAATCAGGTCAATGCGATCTTTTCAGCCAAAGATTCTGTAAGAGGCGGTCATTATCATAAATACAACAAAGAATGTTTCTTCATCCTGGAAGGAAGTTTCAAGCTGGTCGTCTGGAAGGGTGAAGAAAAAGAAGAATACGAAATAAAAAAGAACGACATGTTCATCATTCCGGAATATGTCTTTCATTCCTTTGAATACCATGAAGACACTTACCTTGTCGCAATGTATGACAAGGGTGTTGAACTCGACGAAACGACCAAGGATATCTGGAACAGTTAAAGATGCGTTTTCTGTACTATTGCAACTCAACATATCAACTCATGAACATCCTCAACCTGCATGATCAGAGAAAACATGCAGGTTTTGAGTCTGTGAAAGACTATGAAGGTGAACTGATGGTGCAGAACTCTTTTCAAGGGGCGGAAGCGATCAGTAAGATCATCAAAGAAAAAGGGTATTTTGAAAAGATCTATCTGGTCGATAAGTCTTTCAATAACGGCAAGTTCCATACGTTGCAGACTCTGCTCGATCAGCTGTTTCCCGCTTACTATCTTTCGGATAAGTATCATCTGGATATCAATGAGATCAAGGGACGCTATGATGTGATTTCCGCACCGAAGTATTCGATGTTGGTGGACCAGCTGTGGCGTTTGAATAAGAAGGCGTCTTTGCATCTGTATGAAGATGGCATCGGGACCTATTCCTACAATATCCTGTTTTATCCCCGTTCCAAGAGGATCGAACAGTTTCGAAAGCTGTTCCAGGTCAATCGCTTTGAGGATTATGAGCGCTTATATCTGGTCAATCCGGATATGTATATCGGCGAACATGCCGATCGCGTATATAAGCTTCCGCACTTTGCGCCTTCGTTTTTAGATGAGATCCGTCAGGATTTCCTTTCCTTCTCAATGGGTTATGAAGAAAAAAAGATCTACTGGCTTTCGCAGTTTCTCAACAATAAAGAGTTCAATGAGATGATGGCGGAAGTATTGAAGACACTGGTCGATTACAAAGAAGATGTCTTGTTCTGCCAGCATCCCCGCACCCATATGGAGAACATCCATGGTTTTGCGGAAACCGATGGAAAACAGATCTTTGAATTATTGGAGCTCAATATGCACGATATCGATAAGAAATTGTTCGTATCGATCCATTCGACGGCCTGTTTTACCGCCAAGATGTTATATGACAGGGAGCCTTATGTGCTGATGTTCTATCGTCTGGGGGATCCGAAAGTCACCTATGTCACTGCGGAATTTGAGGAATGCGTGGCGAGGTTTAAGGCTTCCTATCGTGATCCTGACAAGATCATGATCCCGAATGACATCGATGAATTCAAAGAGTGCATAAGAAAATATACAGAGGAAACTAAAGGAGCTTAGGATGAGCGAGAGATTATATATTTCAATGTATCACTATACCAGGGATCTGAAACACAGCCGCTATCCGCATATCAAGGGTCTTGACTATGAACTGTTTGAACGGCAGTTACAGTTTTTCAAGGAAAACTTCAATGCGTTGACGATGGAAGAAGTGATCGATGCTTATGCGAATAAGGGACCTCTTCCTGAAAGGGCGCTGCTGCTTACTTTCGATGATGGTTATATCGATAACTATACGGTCGCACTTCCGCTTTTGAAGAAATATGATCTTCAGGGGTCCTTCTTCATTCCGGCGAAGACGTTCTGCGAAAACAAGCTGCTCGATGTCAATAAGATCCACTTCATCCTGGCGGTCGCCGAAGAAAAAGGCGTCATTTCTTCTTTAGCTGAAAAGATCATGACGCTGATCGATGAATATCGTGAAGGCAGAGATGACATCATGTCCAATAAACAACTGTATGAAACATATGCCATTGCCAACCGCTTTGATGACAAGGATACCGTTTTCTGCAAGAGGGTCCTGCAGACGGGGATCCCCGAGGATATCCGCAATGCGATCTCCAGCCGTCTGTTTGAAGAATATGTCGGCATCAGAGAAGAGGATTTTGCCAGAGAGCTCTATATGAACAGGGATCAGATCGAACTGATGAAAAAAGAAGGCATGTTCATCGGCGTCCATGGCTATGATCATTATTGGCTGGGAAATCTTGATAAAGAAAAGATGGAAGAAGATATCGATAAGGCTTTATCTTCTTTGAAAGGTCTGATCGATGAAAACTGCTGGGTCATGAATTATCCTTACGGTTCCTATAATGATAATGTGATCGATTGTGTCCGTCAGAAAGGCTGTGCCCTGGGTCTAAGCACCAGAGTCGATATCGCGACACCGGAGGATGAACGCTACGCTTTGCCAAGGCTTGACTGCAACGACTTTCCGCCGAAGAGCGAGAATTACAAGAGGTATTAAATGAGAGACATCCTTCCTGAGCTTAATGGAAAAGAGTATATCGAGAAGCTGAATGAGAATTATGAGATCCGTTTTTTAAGGACCGATGAATATGAGAAACTGAAAGAATTCATCGATACCTACTGGCGCAAGGATCATATCTTCGTCTTGTCGAAACAGATGTTTGATTTCCAGCATCTCAACATTACGCAAGACCGCTATGATTTCGTTGTCGCCGAGCACAGGCAGAGTAAAGAGATCCACTCGATCTTAGGTTTCATCACCACGAAACACTTCGATGAAGACATAGCGCATCTGGAAGTCTGGCCGGCGATCTGGAAGACAAGAGACGACATCAAGGTCAAGGGCTTAGGTGTCGGACTTTACTACTATCTCAAGGAACATCTGGATATCGACAATCTTTCGATACTTGGCATCTCTTCGATCGCTTTAAGCATCTACAAGCACTGGAACTTACAAACAGGAAAGATCTGCCACTACGTCTATCCCAATCAGAATGTGAAGAACTATGTATTGGCGGATGGGCTGGAAAAGATCGAAACAAGAAGAAAAACATCGGATACTCTCAAATTAAGAAAGCTGTCCTTGCAGGAGTATGAAGCGATAAATGAAAGCGAAAGAGTCTTCCAGGATCTCAACCGCTATAAATCCAAAAACTACTACATCAATCGTTATTATAAACATCCTTTGTATCAGTATCTGTTTTTCGCGATCGGAGATGAAGAGACCAAGGCCATCATGGTCGCCAGGGAGTGTGGCTTTGATACCCATTGGTGTCTGAGGATCGTGGATTTCATCGGTGACATCGCTTTCCTGAAGGATGTGAACACGCAGCTTTCGGAACTGATGAATGAAGAGAGCTATGAGTATATCGATCTTGTGGAAGTCGGTCTGAAGGATGAGGATCTGAAAAAGGCGCAGTTTGCCAACAAAGCGGAATTCGAAGAAATGGTCGTTCCGAATTACTTTGAACCGTTTGACAAGCGCAATGTCGATCTTGACTATGCCTTCCGCAGTCTGTGCGATGATGAACCGGTTTTCTTCAAGGCGGATTCCGATCAGGACAGACCGAATCTGTTGAGCCGATAGAATAGAGTCTGAAAATAAGTCTTGTTGATTTAGTCTGATATGATTTTGTGACCGCACTCTCATTGTTTACAATGATGGATGCGGTTTTAATAAGATGCAACAAGAGAAGGTGAATGTGGTGTCCAGATATATGATTCTAATGTTTTCAGATGCATGGCTTGTCAAAAATTCTTAGCAAAAGACTGCTTTATCATTCGTTGAAAAGAGATGGGCGTGATACTGCAGGGTGTTCAGGCAACAATTGCAATATCACGATAACGTGATATAATAAAAGTGAGAATAAGAAGCAGACTAGATTAATGCCGGTATTATCCAGATTCTATGGGATCATCATTCGTATGTATTTTCAGCAGACAGAGCACAATCCATCGCATATTCACGCGATTTACAGCGATGACACTGCCGCCGTTGATATTCAAACCGGCGAAGCGTTGGAAGGCGATCTGCCGCCTATTGCACTGGCGATGGCGCGGGAATGAATGACGATTCACAAAGACGATCTGCTGCAAATGTGGGAAACTCAGGAGTTCAAGCAGCTTTCTCCACTTGAGTAAGGAGTTTGATTATGTTTCATAAAGTTAAAGCAGTCAATGCCTTGCCTGATTATCGCCTGAGTGTACAGTTTGTGGAAGGTGTGACTAAGATCTATGATGTAAAACCTTTGTTTGAAAAGTGGGCACCATTCAGATCTTTGAAGAGTACACCGGGACTTTTTTCATGCGTAGAAGTCGATGCAGGCGGTTATGGGGTCGTCTGGAATGACGATCTCGATCTGTCTTGCGATGAACTGTTTGCAAATGGTGAGACGGTAAAAACGCCATTTGATGGTCTTATGGCTTTTACTGATGCCACTTCGCTTTGGGGACTGAACGAAAGTACACTGCGCAAGGCGATTGCTTATGGCAAACTGGTCGATGGTGTGGATGCCTGCAAATATGGCAAGCAGTGGGTCATTTCCATTGAAGCTATGAAGCGGGAATACGGAGAACCGAAGGCTTGATAACTGAGAACCTGATTAACAGAAATGGTCTATATTGATCATTATCTGTATACTGCTTCAAAGAATCTCTACGGCGTTGAATTAAGCTGTTCGCATTGGTTCAGCGCCAGTTTTGTGTATTTCGGGATTCCTTGAAATATAACATCGAATAAGAGAAAATGAATCTATGAAAAAATCCAGAACAAAAAGGGCGTTTTTAAATGTCGCATCAAGTATCTTCAGCGAGTTTATTTCGCTTGTCTGCGGACTCATATTGCCAAGACTTATCCTGAGCAGTTATGGTTCGGCATATAACGGCATCACCCAATCTATTACACAGTTTATTTCTTATATCTCACTGATGAAGGCCGGCATCGGCGGAGCGACGGCCGTGGCTTTATACAAGCCACTGGCTGAAAATGACAACAGGAAGATCTCGGAGGTCTTAGCCGCAACGGAAGAATTCATGCGAAAGATCGCGATGTTGTTTGCGGGATTCATCTTAGTCTTTGCGTGCGTCTATCCTTTGTTAGTCTCTGAAGAATTCGGCTGGTTATTTACTGCTTCGCTGGTACTCATCATTTCGATCTCGACGTTTGGCCAGTATTATTTTGGTTTCACGTACCAGATGTTACTGAGCGCGGACCAGAAGGATTACATCACGACGTTTTTGAATATCATCACGACGATCGTCAATACGATCCTGTCGGTCATCCTGATCAGAGGCAATCATTCGATCCATGTGATCAAGCTCGGTTCTTCTTTAGCCCATCTGATCACACCGCTGTCTTTGTATTTCTATGTCCGTAAAAGATATAAGATTATCAAGGGCATCAAACCAAATAAGGATGTCATTCCGGCAAGATGGGATGCGACAGCCCATGAAGTGGCTTCTTTCATCAACAACAATACCGATGTTGTCTTGCTGACGTTCTTTACGAATATGTCAGAGATCTCCGTTTATTCGGTCTATCATTATGTCATTTCCAATCTTAAGAAGATCGTCACGCAGGTGACAGTCGGCTTTGGTGCGGCGTTTGGCGATATGTATGCGCGTAATGAGATCGATCTGATGCATCAGAATCTGGGGATCTTTGAGCTGATCATCTATTCGTTCACTTCTGTATTATATTCGGTGTGTTTCGTAATGATCATTCCGTTCGTAGTCCTATACACCAAAGGTGTGACGGATATCGAATATGTGCGTCCGTATTTTGCCTTAGTGACGATATTGGCTTCGATATTCAACTGTTTCCGCATCCCTTACAGGGTCATCGTCATCAATGTCGGTCACTATAAACAGACCAAAAACGGTGCGATCATGGAGGCGGTCATCAATATCGTGGTCTCAGTGATCGGAAGTGTCCTTTTCGGCCTGATCGGTGTTGCTTTAGGCACCTTGTGTGCGATGGTCTTTAGGACTTTGCAATATGCGGTCTATCTGTCGAAGAATATCATGTACAGAGATATACGCTACTTCATCAAGCACGTCGCACTGACTTTTGCGATCATTGTGGCGGTCTATCTGATCTCCAAGCTCTATATGCCGATTGTCGTATCCGGATGGTTCTCCTGGGTCGTCTATGCGGCGGTAACGACGATCATTGCGGCTGCACTTACGATCGGTACAGACTATCTTCTGTATAAAGAGGATCTGTTCAATCTGATCGATAAATTAAAAAAGAACTTTTTAAAGAAAAAGACTGCATAGTATGGAAAAACTCTCTTTAGAAGAATGTAAGAAGATCTCTTTGGATATCCTAATCGATATCGCAGACTTCTGTGATAAAAACGATATCACATATTTTCTTTCGGTCGGTACGCTGTTAGGCGCGGTGCGTCATAAAGGGTTCATCCCCTGGGATGATGACATCGACATCATGATGCCAAGACCTGATTACAAAAGACTGTTAAATGAATATAAAGGAAAATATAAGATCCTGAAGCCGGAAGCCGGCTTGCTGTATTATGCCAAGGCGTATGATCCAAATACCGTGAAATATGAGGCGGATACTGATTATAAGAAAAACGAACCGATCGGTGTGGATATCGATATCTTTCCGCTTGATGGCATCGTCAACGATGAAAAGATCATTGAGAAACTCTATAAAAGGGAATGTTTCCTGGAGACCTTGTTAAGGCTGTCGAATCAGCCGATCTTTTTAAGAAAGAATCCGATCAAGTGCATCAACCGCATCATCCCGCGCATCATCGGTTCCAAGAATATCGTGAAACTGATCGAGAAGAATGCCCAGACTTACGATTACGACACATCAGATTATGTCATCCGCATGCGCTGGTCGCCAAACGGCTTTACCGGGGCTCTGCCGAAAAGCATCTTTGAAAAGGATACCGGGACGTTTGAAGGACATTCTTTCTGCATACCGAAAGGTTACGATGCCTTCCTGACGGCTTTCTTTGGCGATTATATGAAGCTTCCGCCGGAAGATGAGCGGGTGACGCATTCCTTTGAATGTTACAGAAAATGATATGAAAAAGATAAAACTCGTAGAATTTATCGGCCGCTTACAGGATGGGGGTGCGGAGACACTTGTCAAAGATTATGCATTGATGCTCGACAAGGACCTTTTTGATGTGACGGTCCTTTGTGAAGATTATAAACCGGAGTCCAATGTCTATAAGACTTTGAGAGAAAATAATGTGAAGATCGAAGTGATGTATAAACCTTCCTTTTTCATCAGCAAAGTCTTAGCCAGGATCTTGGGCAAGAGATATGTGACAGCTTTGTTAAAGAAGGCATTAAAGAAGCTTCAGCCCGATGTCATCCACGCCCATCTGGAATTATTGGAAGTCTTATATCATGCTAGAAATGAACTTGACGGCATCAGACTGTTCTTTACCTGCCACAATCCGCCGCAGAAACTGATCGGCGACGAGCGGCCGGCGGAGCGGGATGCCTGCCGCTATCTTTTGGATCACAATGATCTTCATATCATTGCGCTTCATCAAGGCATGGCCAAAGAGATCGAAGAGATGTTTGATATCAAAGGCGTATCTGTGATACGCAACGGCATCAATATGGATCGTTTCAGAAACGTTTCTGTAAGCAAGGCAGAGAAGAGAAAAGAACTCGGTATTGAAGAAGATGCCTATGTGATCGGCCAGGTCGGAAGATTCACTTATCAGAAGAATCCGGAATTTACTGTCGATATCTTTCATGAACTCTTGAAAAAGAGAAAGGATTCTTATCTTCTTTTGATCGGAAGAGGAAAACAAGAAGAAGAATTACGCAAACAGGTTAAAGAATTACAGATCGAAGATCGTGTTAAGATCCTGGTCTCAAGAGACGATATCCCGGAATTATTAAAAGCGATGGATGTCTTCGTCCTTCCTTCCCGTTTTGAAGGCTTTGGTATCGTGTTAGTAGAAGCACAGGCGTCCGGTCTTCCTTGTGTAGTCTCCGATCAGGTCCCTAAAGAAGTCTATTTAAGCAAGAATATCACCAGCATGTCTTTGAATGAAGAGAAAGAAAAATGGGTGGATGCCTTGTTGGATCCGAAAGGAAATATCGAAGGATATGGGGATCTTGAAGATTATGATATGAATAAGGAGATCCTGATTCTCCAGAAGTTATATCTGGAATAAAAAACGAGATGTTATTTCAACATCTCGTCATACAGATCGACATATTCTTTGAATTTATCATTCATATTGAATTTGGAAGCTCTGCGGATGCAGGCTTCTTTTTTAAATGGTCTGGTTTCACAGATCTCTATGATCTTTTTCTCCAAGGCATCGATATCACCGGAAGGAACAGAAGCACCGGAGCTTTCATCGATGATCTCGGCACAGCCGCCTGTATCATAGGTCAGTACCGGCAGACCGCAGGCCAAAGCTTCCATATTGACGGTCGGGAAGTTTTCATCGGTCGTCGGATTGACGAAGAGATCGGCACAGGAATAGATCTTGACGAGTTCTTCCTGGTTGTAGGTCTTATGGATGGAGATGATGTTGTCCGGCAGTATCTTGTCGACTTCGTCATTGGTGCCGACCATGACGATCTGATAATCTTTCGGAAGCCGTTTTGCCAGTTCGATAAAGACATAAAGGCCTTTGCCGGCATCCCAGAAGTAGGCTACCGCCAGAAGCATATGTTTGTTTTCGATGTTATGATCTTTCCGGAAGGAAGATTCTACAGGTTTGAAAATATCGAGATTGATACCGTTGTTGATGACTTTGATCGGATGATTCTCTTTAAACAATGAGATCCTGACCAGATCGGAAAGCCATTTGGATGGCGTTACGATCGTCATTGTTTGAATAGAATTGTAGAGTTTTTCTCTGACTTTCCATACATGTCTCGTGTTATCTAAGAACAGGGATCTTGGGAAGTAGTCGAGATGTGGGCAGTTCCCGCAGCCTTCTCTCCATTTTTCACAACGGAATTGGGCACATCTTCCGGTAAATGCCCAGTTATCATGCAAGGTCCAGATGACAGGGATCTTACTCTTCCGGATATAGGAATAGAACATTTGGATATTGATGTAGTTGTCACACATCGAGTGGATATGGATCAGATCGGGCTTTATCTTTTTTAGTTTCCGGATGAACAGGAAGGTATTGATCACATTGAAATAACCGTTCAATCCAAAAAGGATGGATAGTCTTTCGGAAATGACCCGATCGAGCCATGTACCGATATAGATCTGATCTTCATATTTATATTTGAGACCGACTCTGCTTTTACGACAGGAAGTATAGACTTTATAGCCTTCTTCCCTGGCACGTTTTGCGATATTTAAGACGATATTGCCTGTACTGGCGTAATTGTTTGAGTTTACTTCTACGATCGTTTTCATCATCTAGAATTATAACATTGCGAAGTTGACAGCCACAATGAGATGGTTTTGATTCAGATGGCGTTATTCTGATGTTAGCTTTAAAGAGAAGAATCAAGATCTTGTGAGATGAATGATCTGTTCTGTATTTTGGGAGCTGTGATTTTGCGCACACATTTCTTTTCAGGGCAATCCGCTTATAAAAAAACCATAGATGATATAATGGTTCTGTTAGAAAAGAGATTTTATTATGAAAATATTAGTTGTCGGTGCACATTTGGATGATATCGAATTGGCTTGCGGCGGAACGATCGCCAAAGCGATCAGAAATGGTCATCAAGTCAAGACGCTCATCATGTCTAAGTCAGGTTATACCAATAAAGAGGGACAGGTCCAGAGATCGGATGATGTTGCCGTGAAGGAAGGCGTTGAAGCTTTAAGGACTCTGGGCGTTGAGGATATCGAGATCCTTGATTTTGAGACCAAGGATATTCCTTTCCGTTCTGATGTCGTCAATGCGATCGATGTCGTGATGGCGAAATATGATCCGGATGTGATCTTTACCCATCATCCATTCGATACTCATCAGGCACATGAAGGTGTAGCCAAAGCGACGATCGCGGCAGCCAGAAGGAAGAACACTGTTTTCTTTTTTGAGCCGATACAGCCTTCGGGAAGATCTTATGTGGCTTTCAAGCCGGATATGTATGTCGGGATCGATGAAACGGTCGATATCAAGATCGAGTCTTTGAAGAAACATAAATCCGAATACAACAAGTTCGGCGGCGAAGACTGGATACAGGGTGTGAAAAGCAGATGCGGTTTCCGAGGCTATGAGATCGGCAAGAAGTATGCCGAGGCTTTCGAGATATTGAGATTGGAACTGAATTTCGATAAGGATTCAAGATTGTAGGAGTTAGTATGATCATAACGATACATCAGCCCGAACACCTGCCATGGCTGGGCTTATTCAATAAGATCGCCAAAGCAGATACATTCGTGATACTTGATTCTGTGCAGTATGAAAAGAATTATTTTCAAAACCGCAACCGAATCTTAGGAACAAACGGCGTACAATGGCTTTCCATCCCTATCAGCAACAAAGGTCATATGGATGGCTCGATCGCGACGACTTTGATCGCTAACGATCCCAAGAATGCGAAATGGAAAGAAAAATATCTGCAGACCATAAAGATGAGCTATGGCAAATATCCGTTTTTCAAAGAGGTCTATCCGGTCCTTGAAGAAGCGATGGCTCTCGATTCTGATCTTTTCTGCGAGATCAATATTTCCATCATCAAGGCGTTCTGCGAAAAACTGGATATCCATCCGGAATATGTCCGTTCCTCCAAACTGAATGTGAATGGTTTGAAAAGCGATCTTATTTTAGATATCTGCAAGGAAATGAAGACCGATGTCTATATCGCCGGACCAAGCGGAAGGGATTATCTGGATATGGATTCGTTCAAGGAAAATGGTATTGAGGTCGTTTTCAACGACTACCATCATCCTGTATATCCGCAGAAAAGAAGTGAAGAGTTCATCTCGCATCTTTCCGCTTTGGACTTATTCATGAATGTCGGTTTTGTCGAGGCAAAAAGAGTGATCATGGAAGGCAATGAATGCGTCTATGATTTTGACCATAACAGTATTGAGTTAAAGAAATGAAATTATTGATCTTATCGGAGCAGAAGTCGTTTGTGAAACGGCCTTTGTCGCATGATGCGATACTGGGCCAGGAAAGAGAATTCTGCGAAAAGGGAAAAGAAGATGTTGAGATCTTTTATAAGAGCTTTGTTTTAAAAGGTTTCAATAAAGTCTTGGATAAGCTGCATATAAAAAAGATTTGCGATCCGTTCACGAATGTGAAAAGGGAGGACGGAGTCTTTTTGTATATCGCAATGTCCTTGAATTACCTCAAAAGCAATCTCTATCTTCTGAAGAATCTTCAAAGACATGGAAATAAGATCGCTTTATATGTCTGGGACTGCTGGGGACCGGAATATGAAAAGTGGGAGAAGGTATTGAAGGATCTAAGGCCCGATTATATCTTCTGGTCGTTCAAACAGAATTATCTGTATTTCAAAGACATATTTGAAAACAGCTACTGGGTGCCGCAGAGCGCCAATACCTACTATTTCAAGGATCTGGGGATTGAAAAAAGCCGGAAGTTCATCCAGATGGGCAGAGTCAATAAGGGCATGCACGAAAAGATCCTTTCGTATTTGGAAAGCAACGGCCTTGAAGATAGCGATGACAACTACGTCTATCGCCGAAAAGAGAAAGAAGCTTTATTTCCTGTTTTGGAGGATCTGGTGAAAGAGATCAACCGCACAAAATATATCGTCTGTATCCCGAAATATTATGAAAATCCGCAGAAGACCGGCGAGGTCAATGCGATGACCGGAAGATACTACGAGTCCATTGCCTGCAAGACCCTGATCATTGGAAAGAAGCCTTTGATCTTTGATGAGATGTTTCCGACAGATGGCATGGTCGAATTCAAGGAGGATCTTTCGGATTTTGATGAGAAGATTTCAGAACTTGAGAACAATGAAGAAAAGTATTATGAGATCGTCAACAGGAATTATGACTGTTTCATGAAGAACCATACCTGGGGAAGCAGGTTAGAATCGATCTTAAAGATCATTAACGAGGGCTGATATGAAGATCAGAATGTTCAATAAAGTGATCGTTGAGGGTTTCGATCATATCGTCCTTTCATCGGATACAGACAAACGTCTTGTCGATAATAATATTTTGAGCGTAAGACGCATCACAAAAGAAAACATGGATGAAGTCGGTGCTGCTATCGGCAATACGACCCGCAGGTGGATAGAGAATGATTATCCGTATGCACAGGGCTATGTCTTCTGTGATGAAGAAGGTAATCAGATCGGTTCCTGCTGGCTGATGTTGAAAGGGGGAGACGAGAAGCTCTATCGGATCCGCGAACATGACAGTTTCATCTTCCGTCTGGAGGTGGATGAACAATACCAGGGGAAGGGCTATTCCAAGATGATCATGGACCATATGTTCGCTATTGCGGCAAAACAGGGACTCAAGAATGTCTGTCTGGTCTGCGCAAGAAAGAATACAAGAGCATTAAGTCTCTATGAAAAGATCGGGATGGAAAAGATCGGACGGAAGATCTTCTTTCGCATCCTGGATCACAATATCCCGTATAATGTCCTGTAGGAGGGTCTGCGTATGAAAATGATCTATATGGGACGAAAAAAGCAGAGTGTCGATCTTTTAAAGTGGACTCTGGATCAGGGCATCGAGGTCACAGCGGTATGCACGGATGATCAGTTTGATAATTCTCCCACTGCTGCTTACGCAAGACAGCAAGGTTTTCCCATTCTGTCCATGGAAGAAGCGGAAGAATACGTGACAAGCCATCCCGGGCAGATCGATCTGATCGTGTCCTATTTATACTGGCGAAGGATCCGAAAGCCTCTGATCGAAGGAGCGAATTTCGGCTGCATCAATTTCCACCCGGCCATCCTGCCGGATTGGAAAGGCTGTGCAGGCTACAATATCGCGATATTGAAAAAGCTCGAACAGTGGGGCGTGAGTGCTCACTATGTGGATGAGACGATCGATACCGGCAAGCTTATCGAGGTGGATCTCTTTGATTTCGATTACACAGCTGCGACTGCCCAGTCTTTAGAAAAGCTGACCCAGGAGAAACTGATGGATCTATATAAGAAAGTCATCCTGAAAGTGAAAGAAAAGGGGAGACTTGAGACTTTGGATATCGATAATTCCAAAGGGACCTATATCTCAAGGAAGCAGATGAACGAGATGAAAAAGATCACACGAGAGGATCTTGAAAGCGGAGACCTCGATGTGAAGATCCGGGCCTTCTGGTTCCCGCCATATGACGGGGCGTATATTGAAAGAAACGGAAAACGTTTTACTTTAGTGGATAAGACGATCTTGAATTCCCTGGTTGATGAGGATACGACGGCATTATTTTGAGTATGGAAAAGAAAAAACTGATATCACTGATCGTTCCCTGTTATAACGAAGAGGAAGCTCTTCCGATCTTTTATTGTGAAACGGTAAAAGTCTTACAGGGGATGGATGTCGATTATGAACTGCTGATCGTCGATGACGGATCAAAGGATAAGACCTATGAGGTCGCTTTGGATCTTGCGGAAAAAGATGAACATGTCAAATACATCTCTTTTTCCAGGAATTTCGGCAAAGAAGCGGCGATGTATGCCGGTTTCTGCAACGCAAAGGGTGATTATGTGGCGGTCATGGATGCCGATATGCAGGACCCGCCTTCTTTACTGCCGCAGATGTATGCGATCCTGGAAGAAGGGACATACGATTCAGTTGCGACAAGAAGAGTCGATAGAAAAGGTGAATCGAAGATCCGTTCCTTCTTTGCGAAACTCTTTTATAAGATCATCAATATGATCTCGGATGCCGATGTGGTCGATGGGGCAAGAGACTTCAGACTGATGCGAAGGGAAATGGTCGATGCGATCGTTTCGATCAGCGAATACAACCGCTTTTCCAAGGGCATATTCGGCTGGATCGGTTTTCGCACCTATTGGCTTCCGTTTGAAAACGTGGAGCGGGTCGCCGGAACGACCAAGTGGAGTTTCTGGGGTCTTGTCTCTTATGCGATCTCCGGGATCATCAATTTCTCGGAGTTTCCGTTAGATGTCGCTTCAGGTTTTGGTATCTTAATGACGGTCATCGCTTTTGTGATGTTGGTATTCATCATTGTAAGAAAGCTCTTGTTCGGCGATCCGGTCGCCGGCTGGGCTTCCACGATGTGCGTCATCATCTTCATCGGCGGCATACAGCTACTGTGTCTTGGCATCATGGGCCAGTACATCGGCAAGACCTATATGGAGACCAAAAAGCGTCCGCAGTATATCGTTGCCAGAAGCAATGTGGAACAAAAGGTGAAAGATTAGTTTTGGCGGTTTTTCATCAGCTTTAAAATATTGTAGAATAGAGGCATGAGGAAAACTCGTGCTTTTTATATTGAACATTGGCAGGTGATCGCACTGATCTTGATGGTTTATGACTTTGTGACGATCGCCTTTTCATATTTCTTCGGATTGTGGCTTCGTTTCGACTTCCAGTTCGGAAGGATCCCGATCGCTTACCTGTCTGTCTATTACAAGATGATCATACCTTATGCCCTGGTATGTGTTTTTGTGTATTGGCTCTTCAAGCTCTACAGAAGTATATGGCGCTTTGCCAGCTACTCCGAGCTGACCAACATCATCCTGTCGAATCTGATCTTAGGTATCTTCAATTACGCCGTGACCAGGATCTTCGGCGCCAGGATGCCGATCTCTTACCACATCATCGGTTTCATCATGCAGATCATCTTTGCGGCAGTCATCCGTTTCTCTTACCGCTTCGTTCTGATGATCAAGCGCCAGCAGAGAAACAGCAAGAATGCGACCAGAGTCATGCTGATCGGGGCAGGGGATGCCGGAATGACCATATTGAGAGATGTCAACAAGAACATCGAATCTTCTTCCAGGGTCGTGTGCATCATCGATGACTGCAGCAACAAGTTCGGACGCTACATCGAGGGCGTTCCGGTAGTCGGGGGCAGAGATGATATCTTAACCAACGTCGAAAAATACAACATCAACGAGATCTACTTCGCCATACCTTCCGCTTCGGCAAGTCAGCGAAGAGATATCTTAAATATCTGCAGAGAGACGGATTGCGAGATCAAGGTGCTTCCGGGCATCCAGCAGATCGTCAATGGCGATGTTTCAGTCAACATGATGAAGAATGTTGCGATCGAAGATCTTCTGGGCAGAGATGTCGTCAAAGTCAATAACGAAGAGATCTTTGATTTCATCAACGGAAAGATCATCCTGGTGACCGGCGGGGGCGGTTCGATCGGTTCGGAACTTTGCCGGCAGATCGCCAAGCACCATCCCAAGCAGCTGGTCATCTTCGATATCTATGAAAATAACGCCTATGATATACAGCAGGAACTCAAACGCACCTATCCTGACCTTCATTTAGCGGTCATGATCGGATCGGTCAGAGATTCCAAAAGAGTCGACCATGTTTTTTCAAAATATCATCCGGATATCGTCTATCATGCGGCCGCTCATAAACATGTGCCGCTGATGGAGGCTTCGCCAAACGAAGCTATCAAAAACAACACGATCGGCACCTTTAAGGTCGCTTATGCGGCAGTCAAATACGGCGTGAAACGTTTTGTTCTGATCTCGACAGACAAGGCGGTCAATCCAACCAATATCATGGGTGCC
>JAZQIF010000172.1:0-3102 GCA_045540935.1 Erysipelotrichaceae bacterium | reverse complement strand
TCCTTGCTGTAGGCGATGACATAGTCTGTCTTGTTTTTCAGCTTCTTGCCATTCCAAAGGATGACCGGCTGCGGTGTGAGAGGCTTGGTCTTCAGCGATTCATAGATCTCGCTTTGATAGGAGAAGCCATTTTCTTCACTGATCGTAAGCGGAGAGATCTTGAACGGGATATAGGTATTGCCCTTATAGTTGCCCTGGCCGGTGATCATGATATGAGCGACCTTGCTTCCGCCGGTCGGAACGAAAGATCCATCATCCTTATAGGTGATCTCACATGCTGCAAGACCTTCCGGGCAGACATTCACATTGTTTTTATAAGTGATCTTATAATCTTCTTTGATCGTAAGCAGGTGATTGCGATAGTAGACCCTTAAATTTGGGAACGTGATCTTATCACCGGTATAGGTGACTGATTCACTGACTCCGGCTGCCCAAAGGCCGGTCGGGATGTGATAGATGCCGTCATCTCCTTTGAGCTTTTCAAGATCTTCTTCATAGATCTCCCAGACATCTTCTTCGGTCTCCACGAATTTGAAGATCGCAACATCAGAGTTATTCAATTGCGGCGCTTTGACAGCGATCGCCTTGATCGTCAGATCGCCACCCGGATAAGTGATCATGCCGGTATAGCGGTTGCTCTTAGTGCTTGGTGTACTTCCATCAAGTGTATAGTAGATCTGCGCATCCTTGGTATCGGTATGAAGTCTGATCGGATCTCCCTTGACCAGTGCATCGACTTCGCCATATTCACTGTAATCGGAGATCGGGATCTCATAGGTCGATTCATATAAATAGGAAGCACTTGGCTTTACAGCTTTATCTTTTTCTTTGACTGTTACCGGAAGCTCAGCAGTCAGCGGCGGTACGATCGTCTTATCGGCGGTCTTCATCGTGATAATGATCGGATCGTTTCCTGTCACCGCCAGAGCTGTGACCGTTCCATCCGCTTCGATCCTGACCTTGGAAGGATCAGAGGAAGTGAATGTGACGCTCTTGTCTGTCGTATCAGCAGGCGTAAACACCGGAATAAGCTTATCCGTCATGCCCAGCGTCAGAGTCAGTTCGCCGATCTCAAAAGCGATGTCTTTGGCATGAACGATGACCGTCACATTGCACGAAGCCTTGAATCCGCCGTCATTTGTCACAGCAGTGATCGTGCAGGTACCGCCCTTCTTGGCTGTGACAAGTCCCTTGGCACTGACAGTTGCGATACTTGAATTGGAAGTCTTCCAGCTCACGGTCTTATCGGTCGCGTTGTCTGGCGAAACGACGGCTGTCATCTGATAGGTCTTGCCTAAATCGATGCCTGCGCTTTTCGGGTACACTTCTACGCCGGTTACCGGCTGAATGACTTTGAGCGGCACCTGCAGGGTCTTGCTGCTGGAGTTGATCTTGATCGTAGCGATCAGATTCGCCGACTCATCATTGTTCGGTACGTTATTGGCATAGACTTTGCCATTGGAAATGGAGGCATACTTCCTGCCATTTGTATCCAATGACCAGGTCACACTGTATCCTGTGATCGCGATCGCCTTCTGTTTGCCGCCGAGAAGGACATTTATAGTCCCGGTGATCGAAGGAAGGCTCGCTGATTTTCCTACATTGATCTTGAATACGGATTTATTCGAAACATAATTCGGCTCTTTATCCGTAAAGATCTGTACTGTCACATCTTTTTCTCTATCGACAGCTGACGACTGCGACTTATCGACAGCCGGCGTATCCGAGAACAACATGACCCAGTAATCGGCGCCATTGTATACCGCATGGCCGATACCGAAGGATCTGTTTTTCGTTCTTAATGATCTGGTACGCTGCGTATTGTCCGCCAATACCTTATTGAGAACCTGCAGCGAAGTTGCCATCGAACCATCTGAGGAACATAAGATGTTTTCATTCAGGTTCGTCGTGCTCTCTACACCATAGATCTTCTTATCAAAAACCGTATGCCAGGCATCGCCGTTGGGTCTGGTGTGTGAGAAATCCATCACGATCTCGGCAGCTCTTTGCATCGCATATTTCTCGATCGTGAAATCATATGTCAAAGCGGAGATCTGTGCAGTATCCGTCCTGTAACAATTTAATTTCACCGCCAGGTCTCTGGCGCTGGTCTGATTGTATGTAAGTGAATAAGTGCCGGTCACTGTCTTATAGCCGGAGGCTCCCAGCTGTCTGATCTCGGCGTATTTTTCTTCTTCTTTTTCCAGAACGACCACAGCGAAGGAATCTTCATGGCCGTCGATACTCGCAGATACTCTGATGACACCGCTTTTTGCAGCTGTGATGCGGATCTGACCGTTTTCATTGGTATCGATCGAAAGTGCATTTTCATCATCGATGGACCATTCGATATTTTCAAATTCACCTTCGTTCAGTGTATAAGGAATGCTTATATCTTCGCCAACTGTGACTTCATAGCTGTTCTGCTCAAATGCGATCAAAGCTTCTTGATCCGAAAGGACCTTGACGATGGCATCGGCAGATACTTTGCCTTCAAGTATCGAGGCATGAACGACTGTCACACCTTCTTTGATCGCCCTCAGGTATCCATCTTTATCGATCTCAACGATATCCGGATCCTCACTTTGCCAGATGATTTCAATATCTTCTTCCACACCGGAAAGTATCACTTCCAAAGCATAGCTTTCTCCTATATGCAGTTGAATATAATCTTCTGCCAGTGAAATAAAGATCTCCTGCTCCTCTTCAGGTTCGCCCTCTTCTTTCAAAGCAGGTTCTTCTTCTGTAGGAACTTCAAAGACCTCAGGTATTTCTTCATATTCAGAAACTTCAGTCTGCGAAAACTGCTGTTCATACACTTCTTGTGAATCAGATGTTTCGATCTCATTTTCTTCTGCTGAAACCGTTACATATTGCGGCAAAGCCAGCAGTAAAACCAGAAACATGCAGACAATGCTCTTCATCCTTACGTGCCAATTCATAAAATGATCCTCCATTTATTCTATGTATACCATCTGCAGCGCAACAAAACTGCTTCATTCCTGTTTTTGAAAACTGTTTTCAGATCGCATTTTTAACGAAAACAGCTCATTGCATCTTTACTGCGATCTTTCCTTCTGATGATTATTTAATATGTCTTCA
>JAZQIF010000171.1:0-4234 GCA_045540935.1 Erysipelotrichaceae bacterium | reverse complement strand
GAGCCTTGATCGGCAACGAAATACAGGCTGGAATTTCCCTTGGTCGAGAAAGAGACTTCCTTGTATTTCTGTCCGTCGAGAACGACATCGGCTGTATACTTTGTTTTGGCGGTCGGATCAGACAGAAGGTCTTTATAATCGGACTCTTTGATCAGGATATCGATCTCATGAACATAGGAAGTATCAAAGACGGTTTCCTCATAATCAAAGACTTCAGGTGTCTGTTTCTGACAGGCACAAAGAAGAAGCAGTGCTGTCAGCAGGAAAATTATTTTTTTCATAGCGTTTGACTCATTCTGTTTTAATCTTACGTCGTTTGATCAAAGTGCGGATGTGATCGTAGACCAAGATCATGTTTCAAACGGTACAAGTTGCTAAAACAGCTAAAACCGGCCGGAAAAACAGGAAAAACAAAAGAAAAACATAAAAAATCGTGCGATCGGATAAGGAATCGATAAAGAAACTTCCAAATAATGTAATGAAGGAGACGATCACCATGAAGTTTCAAAGGCATTACAAATATCTGATCAAACCGACTTACGAGCAGAAACAGATCCTCATGAGGACATTTGGAGCAGTACGCTTCGTTTACAACCATTATGTCGACGATCTTAAGGCAGGGAAAAACATGCGGGGCATGGCTAAAAACATCCTGTCCGGATACCGGGCACAGTTTCCGTTCTTGAATGGCATCGATGGTTCTGCTTTGATGCATGTGATCTTTCAGGCACAGGACAAAGGGAACAGGCTGAGCAGACACAAGAAGCGTAAAGATTCCAGGGTCTCCTATACGACGGCGAATCTTGAAAAAAGTCCGATCCGGATCGTTGATGGAAGATATATCGAATTACCAAAACTCGGCAATGTCGAACTGGTGTATCAAAGACCGATACCGGAAGACGCAGAGATCAGAAATGCCGCCTTGATCCGAGAAGCAGATGGAAAATACTATGTCAGCATCATGGTGGAGTACGACAGACAGATTGAGAACAGAGAGCTCGATTTGAGCAAAAGCATCGGTATCGACTATTCGTCCACACACCTTTATGTAGATGACAAAGGAAACAAGATTGATATGCCGCACTTCTTCAAGGAAGATGAAAAAAAGATCGCCGAAAGCGATCTGAAGCTCAGAAGAATGGAGAAGGGATCAAAGAATTACTACAAGCAGAAGCTGAAAACAGCAGCGTATCATCAAAGGGTCAAGAATCGAAGGATGGACTTCATACACAAACTGACGACAGAGCTTGCCGAAAAGTATGATGTCATCTGCATCGAGGATCTCGACATGCAGGAAATATCGAAGAACCATCATCTTGGAAAAAGGACATATGATAATGCATACGGACTGTTTGACCGGTATCTGAGATACAAGATGAAAGAAAGAGGAAAACTGCTTCTGCGTGCCGATCGTTATTATCCGTCTTCAAAGACCTGCCACAACTGCGGTCATCTCAACTATAAGCTGAAACTTTCCGACCGCATCTGGCAATGCGAACAGTGCGGGATGATCCTGGATCGGGATGTGAATGCTGCGATCAATATAAAAACAAAATGTCTCAGTGATTATAATCGCCGTAGGGTATCCGGCGTCAGCCTGTAAAACAGGAAGAATACCACGTACATTACAAAAGCAGTATGCCGTGAGCACAATGCATAAAAACGGTTGATCGAATAAGGTCAACATGCGCTCTAACTGATAGCTCACGGACATACTGCTTTTATTATGGTTAAATTTTTTTGCACATCAGATCTGTAACAATATGCCTGCCGCCAATTCGATGACCCCGACAAGCAGTGTCTCGGGAATGAATCCTTTTTCTTCCCGGATATTGTAACGCATGTCTGCTGTCACGCGTCTGTAAGAATTCAGCGCATCTCCGGCTCTGGCGGCATTCTGGCCCATAAGCGTGTGTAAGAATGTAAAACTCCAGGCGATCATCAGCGCACCGGAAACGGAAAGACTGTCTGCGATCTTGAACAGACCGCTTTTTGTCAGAAGAAACGCGATCACAGCCGATACAAGTACAGCCGTTATAAATTTTCTGATATTGAATCCATTCATATTCACTCTCTCTACAGTCATTATACAACGCAGATCTGCCACATACTGTTGCACACCCTGAAAGGGAGAGGTCGTTTGTGCATACAGGACCACCGGAATGTGGGAGAGCGTCAGGGCGGATCCCCTTTAAGAAAGCAGAAAAAAAGATGCTTCCGCATCCTGTTTTTTCAAATGGTGGAGAATAGGGGAGATTTTTGTTGAACTTAACCATTTCGAACTTCGAGTGACTTTGATCAGATGAAAGATGATTTCCCTTTATTTATCGTTGTTTCACATAACTGCCTGGTTTGATATCTGTTTAGTATTCCGTAGCAAAAATGACTTTGGTGAGTATAACGTTGCACAAACGTTGCAGAACGGCGGGTAATTAGCTCAAGACATCTTAATTATCGGAGATGTCTTTTTGTTTCGAATTAGGAGAACGCACAATGAACGACAATGATTTATTAAAGATAAGAAGAGAAGAACAGAAGGATATGGAAGCAAGCATTGAAGCTTCCGGAAGGAATTCCAAAAGATATTACTGGATGAAGCTGAAAAACACATTTTTTACGCAGCCGGCGATCAAGAGGTTAAGGAAAATACCCGGAGGCGATACTTACACGATCATCTATCTGAAGATGATGCTGCACACCATCGAAAAAGAAGGAGTGTTTGTGTTTGAAGGCATCGAATCTTCGTTTGAAAAGGAAGTGGCTCTTGTATTGGATGAAGAGGAGGACGCTGTCCATGTTACGATCGAATACCTGAGATCAAAAATGCTGATCGAAGAAGGACATGGAGACTATGGGATGGATTACCTGCTTACGGAAGTTCCAGAGCTTATCGATTCCGAGACTGTTGCAGCAAAACGTAAGAGGTTGAGACAACGGAAGGAAAGAGAACAGCTGGCGATCGAACAAGGAAAACTGAATGGTGGGGAACTAAGTTCCCCGAAGTTCCCTGCAGTTCCTAAAAGTTTCCATCTTCTTATAGATAAAGAATTAGAACAAAAGATAGAGAAAAAGATAGATATAGACAAAGATTCAGATTCAGAACAAGAACAGAACGCTTTTGAACATGAACAGGAACTATGCAGTGCTGAAACTGAAACCTATGAACAGTACGAGAACAGGATATTGAACGGATTTACGAACGAACAGTACGATGCCTGGAAACAGCTGCTGAAGAAGATGCAGCTGGGAGAACTAAAGACGACCAGACCAAATCTTACCCGCTACTTTGAACAGATGGCAAGCAGGTCCTGGAAAGACTATTCCGGAAAGCCGATCCGCAACATCGTGAGCTATGTGGAGATGAATTTTGCTGCCAATGCCAGGGATAGAGACATAGCTAGAGAGAAACTCAGTGATGAAGGATTTGAACCGGGATCTATTTTTGTTCCATACAGAAAGAACTGAAATGAAAGGACGTATGATGAAAACAATCAGTTTAATGTCAGCCAAAGGAGGCTGCTCAAAAACAACCACAAGCATCAATCTTGCGGTAGGACTTTCCGAAACAGGAAAAGTCCTGCTCGTAGATCTCGATCCGCAGGGAAACTCATCCAAGCGGTTCTTCAGCAACTATCTGGAACTTGATGGGATCTGCGAACTGTTAAGGAAAGAGAAATCCTATGATGAGTGTGTCCATCATACGAAATTTCCCAGCCTGGATATCATTCCATCCAAACGGAATCTGTTTGTCCTCAAGAAAGAAATGCTGTATGCCTCCCATGGTATCCAGCAGTTAAGGCTGAAGAACGTTTTGGATCCGATAAGGAAGGACTACGACTACATCATCATTGACAACCATCCGGACATCGATCTGCTGATATCCAATGCGCTGATGTGTTCGGATATGGTGATCATACCGGTGAATCCGGATGCTGACAACATCATGTTTTCGGATTCGATCGAAGGAATGAACCTGACACTCACAAATATTAAGGAAGCCATTGACGAAGGAGAGATCGCGGAGATGGACTTCAGGATCCTTTTAACGATGACGGACCGGACAAAGGCGTCACAGATCTTTGAAGACTATCTTCGTTCAGCCTATGGAGATCTTGTACTGAAAACAGATATCAATTATCAGTCTGCTCCGATCAAAAACAAGGACAGATCCGGCTTTGTCATTGAAAAGGATGATACCAGGATCGGAAGAAGTTATCAGTTGCTGGTAGAAGAG
>JAZQIF010000170.1:0-7915 GCA_045540935.1 Erysipelotrichaceae bacterium | reverse complement strand
ATCAACGGAAACACCCTGACACTTCAGATCGGCAAACTGAAACAGGATGATGCCGCAATGGATGGCCAGATGGGCCGGTTTGGCCAGGGTGTGATGCCTTCAGATGGTCAGCTTCCGACAGATGGTGAGATGCCGGAAATGGGCCAGTTCCCGATGATGGAAGAAGGCCAGATGCCGGACTTTGAGAACGGTGAGATGCCGCAGTTTGCTCAAGGCCAGTTCCCGACAGATGGCGAAATGCCGCAGCCTGACTCAGGATTCCCGCCATTTGGCCAGGGACAGATGAACGAAAATGACGGTGAATCATCTCAGCTTCCGGAAGGCGACATGGCCCAGGGAAACTTCCCGCAGATGAACGGTATGGGTCCTAAGATGGGCAGACGTGGCGATATGAGCCAGATGCCGCAGTCTGATGGAACTGTGCCATCCTTTGAACAGGGACAGTTTCCTGAAATGAGCGATGGCCAGATGCCGGAAATGGGACAGTTCCCGATGATGGAAGAAGGCCAGATTCCGGACTTTAAAAACGGCGAAATGCCGCAGTTTGGCCAGGGACAGTTTTCTGCCGATGGACAGATGCCCCAGATGAATGAAGGCCAGATGCCGATGATGGGCATGGGTCAGGGCATGAAGGGTCAGATGTCCGGTTCCTACACCTTCAAAGAAGGAAATGAGACTGTGGCCATCGATATCGGAAATGTGAGCGTCTCTCTGGCAGACGGAACGACAGGTTCGGCATCCGATCTGAAAGTCGGTGATGTCGTCTCGATCGTCGTCGATCAGAACAATGAGGTCGCATCGGTAAAAGTCTTTACCGTGAATAACGAAGAAGAATAAGAAAGGATGTCCTGTGTGAAAGCGGGACATTTTTTCGGGCATGGATCTCTTCTCGGAAAAAGAAGACTGATATAATTGTCTTATCAGAATAGCGACACATCATAAGAAAGGAAAATATCATTATGTTTTATGACTACAAAGTAACTACCGGCAAGGGCGAAACACTCGATCTCAACGATTACAGAGGCAAGGTCGTCATGGTCGTCAATACGGCGACGGGCTGCGGTTTCACTCCGCAATATGAACCGATCGAGCAGATGTACAGGGATTATCATGACAAAGGTCTCGAGATCCTCGATATCCCGTGCAACCAGTTTGGCGGACAGGCTCCGGGTTCCGATGACGAGATCCATGAGTTCTGCACATTACACTACAACACGACTTTCCCGCAGATGAAGAAGTCCGATGTCAACGGCGAGAATGAACTTCCTTTGTATACGTTCTTAAAGGCGGAAAAGGGTTTTGAAGGTTTCGATCCGCATCCTTATAAGGACCTTCTCGAGGGCATGTTTGCCAAGGCAGATCCGGATTGGGACAAGAAACCGGATATCAAATGGAACTTCACGAAGTTCATCATTGATAAGCAAGGAAATGTCGTTGCCCGTTTCGAACCGACGGCTGACATGGAGAAAGTGAAAGCCTGCGTCGAGGCATTATTGTAATTTACATAGAGACCGCTGAAAATCCGGCGGTCTTTTAATATAATGTAAACGAGTGAAACTTGAAAAATACAGGCACATCATGATCCTGAAAGCGCTGATCGATGCGAAGAAGCCTCTGTCAGCGGAAGAGCTTTCCAAGATCACCAAGTCTTCCCTGCGGACGATCAAGTCCGACATCTTTGCTTTGAACGGGATGTGCGAAGAAGAGGGCGCGGTTTCCATACGTTCCTTCAAGGCCAAGGGCTATCAGATGGAAGTGAAGGATGAAGAAGCGTTCAATGAGTTTTCCAACAATATCTCAATCCTGCATTCGCTTTATTACGGCCGTTCGGTGGAAGCGGTGAACCGGCGCATCTATATCCTGCAGCGTCTGCTGGTCAATGAACAGGTGCTTCTGGAGGATCTGTGCGAGGAGCTCTTTCTTTCGCGTTCTTCGATACGCAAGGATATTGCCTGGGTAAATGGTTTTCTGGGATCGTATCATCTGAAACTGGATTCCGCTGTCGGCAGAGGCTATTTCGTTTCGGGCAAGGAACAGGATCTCAGGAGTGCGATGGTGGAACTCCGCTGTTCGCAATACCATGAATTCCAGCCTTTGTATCCATACCCGCCTTTTGATGCGATGTTCTGCAAAGACGGCGTCAATCATTACAAGGAACTTCGCAAGGCCTTCCTGGATATCTTAAGGGCAAGCCGCATCGTGATCAGCGACATCGCGACCAAGAAGATCGCTTCCCACCTCTGTCTGACTTACCAGAGAGGGGAAAAAGGCGCTTATCCTCAGCTGGATGAAGACATCATCGAAGAACTGAAACAGACCTATGACTATAAGATCGCCAAAAAGATCTATGAAGATCCGATCATTTCCGCTTATGCGGGTGACAAAGAGATCGAGGTCATCAACCTGGCCAGACTCTTACTGATCAACCGGGAACTCAATTACCGCACGCAGGGGACCAAAGACCTGCCGGTAAAACTGGTGGAAGAGAATAAGAAGATCTATGAGGAGATCATCGCTTCGATGGAAGGCTCCATCGGTTCTTATCTGCATCGTACGGATTTTTTCAAAGTCTACAGCCGTGATTTTGAATCTTTACAGATGGAGCTCTATCTTCGCCATCACTTCGATCATCTGGGCAAGATGCGTTTCGTCACTTACGCGGAAGGCAACCAGGACTTGTTTTCACCGATCCCTTTGGAGCTGACACGTGCGATGGTCGCAAGACTGCAGCTGAGACTTGGCACCGTGATCCGCGATGCGGCGGTGATGGGTTATGCCGGTGTTCATGAAAGGCTTCTGAAAAAGGTCGTCTATCCTTACAAGAAACTGCGCCTGGCAGTCATCACGACCGAAGGCCTCGTCTATACCCAGCATGTCGCCGAGGGACTCAGCGAACGTTTTTCCGGTTTCATCGAATACATCGACGTCTTCAATCTCTATGAGATGCGCAAGGTCGATTTCAACGATTACGATGCGATCATCTCTTCCAATGAGATCTTCTATTATTACTATCCGCTGCCAATCGTGAAATATACCGAACTCGACTACAACAAGGAGCCCGGGGAATTGTTCGATTCGCTGTTTCGCTATGGCTTCGACCGAAATGAACTGCAGCGCATCAAGCAGCAGCTGAACATCTACGAACAGATCAAAGTCGATGACATCGAACGTTTCGTGGAGGCCCTGTCTTACCGTTATGGCAGGACGCCGGAGGATCAGAAGATGTTGCTGAAACAGTTCGTGGAAAACGAACAGATCATCAACCACTACTATGCGAGAAACGGCATCTCGATCATCTTCATGCCGTACAGATATACCGGAAAAGAGATCTTCGATATCTATGTGCCGGAGCAGACCATTTACTTTGAAGAGGTCCTGGAAGTACAGGCGGTCATCACCGTCAGCGTTGATCCCGAGATCTCGCTGGCTGATCTCAAGATCCTCGACCACATCCTTCGTTACATCGTGCAGGTACCAAATACCCTCGATGTATTGAAAAAGGACAAAGAAAAAGCATTGGACGACATCTTTGATGCGATCATCCGCAGAAAATTTTTGAACGTCTGATTCACCTTATAAGGTGCAGAATAATAAATTACACGTTTTTCAGACGAAAAATAAGCATTAACTTCATTGGGGGTTGATGCTATTTTTGTTGTAGAGGAAAACATAAAATGTTAAAAATATTCATTTCATCTCACGGACATTTTGCCAGCGGTATCAAAAGTTCTGTTGAGATCCTGATGGGTCCCAACGCAAGGATCACGGTCTTCGATGCCTACATCGATCAGGATTCCGTCCAGGAACACCTCGATGCCTTCTACGAGACGGTAGCGGAAGACGATCAGGTATTGCTTCTCTCGGATCTGTACGGCGGAAGCGTCAATCAGGTCATGTACACCTATCTGGAAAAGCCGAACACGAGACTGGTCGCCGGCGTCAACCTGGCACTGGTACTGGAACTGGCAGTCAAGGAAGAGATCAGCGATGAGGAACTCGCACAGCTCGTCGAACAGAGTCGTACGATGTTAAGGATCGTTGAACTTGATAAGAGCGAAACAAAAGAAGAAGACGAAGATTTCTTCTAAGAGAAAGGAAACAAGAATATGTTGAAATTAGTCAGATTAGATGAAAGACTCATCCACGGTCAGATCGCCATCAAATGGTCCAGACACACCGGAGTCGACCGCATCATCGTTGCCAACGATGCCGCTGCCGAAAACTCCGTCATCCAGAAGTCACTGATGATGGCTGCTCCGGCTTCCTGCAAGACAGCGATCATTTCCGTCGACAAGGCGATCGCCATGATGGCCAACCCGAAGGCTGCAGACCACAAGATCCTTCTGCTGGTCAACAACCCGGACGACCTGCTCAAGGTATTGACTTCGGTTGCCGAAAAACCGGAGACCGTCAATGTCGGCAATTACGGCCGTATCGCTCCGAAAGTCAATGGCGAAGCACGTACGACGTACCGCCCGAACTTATATCTCTATGACGATGAGAAGGAAACGCTGAAGAAGGTGCTCGCTCTTGGCAACAAGACCATCTATCAGACCACACCGGAAGAAACAGCAGAGCCTCTGGAAAAGGCTTTAGGTTAAATTAGTATTCAAAAAAAAGAAAGGGGGAAAACTAATTTATGGCTGGTGCTGCATTGAAAATATGCATCGTTTATTTCCTGCTGAACTATATCGACGAGATCTGTCTGTCCTGGCAGTGTCTGACTCGTCCGATCGTCATCGCTCCGTTGGCAGGGCTTGTACTGGGTGATTTCCGTACAGGTATCATCATGGGAGCGGAACTCGAAGCGATCTTCATGGGTATCTCCGCGATCGGCGGCGTCATCGCAGCTGATGCGACTTTATCCTCAGTCATCGCTGTTGCCTACACGATCTTAACAGGTGCTTCCATTCAGGATGGCGTTGCCCTGGCATTCCCGATCGGTACGGTCTTAACGACAGTCAATAACCTGTCGATGTCCCTGTTCGCCAACCCGATGGCTGCGTATTGGGAGAGACTGGCTGTCAAAGATCTCAAGAAGTTTGCCGTTCAGAACTATCTGTTCGCCGCTGCCATGAAGCTGATCCCGACGATCGTCTTATTCGTCGCTGTCGCTTACGGTGTCGATGGCCTCAACAAACTGCTGGCTGTCTTGCCTCCGTTTGTCATGACAGGTCTGGGTGCCGCTTCCGGCATGATGATCGCTGTCGGTTTTGCGATCCTGACTTCCATGATCTGGGACAACGAAGTCGGTATCTTCTTCTTCGTCGGTTATGTCATGGTCGCTTATCTGCATATGGATACGCTGGCTATCGCCATCTTAGGTGCAGCGATCGCCATCACGATGTTCTTCTCTCACAAGAGAGTCATCGACATGAAAAAAGAACTTAGTTCCGGTGTCGTCACAGCACAGGAAAATACGAATGATGAGGAGGACTTCTTCTAATGGCTAAAAATAATCTTACTGCTCAGGAAAAAGCAACTCTCAACAAGATGTTCTGGCTCTCTCACCTTGTCTTCATCTCTTTCTCGATGGTCAAGATGGAAGCCAACGGTTTCACCATGACGATGGCTCCGGCTCTTCAGGAACTCTACAAAGATGATCCGGAAGAGATGAAAGAAGCCGTCTTAAGACATCAGTCATTCTTCAACACCCACGCCGTACCGTTCTCCTTCATCGCAGGTCTCTCCTACGCTATGGAAAGACAGCACAAGGAAGGCAAAGTCGACGGAACGACGATCGAAAACATCAAGGCTGCCCTGATGGGACCGACAGCCGGTATGTTCGACTCCTTATTCTTCAACGCGATCCGTGTCATCGCAGCCGGTATTTCTATCGGTCTGTGCTCACAGGGCAACTTCTTAGGCGTCATCATCTTCGTACTCCTCTATGGCGTATTACAGTCCGTTGCGAAGTACTTCCTGATCAACGCAGGCTACACTCTCGGTACGACATTCATCGACCAGGTCTTCAATTCCGGCCTGATCCAGGTCTTAACGAAGTGTGCTTCCGTCATCGGTCTTATGATGGTCGGTGCCATGACTGCCCAGATGGTCAACGTTCCTTTGAATCTGGTCGTTAATACGACAGGTGCGGAAGGCGGCGAAGTCGTCGTCGGCGACATCCTCAACCAGGTTTTCCCGGGTCTGCTTGGCGTATGCGCTCTGTTCTTAATGGTCTACCTGATCAAGAAGGGCTGGACACCTACCAAGCTGATCCTTCTCATCTTCGCATTTGCCCTTGCCGGTGCTGCGATCGGCTTATTCTAAAAACCGCAAACAAGGGGAGTCATCCCCTTGTTTTCTTCCATATGTTCCTTATGTGATGAGAAAAGAAAGCATCATAAAGATAAGGGATATATGGATGAAAAGGAGTGATAACCATGACCAAGATCTTATTTCAGGGTGATGACTTCGGTTTTACCAGAAGCGTCACCTACGGTATCGTCGATTCGATCGACAGAGGTGTTTTAAGGAACACCGGGCTTTTCGCCAACATGCCATCCGCCGCCTTAGCGGTCTCCTATATGAAAGATCGCCCGCAGGCGTGCTTTGGCATCGACTTCAACCTGGTCTCCGGACCGACCTGTGCGGATCCCAAGGACATCCCGCATCTTGTCGATGAGAAAGGCAATTTCATCCGCTCCGGTGTCCGTACCAGAGATCCGAGATGGCAGACCGTCGAAGGAAGAGCGGAGCTTTTCCCATACGAAGAAGTAAAGATCGAGATCCTTGCCCAGTTCGATCGTTTCGTCGAACTGACCGGAAGAATGCCGGAATATCTGCACGAACATTCGATCTCATCCGAAAACTATAAAAAAGTCATCTATGAGCTTTCCGTAGAAAAAAACATTCCGTATTCTTCTAAGATCTGGAAGGAAATGGAAATGGACAAGTCGATGGATAAGCTGTTCAAAAATTCCATGGCTTCGCAGAAGAAGATCTTCGATCCCAATGATCAATTGAACAAAGACACGGTCGCACAGTTCTTCTCGATCGCCGATGAGATGTTGGAAAACGAATTCAACGCCTTCTGCTGCCATCCGGGCTATGTGGACGCCGACCTCTTAGGTCTGACGACACTGTCACTCGAGAGGGCAAAGGATGCGGAAATGATGATGTCAGAAAAAGTGGCACAGTGGATCAAAGACAACAACGTCGAACTGATCACGTACAGGGACTTAAGGAAATGATTATCCATTGTGCAAATATCGTGACTGAACAGGGCATCATCGACGGATACCTGGTCATTGAAGGAAACAGGATCACCGATATCGTACGAAAAGACGTCGAAGAAATGAACTGCGATATCGACTATGAAGACAAGACCATCATCCCGGGCATCTTCGATACCCACAACCACGGCTACAAAGGCTGGGATCCTTCGGATGTAAGCAACGGCGAAGCACAGGTCAAAGGCTATGTCAAAGCGCTAGGATCGGTGGCTGTCACTTCGATCTTCCCGACGGTCGATAACGAAGAAGGTGCCTTCAGGCACGTCGTAAAAGTCATTGAAGAAGATCCCGAAGGTGCAAGGATCTTAGGCATCCATTCCGAAGGCCCTTATCTCAACAGAGTCGGTGAAAAAGGCGTCGATACCGGTCATCCCGAGATCGATCTTGATCACATTCAGCAGATGATCGATGATGCGCAAGGCTATCTTCGTCTGGTCGCTCTGGCACCGGAACTCGAAGGAAGCAGAGATGCCATCCGCTTATTGAATAAGAACGGCGTAAGGGCAGCCTTCGCTCATTCCAATCAGACCTATGAAGAGGCGATGGAGTCCTTCAAAGACGGCATCAGTGTCATCACTCACACTGCCAACGTCATGGCCGGACTGCATCACCGCAATATGGGCGGACTCGGTGCGGCGATCTTGAATGATGATGTCTATAACGAACTGATCTGCGACGGT
>JAZQIF010000169.1:0-7926 GCA_045540935.1 Erysipelotrichaceae bacterium | reverse complement strand
CTGATCGATGGTTCTCTTTGTTTCTCGGTATCCGGAAAAGAAAAGATCGAGATCAGCCAGCATTACTGGATCATCATGGGATGCATTGGAGCACTTCTTGCCGCATACCTGTTTGTTTCTTACAGACAATACCTCAATGGACGGCATAATTACCTGGTCATGGCGATCGGAGCCTTATATCGTTACAGCTTCCTGATCTCCCAGCTGGTCATCCGTGATTTCAAATCCAAATATAAAAGATCGATCCTGGGCGTATTCTGGAGCTTTTTGAATCCATTGCTTACGATGACGGTTCAGTTTTTAGTCTTCTCCACATTCTTTAAAGCGGACACATTAAACTATCCGGTCTATCTTTTAAGCGGTGTCGTCTGTTTCTCGTTCTTCAATGAGTGTACGACGATGTGCCTTTCTTCGATCTCCGGCAATGCCCGTCTGATCACAAAAGTCTACATCCCCAAATACATCTTCCCGTTGGCCAGGACGATCTCTTCGTCGGTCAACCTGGTGATCTCTTTGGTGCCGCTTTTTCTGGCATCGCTGGTCCTTGGTATCGCGATCCGACCGCAGGCGATCTTTTTCTTCTATTTCCTGATCTGCCTGGTGGTCTTTTCACTGGGTGTCGGACTGTTCTTATCTGCACTGATGGTCTTTTTCAGAGATATTCAGTTCTTATGGAGCGTCCTGATACAGATCTGGCAGTATGCGACACCGATCTTCTATCCGGCCGAGATCATTCCGGAAAAGTATAAGTTTATCGTAAGGCTCAATCCTTTGTATCACTTCATCGGTAATTGCCGTACCTGTCTGATCAACGGCATCTCACCGGAACCGCGGGCGTATATCTTCTGTCTGCTCTTTGCGCTGGGATCACTTTTCATCGGCGCTTATACCTTCAAGAAGACACAGGATAAGTTCGCTTTATATCTCTAGAGGTCTCTATGAATAAAAATATGATCGAAGTAGAACATGTGACGATGAAATTCAGGATGTCGGATGAACCGCTCAATTCCCTGAAGGAAGTCTTCACGACTGCTGTCAAAGGGAAACTCAGATTCAACGAATTCCTCGCACTCGACGATGTGTCTTTTGTTTTGGAAAAGGGGAAGACCCTTGGTCTCATCGGCAAGAACGGTGCCGGAAAGTCGACAACTCTGAAGCTGATCTCCGGTATCCTCAAACCGACCAAAGGCAGCATCCGCACACACGGCAACATCGTACCGATGCTGGAACTGGGTGCCGGTTTTGATTTAGAACTGACGGGCAAAGAAAACATCTACCTCAATGGTGCTATACTTGGTTATTCCAAGGAATATCTTGAATCGAAATATGATGATATCGTTGATTTCGCGGAGATCCGTGATTTTATCGATATGCCGATACGAAACTATTCGTCAGGCATGATGGCAAGACTTGCCTTTTCGATCGCTTCGGTCGTGCAGCCTGAGATCCTGATCGTCGACGAGATCCTCGCGGTCGGTGATGTGGCCTTCCAGGAAAAGAGTTTCAACCGTATGAAGGAGCTTATGACCGGCGGTGCCACCGTCTTATTCGTCTCACATGATCTTGGCAAGATCGAAGAAATGTGTGATAAGGTCATCTGGCTGGATCATGGCAAAGTCGTAATGTTTGGCGATACAGAGGAAGTCTGTGACGCTTATAGGAAAGCAACGGGAATAAAAGAATGATGAACGTATTGATCGTCTCAACAACTTTTATTCCTTCTGTTTTATTATGCGGACACTGCCAGCTGGAATATCTGGAAAAACAAGGCAAATGCAACTACAAGTTTTCCATCTCGCACTTCATCAATAAGAAGAATGTGGAATGGGCGGATATCATCGTTTTTTTACGTTCGGATTCCGATATCGACGCCTATGTCTCCAAGATCGCTAAGAAGGCCGGAAAGAAGCTCATCTATGTCATGGATGATGATCTGCTGAATGTTCCTTCCTATCTGAGCAGTGCGCCGTACTATCTTCTTCCTTCGACGCAGAAAAACATCAGGACCATCATGTCGAACTGCGATACGTTTTTATCGCCTTCACCGGTCCTGTTAGAAAAATACGGTCCGGATTTCAAATATCGTTTCAATATCCCTGAACCTTCTTTGAACCGGATCCATAAAAAAGAAAAGAATGACAAGGTCAGGATCGGCTTTGCCGGATCGATCGACCGGGCACAGGACCTCAATGAGATCCTGGAGGATGCGATCACCCAGATCGTTCAAAAATATGGCGATTCCATCGAGATACAGATCATGGGCGCCAAGCCGGATTTTGTCGAGAAACTGGGATTGAAACATCTTCCGTATCAGGACGGCTACGATGCCTATACGGCATATATGGCCAAATGCAACTGGGACATCGGCCTGGCACCGATGCCGTTAAGTGAATTCCATCGATGTAAGTACTTCAATAAATATGTGGAATATGCCTCTTTCGGTATCGCCGGGATCTATACGAACTGTGAGCCGTATGTTTTCGGCATCCGCGATAAAGAAAACGGCTTGCTGGTAAACAATACGACGAAAGAGTGGGTCGATGCGATCTCTCAGCTGATCGAGAACGAAAAACTCAGAAAAGATATTTCCGACATGTGTCTGAAAGAAGCCAATGAGATCTATGCCTTGGATATCCTGGCCGATGATTATTTCGAAAAGATCACTCATGATTATACGATCCCTGAAAAAACGAGGATCCCTTCCCTGACTTTCGTCAAAGGCATCATCTTCTTTAAGAGGGTCTTCCGTAAGGTCAGGGAGCAGGGGCTCAATTTCCCGAAATGGTTCGTCGAAAAGATGAGATCGAAGCTCGAAGATAAAAGAGAATTCGAAAAAGACAAAGCCAATAAGGAAAAACTGAAAGAGATCATCGCAAAAGAAAAGACGATGTTCATCTTTGCCCCATATCCGGGAAGCACTGATGACGAATATGATAAGAGGGTACGTTTCATCGATGAACAGCTTTCCGACTATTACAGGATCTATTTTTCAGGGGAAGACCGCATTGCGGAACATCTGAAGATCGATCTTGTGGATGACAGGCACGCAAACATCGTATGCAACAGCTTCGATGTCCTTCAAAGTGAAGAAGTGCTCGATCTCATCTCGAAGTGCGGAAACTGTCTGATCCATTCGGTCATCCGTTTCATGCGGGATAAGATCTCCGATGATTTGTACAAAGTCTTCGATCAGAAAGATACGAAAGTGATCTGGGATTGCCATGGAATGGTGCCGGAAGAATATCGTAAGGCTTCCAACTTCCATACCGAAAAGATCACTTCCGATATCGAGAAGATCTTCTATGAAAAAAGCGATGTCATCCTTTGTGAGGATGAGACGATCAAAAAACATCTGATCGCCAAGTATGGTGATCGGGGTGTCGAATTTCAAATACTCTCATGACATCTGTAAAAGAAAAACTGCTGCTTAAGCTCAATCCGAAAACTCTGATCCGGAGATCAGAGTATTTTGATGAGAAATGGTATTCGGAAAAATACGGGATCAAAGAGGATGCAACCGGCCACTATCTGAATGTGGGCTGGCGTAAGGACTTTGATCCTTCCGTGCGTTTTTCTTCCAAAGAGTATCTGATCAATAATCCGGATATCCATGATATGAATCCGCTTTTACATTATGAGGTCTATGGGAAAAAGGAAGGCAGACGTCCTTTTGCGGTAAAAAATCCGATCATCAACAGCTATGAGACCGGCAAGAGTGATCTTCCTTATGAGGCCTATGAAAAAACGATCACAGAGAAAAAGGCCGTCAGTTTTGATGTCTTCGATACCCTGGTCATACGTCCGGTATTGGATCCGGAAGATGTCTTTGCCTGTCTGTCTTTGAGATCTGATGATGCAGGTTTTGTCCAAGAGAGAAAGAAGGCGGAAGAAAAGGCCAGAAAGGCTTTGAATAAGGAAGTCGATATCGATGAGATCTATGAATTCATCGATAAAAAGTATAAAGAGATGAAAGAAGAAGAGATCGAAATCGAGCTCTTGTTCTGTCATGTCAATCCACAGATCAAGAGGGTCTATGACTTTGCGAAACGTGAAAACAAAAGAGTCATTGCCGTCTCCGATATGTACCTGCCTGAAAAGGTGATCAGAAAGATCTTAGAGAACAGCGGCTATCAGATGGATGCGGTCTATGTCTCCTGCGATATCGGAAAGACGAAAGGCTCCGGGAAGCTGTTTGAATATGTATTGGAACACGAAGACATTTCCGCTGCTGATATGGTCCACTTCGGCGACAATTACATTTCGGACTATTCGGAAGCTTTGCGCAAAGGCATCGCCGCTTTTCAGACGCCGAAGATCAATGATGTCATGTTCGACGATATCCAAAGCAGATATACCTTATCCTATTATCGCCGCCATGAAGAGCTTTCTTCTTCGATCCTGCTATCACAGCTCAGCGAACACTTCGCATCGAATAAAGAGGAGCCGTTCTTTGAACGTTTGGGTTACTCGTTAGGAGGGCCATTGGCTTACGCATATCTGACTTTTGTCTGTGCGAGGGCAAAAGAACTTGGCATAGACCGTCTGCTGTTTGTGGCAAGAGACGGTTATTGCCTGGAAAAGGTCTATAAAGAGTATCTGTATGAAAAAGTAAAGATCGAAAGTGCCTATGCCTATCTTTCCAGGGCTGCCATCTATTCGGGTGCTTTGGAAAACGGACTTTGCAAAGATCCTTCTAAGATCCTTTCGATCGCCAGACACTATATCCCTTCGATCAGGATCAGTGAAGACGAAAAAGAGAATGAACAGGAATTTGACAGACATATTCAAGAGTTGAAAAAGTGGTCATCAAAACGAAGTGCTGACTTAAAAAGACATCTTGAAACGATCTGTCAGGATGGTCATAATATCGCTGTCATCGATATGTTTTCCGGAGCCTATACATCTTTGAAAGGAGCGATGTATTACCTTGCAGAAAAGAAACTGTGTGGCTTTTTCGCAGGAAATTTTGCGCAAAGTGAGTTGAGACATGAAAGTTTCGCAAAACGTCTGCTGGGCATGAGCGATAATATGAGCGTCAAGATGTCGGAATTTCTGATCACGTCTTATGAAAGTGCGATCATCGGCGTCGATGAAGACTTGGAGCCAGTCTACGAAAACAAAGAAGATGAAAAACGCAAAGAACGCTTCGATCAGATCTTGGATGGGATCAGAAATTACATCGAAGATCATAAACGTTTCTTCTTACAGGAGGCAAAGTATCTGCCTTCTTTGGAAGAATGGCTCGATCTTTCTGATTCTTTCTTAAGAGAATGTTCCGATGAGGATCTTAAAGAGTTTAAGAAGGTCATCGATTCGCAAGATCCCGTTTCTTGCGAAAAAGACAGGAATTTCTATGACCTGATCCGCCAATACAGGAACAAGGGTTATTGATGATATAATTTTGAGGAGGTGAATACTATGAAAGGTATTATATTGGCCGGCGGTGCCGGAACAAGACTTTATCCGCTTACGATGGTCACATCCAAACAGCTATTGCCTGTTTATGATAAACCGATGATCTATTATCCCTTATCTACTCTGATGCTGGCCGGCATCAAGGATATCTTAGTCATATCCACACCGACCGATACGCCAAGATTTGAAGAACTTCTTGGCGATGGTTCCCAATATGGTGTAAAACTCTCCTATTGTGTCCAGCCTTCTCCCGATGGCCTTGCCCAGGCGTTCATACTTGGCAAAGACTTTATTGGCGAAGAAGCATGCGCGATGGTATTAGGAGATAACATCTTCTTTGGTGATGGCTTCTCCCATGTCTTAAGGAAAGCAGCCGATAATGCGCAAAACAATAAGAGGGCTACGATATTCGGCTACCATGTCAATGATCCGGAACGTTTCGGCATCGTAGAATTCGACAAAGACGGCAAGGTCTTGTCTGTGGAAGAAAAGCCTCTTCATCCAAAATCCAATTACTGTATCACAGGATTATACTTCTATCCGTCCGGTGTCTCCAATATGGCTGAAGAAGTAAAACCTTCCGCAAGAGGAGAACTTGAGATCACAACACTCAATGACATGTATCTCAAACAGGATAGACTCGATGTGCAGCTCATGGGCAGAGGCTATGCCTGGCTGGATACCGGTACGATGGATTCTCTAGTCGAAGCAGCAAACTTCGTACAGATCATCTCCAAAAGACAGAACATCGTCATATCCGCTCCTGAAGAGATCGCCTTCAAGTATGGCTGGATCTCAAAGGAAGAATTACTTGCCTCCGCCTCACGCTATGGCAAGTCTCCATATGGCGAACACCTGAAGATGGTGGCAGAAGGGAAAGCAGATTAGCATATGAAAAAGATCGAAACCAAGATCGAAGGTGTCTATATCATCGAATCCGACTGCTATGGTGACAACCGCGGCTGGTTCATGGAAACATACAACGAAGCCAAGTTCCATGATATGGGCATCGATACTGTCTTTGTACAGGACAATATGTCTTATTCAGCTGTCAAAGGCACATTAAGAGGATTACATTACCAGAGAGCTCCATACTCCCAGGCAAAACTTGTCAGATGCACCAAAGGAAAGGTCATCGATGTGGCCGTCGACATCCGAAAGGGTTCACCTACCTATGGGGAATGGGTATCTTGCGAACTTTCCGAAGAAAACAAGCGGATGTTCTATCTTCCAAAAGGCATGGCCCATGGCTTTCTTACGGTAACAGATGATGTAGAATTCCAATACAAATGTGATGAACTCTACAACAAGGAATCGGAAGGTTCCATCCGCTATGATGATCCATCGATCAATGTAGACTGGGGAACACTACTAAACGGTATCGAACCTGTCTTATCGGAAAAAGACAAGGTCGCACCCGATCTTGAACACTGCAATGCGAATTTTACCTATGAAGAATAAATTAGTCAGGATCATATCGATCCTTTTCATCTGTCTGAGTCTGTCTTCCTGTAAGCAGGAACAGACCGAAGATATTTACATCTTATATACCAACGATGTGGCCAGTGAAGTCAATGGGCAGATCGGCTATGCGGGAGTGAAGGGCTACCTCGATGAGGTCCGAAGTGAACACCCTTATGTCGGATTAGTCGATGCGGGTGATTTCTTTGACGGATCGTTTGCCCGATCCAGCAACGGGGAAAGCATCGTAAAGATCATGAACGAAGTCGGCTATGATGTCGTCGCTTTGGGCAACCAGGAGTTTTCGATCGGTCTCGAAAACTTGAAAAACAATATCGCCGCTTCAAAGTTCAATTATGTCTCCTGCAACCTGAAATATCTGGGAAGCGGGAAAGATCCTTTAGCGAAAGTAAAGCCCTATGTCATCAAGCGATATGGACCTACTAAGATCGCCTTCATCGGTGTCACGACACCGGAGACTTTGACGGAAGGCAAAGAAGCCAGAGCGGCGATCGAAAAAGATGGGCAGCTTCTTTACAGCTTCTATGAAGCAAATGAAGGAGAAGACCTCTACGAGCAGGTACAGAAGACGATCGACAAGGCGAAGAAAAGGGCAGACTATATCATCGTTCTTTCGCATCTTGGTTCCAACAGCGTGACAGAAGGTTTTTCTTCCTATGATCTGATCGACAATACCAGCGGGATCGACGTGGTCATCGATGGCCATTCCCATACGGTGATCCCGGGCGAAGGGGTTTATGACAAGGATGGAAACAACGTTGTTCTGACTTCGACGGGCAAAGAATTAGAGAATCTGGGCGTACTGATCATCCATCCGGACCGCAGCTTCAATACAGCCTTATATCCCAAGGTATACTCCTATGATCAGCAGGTCCAGTCGCTGATCGATGAATTGAGCAGATAAGAATACAAGATCTCGTGTGTCGGGATCTTTTTTCAAGCGTAAAACGGCCGATACAGATGGAAAACAAGGATACAGATAGGGTAGAATGATTGTAAGAAGATAAGTCAATAATTTATAAGGAGTAC
>JAZQIF010000168.1:0-3923 GCA_045540935.1 Erysipelotrichaceae bacterium | reverse complement strand
AATATCGTCATCGGATATAATCCGACATTACAGAAAGACAGTAATATCGGAAGAAGGAACAATCAGAACTTTGTGACCGTACCGTTTGGTAAGTTAAAAGACAAGCTTGAATATCTGTGCGAATACTATGGAATCCATCTGATCAGGCAGGAGGAATCCTATACCAGTAAGGCATCATTCTTTGACAGTGATGATATTCCTGTATACAACGATGATAATCCTAAGGAATACTCATTCTCCGGTGTAAGAGTAAAAAGGGAGGTCTCTATCAGACCTCAAACAGAATGTGCCTCAATGCGGATATCAATGGTGCATTAAACATCTTAAAGAAAAGTAGCGTTGCGGACTTAAGTGTCCTATACGGTAGAGGGCAGGTGGACAGCCCGTTAAGAATAAGGCTTACCTGATATATATCAGGTGGAAACGTAAAAGCAAACTTCTTAAGAAGCCCATAAGTCTTTAGCTTATGGGAGGTTCACATATAAGAATTCTAATGTTTATGATAAAAACTACTCTTACTTATTAAAAGCGGATTTCGTTCAGGTTGTTCTGTTTTTTTGTTCCTGTTGTTGTGATATGTATCGTTTAATTCAATATTTTCTTTTATACATTCTTGTATCACACGGGTCTTATTAAAATGATTAATTTTACACTGTTACAGTATGTTCGTTTGGGTATAATTTAGTTAGAAAAAACAGGTGATCATAATGGAACTTTTACAGCTGAAAAAGAAACTGAAAGAGTATATGGCGATTCCGCGGGTGAGCGGTTATGAAAAGGAAATGGCTTATGCCTTGAAAAAGGACTTTGAAAGCTATTGCGACGATGTGAAGATCGACAAGTTTGGCAACTGTCTGGCTCTCTTTAAGGGAAGTCAGAAGGACGCACCGACGCTGATGGTCTTTGCGCATATGGATACTATCGGTTTTGTGATCAAAAGGATCGATGAGGATGGCTTCATCTATGTCGACAGAGTCGGCGGGGTACCGGAGAAGATATTGACAGGCACGCCGGTCAGAGTCGGAAGCGAAGATGGAAAGTATCATCCCGGTATTTTTGGTACCAGAGCCTATCACATCATGTCGAACGAGGAAAAGGCCAAGGCCGATACACTGAACGATCTGTTTATCGATGTCGGGGCAAAAAGCAGTAAGCAGCTTCACGATCTGCGCATCGAAGTCGGATGTCCGGTCGCCTATGGTGAGGCTTATTACGAACTGCTGAACGATAGAGTCTCGGGTTCCTATATCGATGCGGCAGCAGGACTGTGTAACCTGTTGCAGATAGGGGAACATCTAAAAGCCCATCAGCCCAAGGTCAATGTCGTGCTGGTCGGAACAGTCATGGAGGAGTTTTCAGCCAGAGGGGCTATGATGGCCAACAGGAGCGTGAAATGCGATATGGCGATCTCCATCCTGGGACCCGGTGCCGCCGATACTCCCGACCAGAGAGGAAAAGTCTCGAATGTGAAGATGAACAACGGGGTCGGTATCACGATGTTCAATTTCCATGGCAAGGGAACTTTGAATGGCAACATCATCCACAAAGGGATGTTTGAACTGTTGAAGAAATGTGCTGATGAAAACGGCATAAAGATACAGCGTCAGGCTGCCAGAGGAGCTTTGTCCGATACGGCTTATCTGGCTTTGGAAAATGACGGTGTGCCCTGTGTCGATATGGGAACGCCTGATCGTTATTCCCATTCCACCTTGGAAATGATCGATACAAAAGATCTCCTGGAGACCGGAGATCTGTTGTGTCATTTTATCGATGAATTGGATAGTGATTTTGATCTGAAGCGTTATTAGTTCAGATGTGCTTGCTGACGTAGTTGGCGATAAATTCAGCACCGTTGCTTATCTCGTGCCTGACGATCGTGTCCAGGCACTTTTTTAATTCATCGGTCCTGATGAATTCGTCGAGTTTTTCGTAGATCTTTTCGGGATCTTCGCATCTGAAACCATAGCCGTTGTCGGTGATAAACTGGTAGTTGTGATTTTCCTGGCCTTTGATATGACCGGTGATGACGACAGCCGTATCGCTTCTGACAGCTTCGGTGATGACGTTGGGACCGGCTTTGGTGAGGATGATATGGGCATTGGTCAGAAATTCGTTCATGTTGTCGACGAAACCGTAGATGTCGATATCTTGTGACAACTGTCCCTCATCTTTCATCCTGGTCAGCGTGTCGTAAAGGCGGGTATCGAGTCCGCATATGAATTTGATGGATACTTTTTCAAGGCGTGATACTTCCTTGAGGAAGCGGATATTCTTGTCAAGACTTGTCGAAGTATTGACCATCAGGATATGGACTCTGTTATGGATATCCTTGGCTTTGTCTCTGACGATGATGTCGTCTCTTACCGGGAAACCGGAGGTGAGTACTCTGTCTTTGGGGAAGCCTTTTTTCAGATAATCCTGTCTGATCGTTTCGGTCGGTACGAAGCTCATATCCGCGTTGGGGTCTTTCCAGACACTGGGCGGTTGGACCAGGTCGATGACGCCGACATAAAAAGGTATGTTCAAGTGATTCTTTCTTATCAGTCTTGAAACGGCCTTGGTGAACATGCATTGAACGGAGATGATAAGATCGGGTTTATAATCTTTGATCTCTTTTAGCAAAGCGACTTTGATGCGATCGTACATGGACAGATGGATAAAGTCGGGGAAAAATTGCGAAAAGCGTTGAAGCAGATAGTATAACAAGGGTGTCCTGGTGGTCAAAGTGATGTAGCTGTTTTCCATCAGTTCACCAAGATCGCCCATCAGTGGGAAGACATCGAGCTGCCGGCATTCGTATCCGGCATCTTTCAGTTTCTTTTCTATCGCGTTGGCCGAGGATTTGTGTCCCGAGCCGGTGCGGATCGAGGTCAGTATAAGCACCTTTTTCATGTCTCTAATTATACCCGAGGCTCATTTACAGTTCTATATGTTTCTTTTTAAGAATCAATTAAAAAGGCTTATCCTTTAAGATAGGCCAGATATTCGTCCATCGTGAGAAGCGGTTTGAAGTTTTCTTTGATGGAAGTGACATAGTCGGGATGAGCCAAAAGATAGTTTACGGTGTCGTAAACGATCTTGGCCGGTTCGAGGTAGGCTCTGTTTTTGTCTATAATGCACAGATCCTTGCCATGGCAATTGCCGCCAAAGCCCGAATAGCCAAACTGGACAGTCGGTTTGAAGCAGGACAGATCGCCGATATCCCCGGCAGCCATGGAGACTTCATTATCGTGTATGTCTTCCTTGTGACAGTATTTTAACATCATCTTGCGGATGACGTCGTTGATCAGAGTGCTTTGATTCATCGGCAGGTAACCCGGTGTGGTTTTGATGGAGGCCGAGGCACCGATCGCTTTGGCACAATAGCGGGCAGCATCATCGACTTTTTTGGCGGTAGTGTTGAGCGCTTTTTCATTCATCGCTCTGACATAACATTCGTAAACAGTCTTTTCCGGTATCGAATTGACTGTCTGACCCCCTTGGGCGAGGATGCCATGTATGCGGATGTAGTCTTCTTCCCTAAAGGTCTCCCTTAACATGTTTATGGCATTGTCGAACAAGACGAAGGCATTGAGGGCGTTGATGCCCTTATCCGGAGCGACGGCCGCATGGGTGGCTTTTCCTTTGAAGATGATCTGTTTGTAGACAAAGCCGGCCAGGGCGGAGTTGAGGGAGAAATGATATTTGCTTTCACCCATCGTGTGTAAGTGAATGAAAAGATCTTCGTTATCGAACAGACCGCTTGTCAACATGTTTACTTTGCCACCGATATAGTTTATCTCGCCTTTTCTGATGAGTTCTTTTCTAAAGGCAACGTCCGTGAATTCTTCGGCCGGCGTGAAATACAAGCTGACCGTGCCGTTTTTGATGTGGTCTTTGAGGTGGACCAATGTATAGGCCATGATGGCACATTGGGTCGAATG